>WLJI01000147.1 GCA_009701845.1 Actinomycetota bacterium
AGCCCACACCGGCAGCGAGGTTTGCTAACGCAACAAGACCACTCGCACCTTGCTGCGCAACAACACCCAACTCACAACCCAACCCAAAACCAGACACAGGCCCACCAGAAACAGCGGCACCAGACACAGGCTCACCAGACACAGCGGGATCAGACACAGCACCACCGGAAACTGCGGGACCAGACACAGCAGGTTGTGCGTCAGCAACTTTGGAGTGAGTTGGTTCTGATTCTTCGGGATCGAACATGTGTTCTATATTAGGAACACCCTGTGACAACGAAGCAACACATTGGCGATGAACCATGAGGCAGCCTGAACAGATCAGATCAACTCAGATCAGTTCGATGACCGTTGCAATCACTTCACTTTGTCGATACTGGGCAACATCTCCGCTTAGGTCGCAGGTGGTCACAACCTTTGGGTGACCAGCGCAGCCACCGATCTCGATGCGAAACGCTCCGGGCTCGCACACAAACTCCATCTGCTCGTCAAAGAAGGCAAGGCGAGATGGGTGGATCACAAAACGCAGAGTCTTTGATTGCCCAGCACTTATCGGAACCCGCGCAAAACCTACGAGTTGGCGAACTGGCCGAGCTACTGAGGCAACCTCGTCATGCACGTAACACTGCACAACTTCATCAGCATCCAACGCACCCGTGTTGGTTACTGTCACCTGCACAACGGTGACTTCGGTGGTGCTTCCCTCTGAAAAAACTGGATCTGAGTAGCTAAATTCTGTAGTCGAAAGACCAAAGCCGAAGGGGTGCAGCGGGCTAGTAGGTGAGTCGGTGTACTCACCCCAAAAATTGCTGCGCCCACCGCCTGATCGGTGGTTGTAATGCACAGGCAGTTGACCCTCGGAGCGCGGAAGGCTGACTGGTAAGCGCCCAGATGGGGCAACAGCCCCAAGCAAGAGATCAGCAATTGCGGAGCCTCCTTCGCAACCGGGTAGCCATGCGAGCAGCGTTGCCGAGCTCGCAGCCTCAACCGAGGCCAGAGTGTGCACTCTGCCAGAGACAACAATGGCAATCGTGGGGGTACCGGTTGCGTGAACTGCTGCGAGTAACTCGAGTTGCATGCCTGTGAGGCCTAGATCGGTTGCATCTCGAGCCTCACCAACGGTTGCGTCAAGGGTAAGACCAGAGCGGCCACCGACACAGACCACCGCAATATCGCTAGAGGCTGCTGCTGCAACTGCTTCATCAAAGCCGGAGCAGTCATCGCCGGTGATCTCGCAACCGGCCGCAAAGCGCAGTTGAACTGCAGTTGCTGCAAGGGCATCCTGCAAGCCAGCAAGCGGAGTGGTGATCTGTGGCAGATACGGACCTGGGCTGAATTCGCCAATTGCGCTCACGGTTGCGTGCGGAGCGAGTTCCGAGGCTTCTGATTGCGCTGACGCATCAAACAGAAGCTCGAGGTGAGCTGGGTAGTGATAGTCGCCCTCAAGAAGTCGCGCATTATCTGCAGCGGGACCGATCACCGCAATGCTGGTGATCGCCGATAGGTCGAGGGGAATCATGCCCTCGTTCTTGAGCAGGACGAGTGATTCTTGGGCCGCGCGGCGAGCCAACGACTTGCCGGCCGGAGTTCCAAATGCGGCTGGGGCTGCAGAGGCATCGACTAGCGGATTCTCAAACAGGCCGAGTGCAAACTTTTGCCGCAGTACTCGTCGCAGCGACAGGTCGACAACTGCTTCTGGCACGATGCCTGCGTTGATCAGTGCAGGCAACTCGGCGTAGCAATCCAAGGTGGGAAGTTCTTGGTCGAGCCCGGCGAGTAATGCCTTGGCGGCTGCAACACCCTTGGTGGGTGCCACTTTGTGATGCGTGACAAGCATGTCTACCGAGAAGTAGTCGGCAACCACGCTGCCCGAAAACCCGAGTTCGTCTCGTAGCAGTTCTGTAAGAAGCGCCCGCGAACCTGCCGGGGCAAGTCCGTCAACCGAAGAGTAAGAATTCATGATTGACGCGATATGAGCGTCTCGAATGACGGCGGCAAACGGTTCGGCGAAAACCTCACGAAGCTCACGCTGGCCAAGTTGCACCGGGCCGTGGTTTAGACCACCGTCGCTGAGCCCATACCCAAGAAAATGCTTGGCCGTGGCGATCACGCCCTGGTGAAGGTGGGTTCGTGTTGCTCCACCCGCTGCATCGTTTGCATCGGCTTGCAGCCCGCGAACATAGGCAACCCCTAGTGCAGAGCTAAGAATTGGGTCTTCGCCGTAGGTCTCTTCGACGCGACCCCAACGAGGGTCTCTCGCAATGTCGAGAACCGGCGAGAGGGCCTGCCGGGCGCCGACTGCAAGCATCTCGCTACGGATATGAGCGGCGATGTGGCCAAGCAGTTCAGTGTCCCATGTAGCACCAAGGCCGATCGCTTGGGGAAACTGCATGGCGTCTCGAGCGCAGAAACCAGCCACAGCTTCTTCATGAATCACGGCCGGAATGCCAAGGCGTGAGTGGTTGATCAGCCAGGCCTGAATCTGGTTCTGCAGCTGTGCTATTCCCTCTGGTCGAAGGCCAGTTGAAGCAGCAATTCGAGTGACTTGGCCGGTACCATCCGGCATGATTCGAGCGGCATTCTCATCCGAAAAACCGTCGGCACCGAGAAGTTCGGTTGACCAGACGCCGCCTAGCTGAGCGAGCTTCTCGCTCAGAGTCATGTAGGAGATGAGGTCGTTGACCCGATCCTCAATAGCTAAAGATGCATCGCGATACACCGCCGAAGGAGGAACGATCTGAGTTGTTCGATTGTCCTCGTTACTTGCAGCCATCTTCTTCGCTCCCTTTCGCAGGATTTAGGGTGCCGGTTCTGTGGCATCGGCAGTAGTTTTTGCGTCCAAAATAATCACGAAGGCCAGTGCTACAAGCACAAGCGCAATGCCAAAGACCTGAACTGCGCTCACAGACTGATCAAGAAAGAGAGCAGCGCTGAGAGCTGCGATGACTGGCATCGCAAGGGTAATGAGTGAGGTCAGCACCAACGTGGTGTGGGCGTGCGCCCAGTTCATGAGGATGTGACCCGAGCCGGGTACCAACACAATGGCAAGGATTGCCAGCGAGTTGGTCCAACTGAGGTGATTCTCGGTTCGAAAGAGGTCCTGAGTGATCAGCGTGATTGGGATGACAAAGATGAAAGCCACCAGATTCATCACCGTCATGTATTCAAAAGTATCTAGGTGGCGTCGGGCTTTCTTTGAAGCAATGAAATACCAAGCCCAAGCGAACAGGGCAAGCACCGCCATGATGTCTCCTAGACCGAAGCCTTTTCCGCTTTGAGCTGCGCCGAACGCAACGAGGGCTACACCGGCTGTTGCAATGACTGAACAGATGATGTGCCGCGCTCGGATTCGCTCGCCGAACATAACGGCCGCAAAGCCAATGATGACTAGTGGTTGCAGGGCACTGATCGTCGTAGCGTTGGCAACACTTGTGAGGTGAATTGCCACGAAGAAGGCCGCGATATCGGCCCCGAATGCGATGCCACCTTCCCATCCAAAACGAAAGCTCCGACTGCTGAGCCGTCCACCGCGGCTGTACAAGATGACCGTGTAGATCACCGCGGCAAACCCAAGTCGGTAGAAGGCAATCGCCATGCCGGTCATGGGAACCGCGGCAATGATGGTGTTCCCTAGGCCCCACGCGCAGACCGCGACGAGTGCGGCGCCTAATCCGAGCGGAGTCGCTGCGGCTTCCGCGTGGTGATGTGATATCGGGCCGCCTTGACTGCCGCCGCCTTGAACTGCAGGTGGGGGAGTGGCCGATGGCATTGGCCGAGGGTAGTGCGTTGGGAGCAGCGGTCTGAGCAGCAAGCTAGCTTTGCGAGCATGAGTCAGGTAACGATTTTTCATAACCCGGGATGCAGCACGTCGAAATATGCAGTCGAGGTTGCCGAACAAGCGGGAGTTGATTATCGAGTCGTGAAATACATGCTCAAGGCTGAGCGCCCGAGCGAGGAACAACTCAACGAGATTTTGGACAAGCTTGAGGATCCGCCGACGGACCTAGTTCGCCGTGATGCCAACTTCAAGAAGTTGGGATTGACCGAAGCCATGGTGCAAAGCCGGCAGCAAGTGCTAGCGGTTTTGCTAGAGCACCCGGCGTTGTTGCAGCGGCCAGTTTTAGTTCAGGGTGATCAGGCCATTATTGGGCGGCCAAAGAGCCGGGTGCCAGTTTTTTTGGGTGTCTGAGCGTGAATGACAGGCCTCGGTCGAACGTCAGTTGGCGTGCTTCGAGGTTGGCTGAACTTGAAAGCATGCGATGCGCTGGCATCGACCCGTACCCAGCTCGCTTTGATTCGACGATCTCAATCGCGCAAGTACGTACTCGGTACCCCAAACTTCCAGCATCCGCAGCAACAAACGACAGCGTCAGGTTCACTGGCAGAGTCGCACTAGTTCGCGATCATGGTGGGATCTGGTTCGCCACACTTGAGTCCGGTGGCGCCACGTTGCAGATATTGAGCGAGGCTTCCCCACGGCAAGAGCCACCCCATCGGGGAGATCTCATCGGCGTGAGCGGTGAGGTTGTTTCAAGTGCATCGGGGGAACTGTCTGTTCGGGTGCAAGGGTTTGAGTTGCTCTCAACTTCTCTCGTCAGTCCTGGCGACAAGCGAGGCCGTCCAAGGCCGATGGAGCACCGATCGCGGCATCGTGAGGCAGACCTCATGGAGAATCTGCACAGCCGCTCAGTGTTCACCCGCCGCTCGCAAGCAATCTCTGGGATCAGAGTTGCCCTTGAGGCTCGGGGTTTTCTTGAAGTGGAAACCCCAGTGTTTGCAGCCGATGCCGGCGGAGCAACAGCGCGTCCATTTGTGACTCGACACAATGCGTTGGGCCAAGACCTCATGATGCGAATCGCACCCGAGTTATTTCTGAAGCGGCTTGTGATCGGCGGTATGGACCGCGTGTTCGAGTTAGGCCGGGTCTTTCGTAACGAAGGGATGAGCTCAAAACACAATCCCGAGTTCACGATGCTCGAGGTGTATCAGGCCTATGCCGATTACACCGACATGATGGAGCTTGCTCAACACCTAGTTGTTGAAGCAGCTCTAGCTGCTCTGGGTTCAACAGTTGTGCAACTGCCGGTTGGTACTCAGATCGACCTAGCGCTTCCCTGGCGTCAAGCGTCTATGTCTGAGTTGGTCTTCGAACACACAGGTGAGGAAATCGAAGCCAAGATGGACCCGACCGAGGCGCAGGCGGCTCTGGGCCGTTTAGGAATTGGGTACAACCAGGCTTGGGGCGCAGGCAAGTGCCTAGTCGCAGTGTTCGATGATCGTGTTGAGGCCAAACTGATTGCTCCAACCATCGTGACGCATCACCCTGTTGAGACGTCCCCCTTGGCTAGGCGCTGCAGGAGTGATCCCTGGGTCACCGAGCGCTTCGAACTGATCGTCGGCGGCATGGAGCTAGCGAATGCCTACAGCGAACTGAATGATCCCGTTGAGCAGCGCGAACGGTTTGCCCATGAGCGTTCATCGGCTGACACCGCAGGCGAGCCGACCGGCGTGAGCAGTTCACTTGATCAGAGTTACGTCGAGGCCTTGGATCGTGGTCTGCCGCCTACGGGAGGTCTCGGAATCGGTATCGATCGTCTTGTGATGTTGCTCACCAAGTCGAGTTCGATTCGCGACGTGATCTTGTTTCCCACCATGCGCTCAACTCAGGCCGCTCAACAAGGCACAAGCCGCAGATCTTCGCTGGTTCCCACTGCGCCGTTACCCACGAGTGCGTTGGCAGGAGCACAGGTAGCAGCAGTTCGCCTGTCTGGTTTGGTTCGGGTAGTTGCTCTGCTGACCACCATCGTTGGCGTGCTGACCATGCTGAGCGCTGTCCCGGCCATTAGTGCACGAACCTTGTTGCTCGACGAGCTGATTTCTCCTTTGCCGCTCGTGCTCGACAACGCAGTGCTCTCGGTAGGAATCGGCTCATGCATGGTGTTGTTATCGGGACAGCTGCTGAGGGGTAAGCGCCGGGCATGGAGTTTGGCTCTGGTGTTGTTTGTGCTCTCTGCTGGGTTCAGCTTGGCTCGCGGTGGTGAGGCGGTTGCCTTGACGGCATCGCTGACCATGATCGTGATTTTGCTGCTCACCCGAAACGAGTTCACTGGTCTTGCTGACCCGCCCTCGTTGATTCGAGTTGCTCGCTCCATCCCTCGGTTTCTGTTGTTGGTTTACGTCTATGGGCTGATTGCGCTTTGGGCGCAGCAGGGCACGCTGTCGCCTGCCATAAATCTGGGTGACTCCTTGTGGGCAGTTACGGTCGGACTCGTTGGCGGTGAGCAGCCATATGAGTACTCGGGCAGATTCGCAAAACTGTTCCCTGCCTCGCTTGAGGTGCTCGGGGCTGTGGGACTTCTGTTGTTGTTGTGGCTGTTGCTACGCCCTGCTGTTCGGGGCCGGGTCGGGGAGGGTCGCGAGCGTGCAGCTTCGATGGTTGAACAGTTCGGCTGGGAC
>WLJI01000148.1 GCA_009701845.1 Actinomycetota bacterium
CTCTGATTCGCAGACTCCGTGGCCTTGGCAGAACTCCAGATTGATCTCAACCTGCAAGCCCACTGGCTCCGCCATCACACACCCGCCTCTTGCTGTGGCTCTCGAACCCTGCGGCGGTACTTGACCGAACAGGGCTGAGCCAACTGCACCACCATGCGGGCATGGTCGTTGCGGTAACTCTCGGGAGGCTGACTCAGCTCAAAGGTCCAGTCCTGTAAGAGCACCGAACAGATTGCCTTGAGCTGCATCATTGCAAAGTTTGCGCCAATGCAACGGTGCCGACCGGCGCCGAACGGAATCCAGTTCCAGGGATTTTCGATGTCGTCCCGGCGGGGTTCCATATACCGATAGGGGTCATATTCATCAGGGTCTGCAAAGGCTTCGGGAAGGCGATTCGAGACGCTGAGCGACACCCCAACTAGCTTGCCGGCATCGATGTTGACTCCCTCAACTTCGAACTCTTCTAAGGCGAGCCGGAGCAGCAGAATCAGTGGGGGGTGCAGCCGCAATGACTCCTTCAGGCAGGACTCTAATAAGGGAATCTCTCGCAGTGCCTGATAACTCACTGATGATCCATCGGCAAAGAGCTCATCAAGTTCGGCGTTGACTGAGTCCATCAAATCTGGGTGGCGCAGCAGTTCGATCAGCGTCCATGACGCAGTGCCAGCAGTGGTGTGATGGCCGGCGAAGATCAACGAGATGAACATGCCGGTCACTTCGTGCGCACTAAAGCGAAGCGCGCCGTCGGCGTTGCGCACCGACAACATCACATCAAGCAGATCCATATCGTCTTTGTCTGGGGTGGGCGCGGCTAAGCGCTTCTCCATGATCTCTTCGATCAAGATGACGAGTCCGACACGTGACGCATCTCGGGCTCGGAAACTCTCAATGTCCATGTAGGGGTCAACGAACGCGAGCGCGTCGGTGCCCTGCTCAAGGCCGTGAAACAGCTCAGCGAAGCGAACATCAAGTTCTTCACGAAACTTCTGACCGATGAGACATGCGGTAGAGGTGTAGATGGTGAGTTCCGCAAAGAACTCAAGAAGGTTGATCTCACCCTCGTCGTCCCAGTTGGCCACCATGCGCTCAACCTCGCTGGCGATCTTCTCTGCATGGCCCCGCATGAACTTGTCTCGTAGGGACTGATTCTTCAGCATCTCGCCGCGGCGCTCGGCCGATGCATCAAACACCACGCCCTCGCCAAAGATGGGCTTCATAAAGGGGTAGGCCGCAGCCTGGTCGAGTTCGTCTTCCGATGCACGAAAGAACACCGAGTTGGCCTCGGCACCACTCAGCAACACAACTTGTTTATCGGCTAGTCGGAACTCGCCGATGTCTCCGCATTCGTCTCGTACACGCTGCATCAGGCCGATGGGATCGCTGCGCAGCTCCTCAAGATGCCCGGTGTTGCCGTCGTCACCCGAAACCTTTTGTGGAACAGAAGTTGTGGTCATGAGTTACCCCTTTGAGTTATTGACACTGGCGCCTCAGGCTGGACCTCGAGTACTGCGTATCTCGTACCTTTCGGCACGCTGACCATGGCCAAGACTGCATCGGCGAGACCATCGGGCAAGAGTGAGCCGCTGTGCCGCATCAAACCCCAGTGCGTCCAGGATTCGATTAACTCGTCAATCTTTGACGCGTCCCAAGTTGAGCCCTGCTCAGTAGAGGATGGCCCCGGCCGCACGATGCCCACTCGCACACCCGTACCCTCGGCCTCCATAGCCATTGCCATCGCAAAACCCTCAAGGCCCGACTTGGATGCAACATAGGCAGCCATGTGAGTACGTGGCGAGAGGGCAACCTCTGAGGTAACAAATACAACATCCCCGCGTGATCGCTCAATCATCGGCGGAACCAAGTAATGAACCAGGGCCTGCGCGCCGAGCAGGTTGACCTGCAGTTGCCGAGCAAACTCATCGGGCCGAGCACCGACTGCCGTAATGGGCTGCACATCACCGGCGTTCGAAACCAGAATCTCGATGGGACCGAGCTTGGCCATGGCAACGTCGGCAAACGCAGCGATCGATTCGGTATCGGTGAGGTCCAATGGCAAAGCCAACGCCTCTCCACCATCGGCACGAATTGCCGCAGCAATCTCTTCACATCGCTCAACCCGCCGAGCGCCGAGTACGACAGGGTGGCCAGCTGCTGCAAGCGCTACTGCAGTTGCTCGGCCAATCCCAGAGGATGCTCCGGTCACTACTGCTGCGCGGCGGTCGGGGTGAGGGGCAAAACGAGGCATCAGTGCGCTCCAGTGGTAATCGGGGAAACAGGAAGGGGCTCGGGTCTTAGGTTGACGGTGCTGGGCAGTGAGGCGAAGCCGCGAACGTTGACCGAGTGAACCCGTTGTGTCGCTGCTGGGTCGATCTCGTAGCTCGAGACGGCAGAGACCAGTTCTTGAAGTGCAACTTGAGCCTCAAGCCGAGCCAATGAGGCTCCCAAACAGAAATGGCGGCCAAAACCAAAGCTGGCAATCTGAGGCAACGGCTCTGGCCGGTCAAGGTCATAGGAGTCTGGATTGTTAAACACCCGTGGGTCGCGGTTTGCCGATCCGACTAACAAGACGACCCGATCACCTTCGGGGATCACTCCCCCATGGATCTCAATATCGCAGGTCGTGATTCTTGCTAAGAGCTGCGTAGAGGTGTCGTAGCGAAGGGTCTCTTCAACCCATGTAGGGATCTTGGACGGATCAGCAAACACTTTGCTCCCCTGCTCAGGGTTTCGCCAAGCCCAATACCAAGCGTTGCCCAACAATTTGGTCGTGGTTTCGTTGCCAGCCACCACCATCAAAAATAAAAAACCAATGATCTCATCATCGTTGAGGCGGTCACCATCGATCTCGGCTGCAAGCAAAGCCGAGGTGAGATCGTCTGTTGGGCGTGCACGGCGCTCAGCCAACATCTCTGAGTAATAGACCACAAGGTCCATAGCTGCAGCAATCCCCTCGGGGGGAACATCCTGCACTCCTTCTTCACGATGCACCAACAGGTCTGACTTGATGCGCAACTCGTCACGGTCTTCAACGGGAACGCCGATGAGCTCAGAGATGACATCCATGGGAAGACGACCTGCAAAATCCTTGATGAAGTCAAAGGGCTCACCGTCTTGCAATTTGGCCAAGTATCCCCGGGCGATTTCTCTGATTCGCGGTTCAAGTTGGGCGACCCGGCGGGGAGTGAAGCCGCGAGAGACCAGAGCGCGCATGCGGCCGTGCATGGGTTGGTCCATGGCAAGAAATGACATCGTCTTATAGGCATGCGGCCCAGATGCCATGGGGTCGAGCGACACTCCGTGAGAGGAAGACAGGCGAGTGACATCTCGAAATCCCTCAATCACATCAGCATGCCGGGAGAGAGCCCAGAACCCCATCTCGGCATTGTGATACAGCGGCGCCTCTTCGCGAAGACGCTCATAGATGGGGTACGGGTCCTCGTGGAACTCATAGGAATAGGGATCGAACTCAATGGTCATTTTGTTACTCCGGGAACCACTAGTTGAACTGCGCGGGCGAGATACCCCGGCAACTCGGAATAGGTCAGATGGCCAACTCCGGCATGCATCAGCGCACCCGAGATGACAAACTCCAAAGTTCCCAAGACATCGGGATCTGCTTGATCGCCCAGCGCCGTACTCAACCGCCGGCGCATCTCTGCGCCGATCCGGTCTCGCAACAAGGCCACCTCGGCGTCGGTGGCAAGCATGGCCGCAGTGCAGGCAGAGGCGAGCTCTGGTTCGTCGGCAACAAGCAGAGACAGGTCGCTCATGGTTGCACTCACCCGGTTCGCCGCGCTGCGGCGACGGTCCACGGGCGTTTCCGGCAAGGCCCACAATCGCCTCCAGAAAACCTCGGTCACTAGATGCTCCCGCGATGTGAAATAGGTATACGCCGTGGCCGGCGCTACCCCAGCTCGCCGCGCCACGTTTCGCACGGTCAGGTGCTCGTAGCCACCGAAGCGCAACTCCTCAACTGCGGCACCTATCAGGCTCTCAACGGTTCGACTCTGCTTGGCTGACAGGCCACTACGCGTTGGCTCGGGTGAGTCAAGTGGCTGTGCCGTGGCCGTTGACGCGCCGAGTATGGAGCGCTCTCTCAACGGGGCAATAGCAGAACTGGACATGTGTCCAGAAACTAGTCCAGCAAGATTGGCAGCGTCCACCAACTTTGCACATTGCTGTGCGCTCGCGTGCACAGATGCCCACAACGTGTCGCCAACAATGCGATTGTGGACAAGACTGACTCACCGTGACTGCTGACTCAGGTGCCGCCGCTGAAGACCAGACTGCCAAGGTTCGGCCCGTGGCGAGTTGGGCGTCGACTCAGAGCACAGCGCTCAAGCAGTTCCAACCAATTCACCCCGTAGTTACCGGGATATGTATTGGATTTGCCGGCCTACTGCTGACGCTCCTGCGACGGCCAACAGCTGTGAGTACCCCGGGGCTGTATGCCGAAGATGGAGTTGTCTTCTTGCTGCAGAGTTTGAGTAGTGGCGCTGGCGCCATCATGGATCCCTATAACGGATACATCCACCTGCTGCCCAGACTCGTTGCAGGCCTTGCCACGCTGTTGCCGTTGAGTTGGACCCCTGTGGTATTCGCCTTGTGCTCGGCGCTGGTAGCAGTCGGTTCATGTTCACTGTTGTTGTCCACACGTTTCGCTGGGCTGATCCCGGCTTATGCACAGCGAGTGCTGCTCTTTGGATTGCTGTTACTCATTCCTCGACTTACCGAAGTACACCTAGCCCTGAACAGCACGCTGTGGTGGTGCGGGGTTGCTCTACTACTCACCTCGCTGGCCGGTGACCCAACAACGCGCCTCGGCCGCAGTGCGGAACTACTCGCTGTGCCGCTTTTAGTTCTCAGCGGACTAGCTGGTCTGGTGCTTGCCCCGGCTATGGCGTTTCGAGTTCTTCGGACGCGTTCACTGCATTCAAAGATTCTTCTGGGAATTTGGTACGGCACTGCGCTGGTTCAACTGTGCGTGTATCTCACTCAAGACCGAAAAAACGGTTCGGTTCCGATCGGCACGCCCTTGATTCGAGCAGGGTTTGAGAAGGTGTTTGGCTCACTGCTACTCGGGGCCGGCTCAGTGGATAACCGTTGGAGTCAAGGGGTGCCCGCAGCAATCCTGGTAGTTGTGGTGCTGAGCGCTTCTGCATGGGCCGTCATTGTTCTTACGGGCCTTCGCTGGGAATTCTCCGCGGCAATCCTGTATACAGCAGCGGCCTCAGTGGCCGCCGGGTTCTTGGCTCTCGGCCCGTCAGCTGCCGCCCTCCCCGACCGCTATACGGTGCTGCCCATCGCAGCCGTCCTAATCGGGCTGGTTGCGGCACGACCAAAGCTCAAGGCATTGTCGATTCTTCGCGTTGCGCTTCTGATCCTGATTGTTGTGATGCGTTCCACTGACTTTGTTGTTCCCACTCGGCCTGATACCCATTGGTCTCGTTCAGCCGCGTGCCTTGCCCTGCCCGCAAATACCTGCGTCATTCCGCTGAATCCGCAGGGTTGGACCCTGACATTGCCCGCTGGCACGCGGTAGCAAGCGCTCCTAGGGTGAGTTGGCACATGACCCTTCCTGAATCCTCAAACCCAGCTAAGGCAGCCACCCCCGCTATTCGGGCAGACTCGCGAGCTCAGCAGACACAGCAAGCACAGCAAGCTCAGCAGGCACAATGCTGCGAGCTCGGTTTCTATACCTTGGCTGGTCATTCAGGCACACCACGAGACTTGATCGCTGAGTGCCATGCAGCAGAAGCACTTGGATTGGGAACCGCATTCATTTCGGAGCGGTTCAATACCAAAGACGCAACTGCGCTCAGCGGCGCGGCAGGGGCCGTCAGCACCACCCTCGGCATTGCAACCGCCGCAACGAATCACAACACTCGTCACCCGCTGGTCACTGCGACCTTTGCCATGACCATGCATCGCCTCACTGAAGGCCGCTTTGCGCTCGGCCTTGGTCGAGGGTTTGATGCACTGTTCGACATCATGGGCTTGCCGCATATCACCATGGCGCAGATGGCAGATGCCATTGACCTGTATCGCAGGTTGTGGCGAGGAGAAATGGTCTTTGGCCATGACGGCCCCGCAGGCAACTACCCAATGCTGTGCCTTGACCCCTCTTTCAATGAGGAAATTCCGGTGATGCTCACCGCTATCGGCGAGCGCACCTTGGAGTTCGCTGGCAGCCTGGCCGACGGAGTGATTCTGCATACTTTTTTTGCAGACGACGCGCTTGAGCGCAGCGTTGCTGCAGTGCGGCGTGGCGCAGAACGTGCAGGCAGAGACCCAGCGAGTGTCCGCATCTGGTCGGTGCTCGCAACCGTGGGCGATCACCTTGATGAAGAGTTGCGACTGA
>WLJI01000149.1 GCA_009701845.1 Actinomycetota bacterium
CATTCAAGAAGTTGGCCGAGATGCCCGCGCCTTGGACCAGCCCCACGAACGCGAGCGACACCGCCGGGACCAGCAGCGCCGGCACGACGCTGAGCAAGGGGAGCTCCGGCCGGGGAAGCCCGGACAGCGTAACGCCCAAGTCGTTGAGCGTCGCCACCTGCTCCCAGCCGAGCAGGTGCACCGAGGCGGACGTGGCAATGACGGCTACGACCAGACCGAGCGAACGGAGCGGCGTCCGTTCCAACACAACAATGAGCGCAACGGTGCACAGTCCCACCGCGAGTGTGCGGCCGTCAAGCAGCCCGGGGTGAAGGAACGTGTTGACGGCCCGCACCACCCGGTTCGGCCCGTCTGCGGAGTAGCCAGTCAGGTTGGCCAGCTGGCCGAGGACGATGTTGACGCCGACGGCGTTGATGAACCCCACCATCACGGCGTTGGACACGAACCGCAGCATGGATCCGAGCTTCAAGAGACCAGCGACCAGCATGGCGATCCCTGTGAGCACCGAGAGAGTAACTAGTGCGCGGCTGGGACTGCTCGACTCCCGCAAGACGGCCACGTCCGCAACCAGCATCGCCATGGCGCCCGTCCCCTGGACGGCCATGAAGCTGGAACTCGTGGAGAACGCACCCGACACCGTGCCGACCATGTAGCCGTAGAGGCCGGCCAGCGGGTTCACCCCGGCTAGGAGCCCGGTTGCCAAACCGTCGGGGACGGACTGGAGGCCGAGCACGAGGCCTGCCGACGCGTCGTGGCGGAACGTCGACCGCTTCGATGTGCTGTTCGCCTCCGTGTTCACGTTCGAAGTGTATGCGGCGCGGCCGCGCTGGCAGCGGCCGGAGAAGCATTCGATCTATCGCCCCGAATACGCCCCAGTTTTTGAATACGAACCGCTGTTTTTGGTCACAAGCGGACATCGGGACTGCTTCAGTTACCCTGCAAAATCGCTTGGAACCGTCTGATTTGCAGCGTTTTCAAGGGATTAATTCGAGAGCCAAAGACTCCGCCTCCCCCAACGCCCACAACGGGTACTACGGTCTCAGTTCACTGTGTTGCACACAAGGTGAGCACAACGAACAGGGGATTCAACATGGCTGCTCTTCGGGTTCAATCAGCGTCAGAGGCCGCTGCGTTTCTCACTCCCACCGACAACCTTGCAGTTGGACTCGGACCTGCACACCCCAATGCGTTCTTGCACGCGCTCGGCGAGCGAACCGATTGGGTCGACCTGCAAGTTTCAGGTGCGTTGCTCACCGACTTATACGCAGTGTTTATGCAGCCAGCGGTTCACTTCCGCAGCGGGTTCTTTGGCCCAGCAGAACGCATGTTGCGCGATGCAGGCGCAGACATTCAGTACGTGCCGGCCGACTTTCGTAGATTTGGCCCCATCCTTGAAAAGCTAGCTCCGCGTGTGCTCGCAACCGCTGCCTCGGCACCCGACGCAGACGGATACTGCAGTTTCTCGTTGCATGCCGGAGCAACTCTTGATGCCTTTCATCAGGCAGGGGCCGACCCCGATCGACTCTTGATCGTTGAGCACTCACCGCTCTACCCGCGCACATTCGGAATCATGCCGGATCACCCTCACCGACTCCACCTTGATGAGATCGACGTGATCTTTGAAAGCCAAGCAGCTCCGGTTGACCTAGCTGAGCCACCCTCTGATGAGATCGATCTAGCGATTGCAACCCATGCGGGGCGCTACATCCAAGATGGGGCAACCCTGCAAACGGGGATTGGAGCAATCCCGTCGTTGATTGCCTCGCAACTCTGTGATGCTCCAGGCGGCGGCTACGGGGTGCATTCCGAGATGTTCACCACCGGCCTCATGCGCCTACATCAGGCAGGCAAGGTCTCGAACCTCAATAAGGGCGAGTTCGATGGCTTCTCAGTAACCACTTTCGCTGCCGGAACGCCCGAGCTGTACACATGGCTCGACAACAATGAAGATGTCCGATTTTTACCTGTTTCAGTTGTGAACTCAACCGATGTGATTTCGGAAAACAACAATTTCATTTCCATCAATGGCGCAACAGCAGTCGACCTACTGGGCCAAGTTGCTGCTGACACCATCAACGGTAGGCAGTATTCCGGAACAGGCGGCCACGAGGATTTTCTTGCTGGCGCAGGGCTGCAAAACGATGACCGCTCGCTACTCTGTCTGCGATCCTCAACCATGGTCGATGGCGTTCGCACCTCAAGGATTTTGAGCAACGTGGGCCCCCATATGACAGTGACCACTCCGCGGCATCAGGTCGACACGATCATCACCGAGTTCGGTGCGGCGGAACTAAAAGGCCGCACGGTGCATGAGCGTGCACTGGCGCTTGCCGAGATTGCTCACCCTGATTTTCATGAGCAGTTGCTCGAGGCCGCGGCACAACTTCGCTAGCGATCAGCCTCTACTGCTGCTCTGATACTGCGAACCAGTTCTTGTGGGTCATCGCTAGACGGGTCAAAATATCGACACCACACGGAGACCTGATAACGACCTGCACGCAGCTGGTACTTACTGAGCGTGTCTGGCCCACACGAAGCAGTCCCTAGACCACGCTGCGCAGCATCAAGATACAAGTAGGTTGAGCGGCCCGGCCCAGAAGCGAGATCACTCGTGTGACGCGCTGCCCAGAGTTCCTCATCGCTGTGATGTCTTGTAGAAAACCCGGGCCACTGCAAACCGCTCAAGCCAGGAACGCGATGTGGTTCAGCAACTACCAGCAGACCTCGCCGAGACCTGCGCCCCGTGCGGCCCGTTGGTAGTGCTTGGGTCAGCGACAACCAGCGAAGATGCTGCCGATGGCCGTGCTCCTGAGGCAGCGCATAGTCCTCGCACTGATCAGTCACGGTTGAGGTCCAATGCCCAAGCGTTGCCGCTGAACAACGATCGGAATAATTCTCACCTGGCCCGTTGCCAACCCACTGCAGTTGTTCCCAAGCACCATCGTGTTCAGCAGATGAAGGCTCGGCTGGAAGCAGAAGTTCCACGCCAACACGCAGCGAGTCGTGTAGCGCTGCCGGAAGCCCCATCTCGATCGAGAGTTGCGTCCACCCGTCTGCTTGCACCCGAGCCTTTCGGATCACCTTGATGGCATCATCGACTCCTGGCGCAACGAGCTCACCAGAAGAGGTCCTGAGGGTGTCGCTGCCACTGTGTCGAACACGTTCAACACCGGGCTTCCAGACGCAGCGGTCAACGCCCTGAACCTCGACCCAGCGGTGCAGTCCCCCAACAAGGCCACGCATCCAGCCCTGACGTAGTCCGTCGTTGTCGGTCAACGCCCGAAAGATAGTCGGCTTCCAATCAATCTCGGCGATCTGTTGAACAGAGCCACCAAAATCTTCGCTTGCTTGGATGGCAACGCAGCGGCGTTGCGCTCGCGGCACGAACTGCGGATGTGTGGTCGTTGTCAGGCTGAGCTGCTCTCTGCCAACCTCTGAACCTGCGGTTGCCCACGGCGTACGACCTGCTTGGGTCCAGATCAAGTTGAGGTGGAGCTCGGTTCCAAGAGGCAACTTCGAGGTGACTGCAGGGCGAATCGGAAGCTTGACCTGTAGGGATTTCCTAGGCGCCATGACGGGCAGCACCAAAGTTCCTGAGTCGATAACTTCGCCGTCGGCAAGTAGCTGCCAAGAAGTTTTCAGGTCTTCGAGGCCCGAAAACCAGCGGGCGTTCCTGAGCTCAACGCGCAGCATTTTCGACCCAGCGGCAGAAGACCCAGCCGCAGAAGACCCAGCTCCAGAAAGAACCCAACTCGCTCTTACGGGTCGGCCAATATGGCGCACCTCGTCAAGTGCAGGGTGCGCAGTGCGGTCAGCAGAGACCAAACCGTCGCAGATGAAGTTGTTGTCCGTGGGTTGATCGCCGAAGTCTCCTCCGTAGCCCCAACTCACCGACCCATCAGGGCCATACAGGGTTGCCCCACTGCTATCGGTTCTGCGCAGACCATGATCAAGCCATTCCCAAATAAACCCGCCCTGCAAACCATGGGTTGATTCGATGGCATCCCAGTAATCAGAAAGAGAACCGTTCGAGTTGCCCATGGCATGGGAGTACTCGCACAGAATGAGAGGTCTGCGCTGGTCCTTGCTACTTGCGGCCCACGAGCGGATCTCGTCGATGGATGAATACATCGGGCACACGATGTCTGTTGCAGGAGCCTCTGCAAAGAGATCATGCATGAGTGGCCCCTCATACTGAACTGGGCGCGTTGGGTCGTACCTGCGCAACCAAGAAGCTGCAGCTTCATGGATTGCACCGTCACCTGACTCGTTGCCGAGTGACCACGCAATGATGCACGCATGATGCGCATCACGCTGCGCCATTCGTTGCACGCGCTCAAGAATCGAACTACTAAACCTCGGGTCATGACAGAGCGAGCGTTGCCGCGCGTGAGACTCAACATTGGCCTCATCTACGAGATACAAACCAAGCTCATCACAAAGCTCTGCAAGGTGTTCGTCATGGGGATAATGCGCAGCGCGCACTGCATTGAGGTTGTGGGCCTTCATCATCTGAAGGTCCTGACGCGTGAGTTCCTCCGTCACCGCCCGACCAAGATCCGGGTGATGCTCATGCAAGTTCACGCCGTGTAAGAGCACCGCTTCGCCGTTGATGAGTAACTCGTTGTTCGCTACTTCTACCGAGCGAAAACCAACCTTGGCGGCGTGCACGTGCACAACATTTCCTACAGGATCCCGAAGCACAGCGAGGCTTCGGTAGAGCTGGGGGGACTCATGGGACCAAGCCCGAATCTTCGGCACCTCGAGCTGGCAACGCACGAGCCCCGGCTCAACAAACATTCCACCAATGAGTTGTGCTGCCTCATTCGTTGCATCCCATACGGGCACAGCCTGTTGCCGACTCGTTGCCCTGACGCGCCTCGATTGGCCAAGTTCTTCAACGCTAAATTCTACGGTCCAGCCAGGCTCGCGAGTTGCTGGGCCTTCAACCAGCATTTCTGCATGCAGGGTTCCTGTTCGCGGTTGCCGAGAGGCAACAGCGCTCACCGCGCTAGGTGGCTGTTTGCGAGACCCCTTCGTCAGCGGCTGCAAGCCCGGCAGAATCTTGACCTGCTGAAGGTGATTGATCGGCGTGGAGTACACATGAACAGATCTTTGAAGACCCCCGTGCCACCACTGATCCTGATCCTCGAGCCAAGTCTGAGCCGACCATTTTGTCACCACCAATGCGAGTTGCACGGGGCGACCAGACTTCATCAATTGCGTCAGATCAAACTCGCTTGGCAAACGGCTATCTGTTCCTCCACCCACAAACTCGCCGTTCACAAATACTTGGACTACTGACTCTGCAGCGCCCACGCGCAAGACGATGCGACGCTTCTTCCAGTGCTTTGGAACGCTCACAACTCGCCGGTAAACACCTGTCGGGTTCTGTGCAGGCACTGCCGGCGGATCGGCATCGAAGGGCATGATGACGTTGGTGTAGTGAGGAGCTTCAAATGCTTGCCGACCATCACCGATTGAGGAGTCCGGGCCCTGAAGAGTCCACGCCCCAGGCACCTGAATCGAGTGCCAGTCGGCAGCAGCGGTGCTGCCCGTGAGCAGCTCAGCCGTGAGATCCTCGGGTTTGTCGAGCAGTCGAAACTGCCAGCTTCCGTCCAGGCTGATCTGCCAACTTGAGCTCTGCGTTTGCGAATTCAGCGGCTTATCTCCTGCAAGGCGCGCTTGATCAACGCTGTCGCAGAGCCAGCCCGAGCTGCGCATAGGCAGCCGGTTGACCGAGGTCACCTGCGGATCGTTCACGAGCGCCCGCATCTCGGACACCTCAATCAAAGTCAGGCCGCTGCTGAGCGCAGCACCGTAAGTGCTTCATCAGCATGAAGATCCATATTGAGCTCAGAGCTCATGGCAGAAAGAATCTTTCTGTCAGCGCCGATCACAAAGGTCGCACGCTTGTTCATAATTGGACCGGGGCGCTTCACGCCAAACCCAGCTGCCACTGCGCGGTCAGGGTCAGAGAGCAGCGGGTAACCCAAGGTGTGCTTACTATCGAAGGCTGCCTGCTTATCTACCGTGTCAGCCGAAATCCCCACTCGCTGAGCATGCAGCTCGGCAAACTCTCCGGCGAGATCACGGAAGTGGCAAGACTCCTTGGTGCAACCCGTGGTCATTGCCTTGGGGTAAAAGAACAGCACTACAGGGCCAGCCTTCAACAACTCCGACAGCGTGACCTTCTCGCCAGTTTGATCAAGCAAGGAAAAGTCGGGTGCAGTATCACCAGTTTTCAACATGTGTTCTCCCATTTTTGTAGACAGCAGATTTGGTAACTAGTAGATCAGTTTTGG
>WLJI01000015.1 GCA_009701845.1 Actinomycetota bacterium
ACCTGCCGGCCTATATGGACTGGTACGCAGCTTTCGGTCTCATCCTGACCTTGGTCTGGCTCTACCTAGAGATGCTGCGGCTGCTCTCGAAGATCCGTCAGTAACAGCTCAGTCACACACCGTCAGTCACACAACGGCAGTCACACACCGGCGGTCACACACTGGCTCAACTCGGCCGCCACCACCCGGCAAGCCGGCAGAACGGCACTGGTTCAGTCGCCGGTCAAGGTAACTCGCCGGCCAGGTTCAGTTGCCGTTGGTGGACCAGTGCCAGGGTTCAGAGGGCAGGTTATACATACCAAACCTGCTGGCGTTCTGACTCAACCACACAAAGGCGGGGTTGGACCTAGAGGTAATCAATGCGCCACCAGAGGTGAAGTCGATAGCCCTACCTTGTTCGTG
Source organism: Actinomycetota bacterium (assembly GCA_009701845.1). Taxonomy (GTDB): domain Bacteria; phylum Actinomycetota; class Acidimicrobiia; order Acidimicrobiales; family Microtrichaceae; genus IMCC26207. Next base: position 403 of record WLJI01000015.1, read on the forward strand.
CATTGAACGTCCGGGTATTGCAGTTGGCGGACTGCACTGCGATGCGGGTTTTTGGTAGATGTCGTAGTAGCTGGGGCCGCAGTTGTTTCGACGGGTCGCAACCTGCGCGGCAGAGCTTCGGTAACCACCCCCGCGAAGGTTGAACCCCGCCGCGGTTGCGGCGTTGAGCAGCCCTCTGATCTGGTCGGCAATGGCAACATTGACGGTGATTCCACCCACAGAAGTTACGCTCACTCCCGGTGATGGTGGAGGCGATGGAGGAACTGTTCGTGGAGGGGAGGTGGGTGCCGGCGACGTAGGAGCTGGGCCACTAGGACCTGCACCTGTTGACGGGGGCCCTGTTGGAGATGTTCCGTTTGAGGGAACTGTGCCTTCCGGCGCTGCACCCGCAGGAACTGCGACATCTTGTACCCGAGGAGACGGCGTTGCCGCAGCCTTTCGAAGCGCAGTTTCTTGCGCAGCAAGTTCTGCTGCCATCTGACGGTCAATCTCGGCCAACGCAGCTGCCTCTGCCAAGGCTGCATCTAAGCGATCGTCAAGTTCGTTGGCAAGAGACTCTTGCTCTGATCGGATTCCTTCTAACTCACCAAGCTGAGCCTGCTGTGTTGCCACTTGAGTAGCTGCAGCCGCAGCTGCAGCATCGGCAGTGGCTGACTCGTCGGCGGCGATCTTACGCTTGCCAACCAAAATATCGACCACTTTGTGGCGGTCGTCAGCCATGATTTTGATGACCTCGTTGGCATAGGAAGCATCATCGGATTGGCCGACTGAGAGAACCCGAAGTGCATCTTCTGCCGGTGGCGTGATGTAAGCCTCGACGGCATACGACCGAACCGTCTGCCGAGCGATTTCCACCTCGTTCTCGGCCAGCGTGACCCTTGCCCGTGCCCGGCCCACAGCTTCATTTGCTAACCCGACGGCAACCTCTGCGTCGGCCACTGCGGCTTGTTGTTCTGCATACTGCGCATCGAGCTGCTGGATTTTCTGGGTGACTTCTTCACGAGTGGCTGTCAGGACATCAACCTGATTGGAAGATTTCCCAGAACCTGGTCCGCCTTTGTGCGCAGTCTGCGCTGCATGAGCAGAGGCGGGAAAGCTAGCCATTGCCGACGCGCTACTAGGCAACGCACCGGCTAGGAGTACGGGAACCGAAACAACTGCTGAAACCCAAAGGACCGAGCGCGCGCGCATGGTGGGTCTTTGAACAGAAGAGTTCGGCGAGTGGGTCATCTGTTTATCAACGCCCCATCGGGGCAGAAGGTTGACATTCGGGCGCGCAACACATTTACTCCTATCGGCCGCCCGCAGAGAATCTTAAGTTTATGCGATCAGCTCATCTAGGGATAGGGATACCTGTGGCCGAAGCAGATTTTAGGTGCCGATCAGCCCGCTGAGGCCGCCGAGCGAACTGGGTTTGGACTGTGCAGTGGCTTGGTGGCCGCCGCTCACCACGCTCTCGGCGGGCTGAACCAGAACGTAACCTTGTCCGCCAAAGGCCATCTGAATGAGTTCACCAGTGCCTCCGCGCAACATGGATTTGATTCCGCCAGTATCAACTCGAACATCCATCATTACCCCTGCGGTCCAGAGCACTACGGCATCTGCATCCGCATAGGTCGCTGCCCCGCTCACATCAAGTGCGACCGGGTCGCCTTTGGTGGTGACTGCCACATAGCCCGTGCCGCGCAACGAGACGTTAAACATTCCACCCGCCATCATGGATGCTCGACCCACATTCACACGATGAATATCCCAGTCAATCGATGCAGAAAAAGCCAGAACGTTTGCCCCGTTGACAGAGATCATGTCGTTTTCTAGGTACATGACCTGGATCTCAGAGGCCATGTCAGCAAGAAAGAGCTCGCCCGTCCCCTCGCAGGTCATCATGTCGACCCCTTCGCCAGTCATCTTTGACTTCAGCAGTTTGCTCATCCCGCCAGACCCAGCGTTGGTAAATTTCACGTCGCCTTGGTAGGCCACCATGGATCCGGTTCGGGCCATCACCGGGCCGTACTGCATTGCCACCTTGAGCATCTTTTTGTTCTGATTTGTAAACGGGTCTTGACCCGTAGTTTCTGCGTATTCCTGAAAAAGTGACCCATGAATTGGCATGCTGTAGCCCTCTCTGATTGTTCGTTGATGACCTGCCCAAGTCTTTGTGTGGTGTACGTCTTCAGAATAGCCAGCGATGGGGGCTTTGGTCAGCGAAAATCACGAGATTGCGCAGTAGCGACAACAGGCAACAGTTGAATCTTCTCTGCAACCACATTCATCACTCCATCAACGCTGTGTTCTAAGCGGCCGCTCACAAGTAATGCCGCAGCAGAGGCCACCACCGGCCGAAATCTGGCCCAACACCCCCGCGATACCACCACGTTGACAATTCCCGTCTCGTCTTCAAGGCTGAGGAAAGTAATCCCACCCGCAGCAGCGGGGCGTTGCCGATGAGTCACCACCCCAGCAACTAATACCTTTGCTTCATCAGCGAAGTTGCCCAACTCAACTGCAGTAACAACCCCACGCCGATCAAGGTCTGCTCGGAGGAATTTCGTTGGATGTCCATCGGGAGCGATCCCGGTAGACCACAGATCTGCCACGGCCTGTTCCCAGTCATTCATGCCTGGCAACTGAGGGGCCTGCGCCCCAAGCAGAATCCCGGGCAAACGACCCGGCCCGGACTGTGCAACTGCACCAGCAGACCAAAGTGCCGAACGACGCTCGTCTGACCCAAACGCTCCAGCGGTTGCGAGTGCTTCAAGTTGCGCCTGATTCAGCGAAGACCGTCGCATCAGATCTTCCATATCTGCATACGGCCGACCTGCTGCAATCTGCTTGGCCAGTTTTTGCCCGATCAGACGAACTGAAGAAAGGCCCAAGCGAACTGCGTACTCAGACTGTTCGGTCTGGGCTTCTGGTTCCAGTGTGGCGCACCAATCAGAAGCATTCAGATCAGGTGTGTGCACATTGATTCCGTGCCTACGAGCATCTTGGACAAGCGAGTGCGGTGAATAAAATCCCATGGGTTGTGCATTCAGCAAAGCCGCGCAAAACGCCGCTGGATAATGCAATTTGATCCACGAGGATGAATACACCAGATAGGCAAAGCTCACCGAGTGCGACTCGGGGAATCCGTAATTGGCGAAGGCCGCAATCTTTTCCCAAATCTGCTGGGCCACCGGTGCAGTCACTCCTCGTTGTGAGCTACCAGCATCAAATCGTTCTCGAAGCACCGCCATCTTGCGCTGCGATCGTTTCGAACCCATTGCTTGTCGCAGTTGGTCAGCCTCGGAGGGAGTAAAGCCAGCAACATCAATTGCCATCTGCATGAGTTGTTCCTGAAAGAGCGGAACGCCAAGGGTCTTTGCAAGAGAGTTCTCTAACAATGGATGCAGATAGGTGACTGCTTCTTCACCCTTGCGACGACGGATATACGGGTGAACTGAACCGCCTTGGATTGGACCCGGACGAATGAGTGCAACCTCTACAACAAGGTCATAAAAACACCGAGGACGCAACCGTGGAAGGGTTGCCATCTGAGCGCGAGATTCCACTTGGAAGACCCCAATTGAGTCAGCGCGACACAACATCTCATACACCGCGTCTTCTTGAGGAAGTTCGGCTAGATCAACAACAACTCCATGATGTTTTGCAATCAGATCTACTGCTAGATGCAACGCAGTGAGCATGCCAAGTCCCAACAGATCGAACTTGACCAGACCAGCAGTGGCGCAATCCTCTTTATCCCACTGCAGCACCGAGCGCCCTTCCATTCGCGCCCACTCAACGGGGCAGACCTCAACAACTGGTCGGTCGCAGATGACCATGCCGCCAGAATGAATCCCAAGGTGGCGCGGCAACTCTTCAAGTTGAGCAGCAAGGGTAAGAACTGGGCCCGGAATAGAGGGACTAGGAAGAGATGCAGATGCAGATGCAGGCTGACGGGTATCGGCGCTATGCGTATCGCTAGGTTGCGGCACTTTGTTCCAGCGATCAAGCTGTTTGGCCCATGCATCTTGATGCCCCTGAGAAAATCCCAAAGCTCGAGCTGCATCGCGTACGGCAGAGCGAGTGCGATACGTGATGACGTTCGCAACCTGTGCAGCATGAGATCTGCCGTACCGCTCATAGACGTACTGAATAACCTCTTCCCTTCTTCCCGATTCAATATCAAGATCAATATCGGGTGGGCCGTCTCGTTCTGGAGACAAAAATCGCTCGAAGAGCAAGCCCAGCCGCACTGCATCAGCCTTCGTGATTCCAAGCGCATAGCAAGCCGCAGAGTTGGCCGCAGAGCCACGGCCTTGGCAATAGATGTTGCTACGAGAGCAGAACTCAACGATGTCCCAGACAATCAAGAAATAGCCCGAAAAACCTAGGGCAGCAATCATGTGTAACTCATGATCAATCTGTGCCCAAGCACCAGCAAATCGTTCGGCATGGCGTGGCCCATAGCGCTTGGTAGCACCTTGCTCAACGAGCAGCGTCAAGTACTCAGACTCGGTCATCGGCAGAGAAGTTGATCCATGCTCGCCTGGGGGGCATGGATACGGGGGCAATTGGGGGGCGATGAGTGCAAGGTCAAACGCGCACTGCTTTCCCAGCTCGGCTGCGGCACCCACTACCTGCGAGTAGCGAGCGAACCGATGCGCTTGCTCTGCACCTGAACGCAAATGCGCACTAGCTGCGCCCGGCAGCCATGGGTCCATCTGATCCAAACTTCTTGTCGCCCGGATTGCTGCAAGCGCAGTACTGAGCGCATGGTCCTGCGGGCTGGCGTAGTGAACATTGTTGGTAGCAATCACGCCGGCGCCAACGCGACGCGCAAGTTGATACAGCGCATCATTGCGATCCGTATCAAGGGGATCTCCATGATCCCAAAGTTCGACAAACGTATTTTCGACTCCGAACGCTGCGACAAGGGCTCGGAGTTCTTGTTCAGCGGCTCGAACCCCATGCTGAGCCAGAGCCAATGGAACCGTGCCCTTACGGCAAGCCGTGAGCACTGCCCAATGGCCTCGGGCACGGTGCGATGCAGCTTCAGCCACTGCTGCAAACGAAATTTCTGGCCGGCCCTTCTCGCCCGCCATCTGCGCTTGAGAGAGCAGTGCGGCTAGACACGCATAGCCAACAGGATCCCGAGCAAGCAGAATCAGGTGTCGGCCATCCGGGTCTGCTGAAGCAGTTCGTTGTTCAGTGGCGTTCAGCGTGAGTTCCGCACCAAACACTGTGGGCAGCCCCACCGCTCGAGCCGCTTCGGCAAAGCGAACGACACCATAGAAACCACCATGGTCGGTGATGGCAAGCGCCTGCAGGCCAAGACGATCTGCCTCATGGGCTAAGGATTCAGGAGATGACGCGCCATCAAGGAAACTAAATGTGGAGTGACAATGAAGTTCTGCATACGGAACTGCAGGCCCTGAAGAACCATTGATGACCATTCAAACAGTGTAGCGAACATACGTTCGGTACTGCCTCTGAATGCAGACGGCCGAATTTCATTGCGTCCCCTCTAGAATTGAGACCTGTGAGCACAGATTCCACACAGATCTTGGTCGTAGAAGACTCCCCGACCTGGCAACAACTCATTCAGGTTGCCCTTGAAGATCCTAGATATGTACTCACCACAGTTGATACCGCTAGCGCAGCCCGTGACAGCGTGGCAACTCATAATCCCATGCTCATCTTGCTAGACATCGGTTTACCCGACGCCGACGGTTTTGAGTTGTGCAAGGAACTCCGTTCCCAAACAGATGCCTACATCCTCATTCTGACTGCCAAAAACTCAGAGATTGACCGAGTACTCGGACTCAGTCTCGGAGCAGACGACTATGTCACCAAGCCGTTCTCGGCTCGTGAGCTCAGTGCTCGAGTTCACGCACTTCTTCGCCGCACCCTCGACCGACCCAGGACAACAACGGTGCGCCACCTTGGCGACCTCGTGCTTGATACTGGCGCCCATCTCGTGACCCTGAACGATGAGGTCGTCGAACTCACCCGCACAGAGTTTGATTTACTTGATGCGCTCAGCGAGCAGGTCGGGCAAGCCTGGACTCGAAGGGACCTTCTGCAGCGGATCTGGGGTGACAGCTACTTTGGTTCTGACAACTTGGTCGACACCCATATAGCCAACCTGCGTAAAAAGATTGACGCACCCGGAGCACCGAGTCGCGTGAACACAGTTCGCGGAGTTGGTTACCGACTCTCTCTCTGATTACTCGGCCTGCTTGGTCTGCCTGATTGGTCTGCCTGCTTACGCAACCGGCAGGCGCAGAACCCGCTCGAAACCGCCAGCGTCAGATCGCAACAACTCCACCGACCCACCAAGCGCTTCGGCAAGCCGAGTAGCCAACAGCATGCCGACCGCTGGGCCAATGGTGGTTTCAGATTCAGATTCGCCATCAAGAAGAAGGTCCATGGTCGGAAGTTCGAGCGAGGTCGTCTCACCATCATGTGAAACCGCCACCAGCAACTCATAGGACACAGAAGCAACGAGATCTTCAACGCTTCCTGCAGCCTCCATCTCAGCGGTTAGTTCCGCTGCTGTCCTAGCGATTTTTGCTGTCACCAGAATCCGCTTACTTGCTAGCTGCACTGAACTTGCGAGGAGTTCACTCAGTATTCGGCTCGTACGTACTCCATCGAGCGGCACCTCGAGGCTCCTGTCGAACTCGGCTTCGAGCACCAGGATGCAGCCTTGTTGCGCGGCTTGACTGCGCCAAGCAGCGATTGCCTCATCGAGCAGATCGAGCGGCCGTGTTGCTTGCACCGACTCGCTCAATGCGCCAGTTTCAATTGCCACTAGGTCAATCACGTCTCGAACTAGTTGCACACAACGTTCGGCCGCAACTGTCGAGGCTGCGAAGCGTCGCTGGTCGACCTCTTGCAGAGGGGAAGTGTCAACCAGCTCAAGCATGCCTTCGATCTGATGCAGCGGAGTGAGGATCTCATGGGTGATCATTCGCAGTACTTCAAACCGCGAGGCCAGCGCCGCTTCTGTCGCCTGTAGCGAGGCCAGCGCTTCAGCCGTTCGCTCGTCGACGAGCTGGTCCAAATCCTGATTTACCTCATACAAGCGGCGGAGTCCCCGCTCGGCTGCACGCTCGGCTGCTTGACGCCGCTGACGCTCGCGCTCGGCGCGCCGTTCGAGCAAGATAATTCGCGATGTTGCCTTATCAACCATCAGGACTCCGCAGCTGACATTGGCTCAATTCGAATCACCATCTGACACTCCTCACCAGCATCTGTGACCGAGAGCAGTTCGACCCTCTCATTGAAGTAGGCGCCTGCCCCAACAACGAGGCCCTCGGCGAGTGGGCCAAGCGCCCGCTTCGACCGATAGTAAAGATGCAAGAGACCGTCAGCTTGCTCGGTGACTTCGAACCAAGGAACTTCTGCACCGGGATACAGCTTCATGACCTCGGGGTGGATGATTCCGTTCAGGTCAAGGAGCACAGTTCGGCAGCTCACGTGGTGCTCGAGTAGCTCCGGATGCTGCGCCGCCAAACCAGAAAATGTTCCTTGCCCGACGAGTCGCTGTACTTCCTGAGCTGGCAAATCAAACCGAAGGGCTGCGGCCTCAACGAGCCTTCCAAGTTGCTCGTCTGGGTAGCTCCCGAGGGTCGTCCACACCCCGTCTAGAGCTGCGTCCTCTAAGAGCGCATCCCACGCCTCGGAGCCGAACTGCTCCGTCACAAACTCCTCAACCAAAATAAAGACAACGCCCTTCACAAAGAACCTCCTGTTATGGCTAAAGATAGAGCACTTTCACGCTCCTTTAGGTTGACCACAACCGCAGCAGATTGAGCGCGGAGGGCTTCAACTGTGACGATGCCGAGCCGAGGAGACTCTTCGAGTCGATGACAGGTCTCGGCTAAGGACTCCGCGCCCATGAGCTCCAAGGTGGATCTCAAGGCATGGGCTTCTCGTTGCACAACAGTCGGATCGGTCCCTAGTGCCTCGCACAGCTTGTTCATCCGCATCGGCAGCTCCTCAAGAAAAACCTGAATCAACTGAAGCGCTGCGGCCTCACCGAGTTCGGCTGCGAGTGAATCTTGCGCCGCCGCAGTGTCGGGCCGGTCCGTTGAAGCCATATTTGTTGAACCCAACCAGCGGTCAACTAGTTCTGCGATAGCTCCCAATCGAGCGGGTTTGCTCACCACCTCATCCATTCCAGCGGCAAGGCAGTCGACCTTTTCAGACTCCATAACCGAGGCGGTCAGCCCAACGATCGGACCTGTCCAGCCCCGTGCTCTGATTCGGCGAGTGGCTTCGAGCCCATCCATGCCAGGCATTCGCCAATCCATCACAATCAGGTCGACCGACCCGTCAAGGCGTTCTAGTGCCGCTGTGCCGCCGCTGGCCTCAATGCAGTGACAACCCAAGTAGGCAAGCTGCTCCTTCAGAAGGAGCCGATTCACTGCGGAATCATCTGCAATCAGAACTGTTGGAATCTCTGCACGCCCAGCAGCTAAGACCTCCGCTTGATCAACAACTGACTCACTTTCTCTGACAGCACTGCGGCGATCTGCGACAAAGGGAAGATTGCAGCGAAACTGACTTCCGGCACCAAGTTGCGACTCCGCCGAGAGAGTTCCACCCATGACATCTACGAGCTGCTTGCAAATCGACAAGCCCAAGCCAAATCCCCCATCGCGAGAGGTTGATCCGACCTGCCTGAACGGTTCAAATACATGGGGCAGATCCCGTTGTTCGATACCAGTGCCCGTATCAGACACAGTGAAAATCAGCCGATCCGCATCTAGCTCGATTCCAATCGTTACTTCACCATGACTGGTGAACTTCAGCGCATTGCCCACCAGATTTGTCAGCACCTGCCGTAGATAAAAGCGATCGAGCAGCACTCGTTGCGGCACTGCAGATGAGCAAGCAACCTTGACCTCAACGGTCGGAGCAAGATGTTGCGATCCATCTGGGGTTCGCTCCGGGTGGGATCGAAGGCAGAGTTGCACAACTTCTTGCGCGAGTTCCCGGGGGTCAAAAGCATCAAAAGATGGCTCGATCGCCCCGCCCTGAGCTCGAGAAAGGTCGAGCAATCCGTCGATGAGACGAACGATGAGGTCTGTCTGTTCGCTAATCCGCTCGACAAGGCCGAGAGCCACCGCGTCTGAAAGGCGCAGAGTGAGCATCTCTTCGATTCCCACAATGGTGTGGAGAGGGCTACGCAGTTCATGACTCACAGTGGCCACGAAACGCAGGCGAGCATCTGCAGCTTCGACTGCGCGATCTCGGGCCAATTCGAGTTCCGCTGCGGCTCGGTTACGTTCGGTGACGTTGCGAGATGTGACTACTACTCCACGAACGTCCGGATCCGCCAACATGTTGATCGCAGAGACCTCTAGGTCTTCGAAGTTTCCAGAGGAGCTGCGCATGCGAAACTCATCTGCAAACGCAGCGCTTGGCGCAGAGAGCACCTTGCCTGCCATCTCTAACGCACGCGGGCGGTCCTCTGGGTGGACGAGGTCAAAGACCTGCATGCGAGACCACTCAAGGGTGCTGTATCCCAAGCTTTGGTGTCCTTGGCCACTGACATAGCGAAGGCTTCCAGCCTCATCCACCACGCTGACGGTGTCGCTGATGTTGCTTAAGAGCTTGTCCAAAAGTGAGTGATCGGCGGCTTGCATCTGCACCGATCTGGCCACAACTGCTTCGTCCGGGCTCGGATCTTGGGGTATCTGTTGAGAGTCCATGATCAGTTTCAACAATACGTCAGTCGCGACTCCGTGACGTAGGCCCAACGGAAGCCCGCAGAGCACGAGTGCACATGTGTGCCCGCGACGTTTGGGCAGAGGAAGCCTCTAAAGTTGGTGTGGTGACCACCACCACTTCAGATTTCTCGGAATCCACTCCACCCACAGATGCAGACTTGACAGCCTCCGACGTGGCTTGGGACCTTGACACGTTGATCGAGGGAACAGATCTGGACTCGCTGCTTGATCAGTCGGACGCATTGGCTGAACAACTTGAGCGCTACCGAGGTCGAGTGCACACCATGTCGCAGGCAGACCTTGTCGAGGCGATGACGCTCATGGCGGAGCTTCAAGACATTCAAGGTCGCGCTGGCTACTACGCCATGCTTCGCTACTCCGAAGACACTTCCGATCCTGCTCGCGGTGCACTGATGATGAAAGTGCAAGAGCGCTCCGTTCCGCTCGCGACCAGGCTGGTATTTTTTGAACTCGAATGGGCTGCTCTCGATGATGCCGCTGCAGAGGAGTTGCTCAACACCAGCAGTTTGGACTTCTGTGCGCACCACCTGCGATCAGCTCGCCGTTACCGCGATCATCTTTTGAGCGAGCCTGAAGAGAAGTTGTTAACCGAAAAGTCCGTCAGTGGCGGATCTGCTTGGGTGCGACTGTTCGACGAACTCACCGCCTCAATCAGTATCGAGTTGCCCCCTGTGAACAGCCCTGCAGACGGGCCGGCTACAGCTACTGGCGGTGAGACTCAAACCGTTGGCCTTGAACAAGGGCTCTCACGGCTTCAGCATCCTGACCGTGATGTACGGCGTCAGGCAGCAGAAGCTGTCACAAAGGGCCTTGAGCCGGGATTGCGAACTCGAGCTTTTGTCTTCAATACCTTGCTTCTCGACAAGGCGACCGACGACCGACTCCGCCGCTACCCCAGTTGGATCTCCGAGAGAAACTTGTCCAATGATGCAACTGACGAGTCTGTACAGGCTCTGATCGAGGCAGTAGTAGGTCGTTACGATCTACCCCAACGCTGGTATGCACTGAAGGCGCAAGTTCTTGGGATTGATCAGCTCGCAGACTTTGACCGCATGGCTTCTGTCGCCGAGGATGAAACTGCAATCGGTTGGAGCGAGGCCAAGGAGATCGTTCTTGACGCGTACGGAAGTTTCTCTCCGGAGCTCGCGACCGTTGCCAAGCGATTCTTCGATGAGAACTGGATTGACGCTCCAACGCGACAAGGAAAGCGACCGGGTGCATTCTGCGCCTACACAGTGCCATCGCATCACCCGTACGTGTTCTTGAACTGGACGAGTCGCCCACGCGACGTAGCCACATTGGCACACGAACTTGGGCACGGACTCCACGCTTACTTGGCACGCGAACAGGGCGTGTTCCATCAGTCGACCCCCCTGACCCTTGCAGAGACAGCCTCTGTTTTTGGCGAGACCGTCACAAATAACGCGCTCCTCGGACAGCTCGTCGATCCGCATGCCCGCTTTGCATTACTTGCCTCCACCCTTGAGGACTCAATTGCAACTGTCTTTCGACAGGTTGCCATGAACCGCTTTGAAGACTCAGTCCATACAGCTCGCCGAGAAGAGGGGGAACTCTCGGTGGACCGTTTTGGCGAACTTTGGATTGACTCCCAAACTGCCATGGTTGGGGACTCTGTTGAACTCACCGAGGGCTACTCAACCTGGTGGAGCTACATTCCGCACTTCATCGGCACCCCCGGGTATGTCTATGCGTACGCATACGGCCAACTCTTGGCGCTTTCGGTGTACGCGCGCTATTCCGATCGCGGGGAATCATTTGTACCTGCCTATCTAGAACTGCTCCGCTCAGGTGGCTCGAAAACACCAAACGAGCTCGGCCGAATCGTAGATTGCAACCTAGAGGACCCAGGTTTTTGGGATGCCGGGCTCAATATCGTCGAAGCTCAACTTGATGCGGCCACCGAGGCTGCAAAAGAAGCTGGGCGAATCTGAACCGGCAGAATCAGACTCTGTTGAGACAGAAGAACTGCTAGAGCCCGAGGACTTTTGTCATAAATCCTGAGGACTCTTGTCATAAATATTGTGTTGGCATCCACCGACCGCGCTCAGCGCGAAAGTAAAACTGTATTTCGGCCAATTGGGATTTGCTCAAGTCCTGTCTATGAGTTGCGGTCTTGATGTGAGTCTGGACACTCGTCTGATCTCGCTTGCGGGCCGAAGATGGAGGTATCGATGTCTGAAGCAGAGGAACTGCTCGCACTACTTGTAGATCATCTACAAGACGGTGTTTGGCTACTTGATGCCGATAGCGCTGCGATTGTTGAGGTCAGCCGATCTGGCTCTGTGCAAGTTGGTTCTCGTGCCAGCACTCTTCTAGAGACCAATTTCTGCAGTCTGATCGAGCCGGAAATGACCTCTGAGGCGTGGCAACTCTTGCTGGCTCAAATTCCTACTGCCGGCAGCCACACCCTTGCTGTTGGCATTCGCTCTGCGATCGGTTACGTGCAAGCCGTCGACCTCACTCTGACCCGTGACCACTCCTGCGGCCACCAGCACGAGCGAATCCTTGCCATTACTCGATCTCAAATTCCCGAGGCAGACCTTTCAGGTGCGCAGCGACCAGAGCTCACAGGGGACCTAGAGACGCTCCTTGACGCAACCCTTGAGGCCCTCGGAGAAGGCGTTGCGATTCTTGACCAGCTCGGCCGCGTCGAGAAGGCGAATTCTGCCTTCCTTGAGCTTGTGGATTTACAACAAAGCTTGGTGCTTGACCACAGCATGTTTGACCCGCCTTGGATCTGGCAATCAGTCCAAGGAGATTTCATCGAGATCGAAGACACTCCCCCGGTTCAAGCCCTTCGAACTGGAAAAGCGCAGCGTCTTGAGCACGTACAGCTCAGAGGTAACGGCCTGAACCGCACTCTCGGTGACCTCATATCGGTCGAGGTAACCTGCGAGCCTCTCCTCGGCGAAGACAAAACCCTACGAGGGGCAGTCCTAGTTCTGAGTGACCTCACGGCCCTAGTCCAATCCGTTGGACACCGCGAACAAATCGAAGCAACCGACCCCCTTACTTCTCTTCGCAGCAGACACCACATCACGGCACAGGTAGATGCAGCAGTTCGCTCTGCAGAGAGGAACCCGTCTGACCCAGACGACGCCCGCGTAGGGGTACTGCACGTTGACCTTGATGATTTTCGCAGCGTCAACGACACCTTTGGCACTGCCTTCGGCGATGAGGTGCTGATCGCTGTTGCTGATCGACTTCGGGACCTGACCGAACGCCACATCGAAATTGGCCGAGTGGGAGTGGACGAATTTCTCGTCGTCATTACCGGCAACGACGCCAGCCTGTCTTTTGACACTCGACTCAGGCGACTAGCTGAGGAGCTTCAGCGACGGATTGAACAGCCGCTCGTGGTAGAAGGTCTCGAACTTCGCCTGACAGCCTCGGTGGGAATCTCTCGTTACCCTGCCAATGCCAGCGATGGTGCAACTCTTGTTAGGGCAGCAGACACGGCACTTGCAGCGAGTCGGCGCGAGGGTCGCCACCAGGTTCGTTTTTTCGAAAGTTCGCTCGACAAGCGTGGCCGAACTGGCCTTGCCCTAGACCGAGACCTGCGATTAGCTGCTGCTCAGCGCAATTTGCAGGTCTATTACCAGCCCATCATCGACCTCAAATCTGGGGCAGTGACCGGGGCCGAAGCACTGGTGCGCTGGAATCATCCAGAGCACGGACCGATTCCGCCGTCAATCTTTATTCCAGACGCTGAGGCCACCGGTGCCATCTCTGCAATTAGCGACATGGTGGTCACCACAGTTGCAGAGGACCTTGCTGGGTGGAACGAGCAGAGCCTGCTCAAAGCTGGGTCTCGTATTGCGATCAATATTTCGGCTACCGAGTTTGAACAACGCGGATTTGTTCAGCGACTTGCAGCAACCCTCAACAACGTTGGGGTGCTTCCGTCCCAGCTAGAACTCGAGATCACCGAAACCTTGCTCATGCGCGATGTTGAGGTCACGGCACAGCGTCTGAGCGATCTGCACGAACTGGGCTTCTTGGTCTCGCTCGACGACTTTGGCACCGGCTACTCATCGCTTTCGCATCTGCATATGTTGCCGCTTCACACCCTCAAGGTTGACCGGTGCTTCGTGAGCGAGCTTGGCGACGGAAGATCTCAGACCATCACGAGGGCCATTTTGAATCTGGCCCAAGGCCTTGGGATCCACACGGTGGGAGAGGGTGTAGAAACCGAGGATCAACGCAGGTTCCTGATCGAAGCTGGCTGTGATTCGGTGCAGGGGTTCCTCTACGCTCCGCCATTGCCTCGGCTGGCATTCGAGAAGTTCATGAAAAACCACCGCCCAGTGAGCGCTCTCGCAGTCTGACCTCGCCTGCAGGTAACTACTGATCAGGCCAGCCCGCTGCCCCAGTGGCGGGAAGCGAAACAACAAAGAGCGCTCCACCCGTGTCGGAAGAGTCCACGCGGATCGAACCACCGTGACTCTCGACGATGCGCTTGGTGAGCGAAAGGCCAAGTCCCGTGCCGCCCTTATCTCGCTCCCGACCTTCTTGCAGCCGAGCGAAGCGTTCAAAGACTTGCAGCCGCTCGCCCTCCGGCACGCCCGGGCCGTCGTCCGCAACTGTAAGAGTGACCCACGGGCCATCTTCGAGCACGCTCACCTTTATGACCGATGCCGCATAGCGAGCTGCATTGTCTAACAAGTTTCGAATCACGCTGGTGAGTTCATCCGGATTGCCCCATACGCGCCCGGCAGAGACTGCAGAAACATCCATCCGGACAGCAGTCATGCGGCGGGTCTGTTCCATGACTAAATCGTCTAGGTCGACCTCGCTGCGGCGACCCAACCGGCCCTCTTCTAGACGAGCCATGGCCAGGAGATTGCCAACGAGGTGCTCTAAGCGGTCATCCTCAGACAGGACAATGCGCGCAACTGCAGGCCAGTCAACATCTTCGGGGTATTGAAGTGCAGTCTCAAGCTGCGCTCGAATTGATGCAACGGGGGAACGAAGTTCATGGCTGGCATCAGAGATGAACTGCCGTTGAGTGACTGAGGATTTCTGTAGGCGATCCAACATTTCATTGAGCATGCGGCCCAGCTGAGCAATCTCATCGTTGGTGTTCGGAACCGGCACGCGTGCATCAAGGTTGTTCGCTGTGAGTTCTTGGACTCGACTCGTCATAAGCGCAACCGGCGCAAGTGCCCTGCCCGTAATAAACCAGGTCATCAAACCTGCACCCGCTACCAACAGCGGCAGGCTGATGAGAAGACCGAGAGTGAGCGCAGAGACCGATTGATCGATCTGATCTACCGGCGAAACGGCGTGCAAGCGAAGGGTGCCATATTGGGTTGGCAAATCCTGGGTGACCTCAATGGCGCGAGCTGCTGTTGGCCGTGGCGGTCCTTGACGGCCGAACAGAACGAGACGGCCCTGATCATCCACTTTGAAGTTCAGATCCGAGAGCCCTTGACCGTCAAGGTAGAAGTAGGTACTTGCGAGCACCTGCTCGGCGTTTGTTGCGCGACCAAAAAGATCGGCCGATGTCTGCTGGTCGAGTTGGCCATCAAGATCATTCACCGAGGCAAAGAGCTCCGCTGGAACGCGTCCTTTGCTGAGCGAATCTGCCATAAAGCTCACGATGCGTTCGTTCCGTGAGCGCAAGTCACTAGTGAGCGTGGCTTGGACCCACCCGCGAAGCACAATCCCGCCCGCTGCGAGCGCCACCCCAACAACCAAAAGCACCATCAGGGTGAGTCTCAGGCGAACCTGCTCACGCTTTCTTGGACGGGAGTAAGGCTGGGCTGACTCCGGTTCGGACCGAGATGCCCGTAGCTGATCTGCCGGCTGAACCCCCATGGAGTTAGACACTTGCCCCTTCGCCGATCCGATAGCCGATACCGCGAACAGTCTCTATATCTTGACGGTCAAAGGGCCGGTCTATCTTGCGCCGTAGGTAGCCCACGTACACCTCGACCACATTGGGGTCACCTTCGAAGTCTTCGCCCCAGACATGCTCGAGCAGCGTTTGCTTTGGAACCACCTGGCCCGGCTTGCGCATGAGAGCTTCCAACAGTTCGTACTCTCGGGTGGTGAGTGGAATGTCGGTCTGCCCGCGACGGCAGGTGCGAGCGAGGGGATCCAGCATCAAATCATCGATCACGATGGGTTGCGCACGGCCATCTGCAGAGCGGCGCAGCAATGCCCGTACTCGCGCTACGAGCACAACATAAGAGAACGGTTTCGTTAGAAAGTCATCTGCACCGGTGTCGAGCGCCTCGGCCTCATCGTATTCACCGGATTTTGCCGTGAGCATCAAGATAGGAGTTCCGATGCCCTCTTCTCTCAGAGTCCGGCAGACGCGGTAGCCATTGAGGCCAGGAAGCATGATGTCGAGCACGATTGCATCGATATCGTCCTCTCTGGCACGCGCAAGGCCACTCAGTCCGTCATAGGTGATCTCTACTTCAAACCCTTCGGCTCGCAGACCTCTTGCAACACCGTCTGCGAGGGCTGCTTCATCTTCGACGAGCAGAATTCGCCCCGAGGATGGCGTTGTCTCTGCACCGGATGTAGTCATTTTCGCTCCTTCGCAACTGTTTGTCTCTGCCTATGAATGCTGTTAGCCCAAGATCATCTCACCGATGAGATTCTCTCAGGAACAGTCTCTCAGGTTTCTTCTCAGGAATGGCGCTCAGGCACTGAAGAACCCATCTTTCCTGAGGATTTCTCTGGGTGAGTACTGTTTGCAGGGATTGTTTGCAGGGATTGTTTGCAGGGATTGTTTGCAGGGATTGTTTCTACTTAGTCGTAGGTGGCCTCTAACCACCACTGACCAGCTTCAAGCGTAAGTAGGTGAGCAGCGGCACCCGATACAACCTGTAGACGAGCACGACGGCGATGACCGATGGCATCCCACCAACGTTGCTCGATACACCATGGCCCGGCCCAGTGTTGAATCTTTTGCCACTCCCCTAGGCCCACCCGGTAATGAACTGGCACTGTGCTCATCACACCCCGGCCGCTCACCCCCACACTGCGACCAGAAACATCAATAAGTTCTGCCTCTACTGGCTGGGGCCAAACCACAGTTGGTGAAGGCAGAGGTAGTCGGCCGGGCCACGGACCCGCTGCCGAACTGGGCCGCCTGTCTGAACTGGGAACGGCAGCGGCAGACTGATCAGCAGATATGTCAACTGCGTCGATTGGCACAAGTTCATATTGCTCAGAAGGCGACCTTCCGCCACGCAGTTCTGGCAACTTCACCGCACCTACCCCGAGCAACGCTTGCACTCGGGCTAAAGCTTGAAGAGCCCGTTCGGTTGCGTTGTGTGTGCCTCCCCAGAATCCAAGCTGCATGCCTGTATCTGGAATCACCTGATCTGGAATGAGTTGCAGTCGTTGAACACCCCCGGAACAACGTCGCACAGAAGCACCTGTGCTCAACCAACCATCTAACTGCCAGCGAACACGTCGAGCGATATCTGCTGCTGAAAGTGCACCCTCGTGGCGCCAAAGACGTTCGATACGATCACCTGCATCGGTTTCTGCCACTACCAACACACGCGAGCATCCAAGACCACGGCCGGCAAGTTCGGCATGAAGCTGCTCGGCTAACCCAACCGCCACAAAAGCAGCCCGATCGACTCGCTCTGCAGGTGGGTCTATTGCGGCCTCTACAGAAAAATCTATTGCCGGGTCAGCAAGGTTAAGCGGTGTTGTCTCGAAGCCCGTGGCCAAGCGATACGCAGACATACCCAGATTGCCGAACCGCGCATTCACATCAGCGCTAGGAAGCGCTGCAAAGCGACCCACCGTTCTGATCCCTAAACGCCGTGCTACGTCAAACATCTCGGCTGCGGCAGATTGTGATGCCTGTGTAGAGCAAGTTGACACACCAAGAGATTCG
The DNA here is from genome assembly GCA_009701845.1 of Actinomycetota bacterium. Classification (GTDB taxonomy): domain Bacteria; phylum Actinomycetota; class Acidimicrobiia; order Acidimicrobiales; family Microtrichaceae; genus IMCC26207. Next base: position 18,040 of record WLJI01000015.1, read on the forward strand.
ATCGGTAGAGGGGAAAGAAACTCGGCAGTTTTTCCTGTTTGCACAACTACTGGTTGTGAAACCTCAGAACCCGAATGATGAGACTGCAGAATCGATTCCTTTGCTGCAATCTGAGCAGCCTGAGGTCCGTCGGCCACACCCACCCCCACGCTCACGCTGCAAGCAGGCCCTACCGCGGTTTGTTGCATCGCGGTTTGTTGCATCGCGGTTTGTTGCATCGCTGTTTGTTGCACCGCTGTTTGTTGCACCACGGTTTGTAGCACCGCGGTTTGTACACGGGTAAGCACAAGCTGTGCCAGAGCACGGTCCCCTCCGTGGTACCCCGATGGACCAAGAGTCGGAAAGGCACACTGCCCAGGTTCTAGGACCTCAACTCGGGGCACGAATTCTTCGATTGCTGCAAGAACCGACTCGAACGCCCTTGCATCTCTTTGTTGGTCGTATTGCACTACTTCCACTGCAGGAGAATGTGCTTGTGCTTCACGCACCGTGAACCCATGAGCAATACCTTGTCTTCGCGCACCTTGGTTCACCGAGATCACCCTGTTGGCATGTACTACCACGAGCGGTTTTTTAACAGGTCGCGCAGTTGCTACTGCCGGCCAATCAGCGCACAGCACAACTAGCGTTCGTTCGGCGCTGCTTGCAGAATGAGGACTGCTTGCAGAATGAGGACTGCTTGAGTTGTACATCTCACCCCGCGTCCCTGAGCCCCGTACCGATGAGCCCAACAGCGGGTGTCAATTCTGTAGAAGCCGATCCTTGAACACGCTCAGCTCTGACTATGCACCCCGATGCATCAGGAAGCCATAGCTCCAGCCGCTGCGAACGGCTCATACCGCGCCGGCCACCCACATCAAGCGTGATGCGCCGTTGACGCAAACGACCAGATCCATGACCGATTCCGAACCACTCGGCATGTACAACACAAAGCTCAACATCGGCCAGAGTGGGCCACGGCCGAGCCGAGCGAGCGAGCCCTGGGGTTTCTCCTCCGATGAGCATCACTACTGATCCACGTTCACGAGCGCGAGCAGCGAGGCGTCGCGCTTCTTGAGCCGAGGGCGCATGTTGTGACCCACAGAGCACAAGATCGAATGAGTCCACCAATGCCGCAGTTACAGTGGCCCAAGAAGAAGCAGGAGTTTGAATAACAGCTACACGCTGCAACTGCACTCCCATCTCGGCAGCAGCAGCCCATCCGATTTGGTCGACACCTACGCAAGCAGCCCAAGAACCCGCTTGGGTAGGCCCAGCCGCTATGGCCAATGCAACAGCTGTCGCTCCAACTGCTCCGCTGACATGCACGATAGAGCCCCGTTGCAATCCACCCCCGGGAAACACCTCTTGAAAGGCTTGCACTAGTGGCAGTCTCCGCTGCTCAGCGAGAACAACAGGACGTGTCGGGGCTAGCGCTGTGCGCAAGTGAGCAATTGCCTCAGGGCTTTTTTTGGGGTCGACTACACGCATCAATCAAGTATCGAACACTTGTTCGATACTTACAAATGATTATTCCTCTTCTACATACCCAAAGTCTGCATACGTGGGAACGGCCACACCTTCCCCGTAGAAGGTGTACAAGGATCCGATGATCTGCAGAAGTCCCTCTGTGTTGGCACCTCGCTCAAGGGTCACCGTAATCAGATTGGAATTGATGTGAATTCCTTCGATTCCACCTCTGGCAAATAACCGTCGGGCCAACTCATCTGGAGGCCGATCGCCCTCGATGGTCTGATCTGCCAGATAACGCTCATGGCCCATACCCGTCAGCGTGCGGTTGATCTCAAATCGAACAACGCCACCTTGGCTTGATGGTTTCTCAATGACAGTTACTGGCTGGCCCATAGACCCTAGAGAGTACTGCTCAACTCGGCCTGTGCCACAGTCAGCCGGGCTCATCATCGCTGCTCGTGATCTGGCCCGAACACCAGATCGCTGCCACCATGGTGTGGTGAATGACAACCCTGAGCCCGACACAACACAGGATCAGCAGATAACGGTCTATCAAGCAGTCGGCGGCCAAGGGTTCTTTGACGAATTAGTTCGGCACTTTTATGAACACGTTGCACACGATGATGTGCTGTTGCGCCTGTACCCCGATCAACAGAACTTGGAACCTGCACGCGAGCGGCTTGCGCTCTTCCTCGGCCAGTACTGGGGCGGGCCAGATACCTACTCCCAACAACGAGGCCACCCGCGACTGCGAATGCGACATGCCCCCTATGTCATCGGAGCGACTGAACGAGACCACTGGGTCCACGCAATGCTCCTGGCTCTAGATTCCACGATGTCGGGCACTCCTTTAGATCTTGAGCTCCAAGAAACCCTTCGAGATCGGATGCGTGAGTACTTTGAGATGTCTGCGCAACACTTGCTGAACTCTCCCGAGTAGCTGACGTAACGCAGCCCGCACTCCTCAGAGAAGATCCCGAGCAGTACTATCGCCGCATGTCTTCGCATGAGTCACGCATAGCCACCGTTGTTTGGGGTACTGGCAATATGGGGCGGGCTGCTATTCGCTCAGTAGCTGCTCACCCTGGCCTTGAACTTGTGGATGTGATTGTTAATAATCCCGACAAAGTAGGCAGAGATGCCGGCGACCTTGCCGGACTCGGCTACCAGCTTGGGGTTGCTGCTAGTAACGATGTTGCAGCAGTACTCGATCGGTCTCCTGCTGCTTTGGTCTACACCGCCTCCGGAGACATTCGCCCTGACGATGCACTTGTTGATATTCAGCGCGCACTTGCAGCAGGGGTCACTGTGGTGACCCCTTCGGTCTACCCCCTTTACGATCCGCGGAACGCACCAGCAGAACTGCTCGAACCGCTTCGGGACATTGCACAGAGCGGTGGCGCATCTTTGCTGGTGACGGGCATCGACCCCGGATGGGGCAACGACATTCTGCCGGTACTCATGACGGGCTTAGCAAGCACCATCGATCAGATCAGATGCCAAGAGATATTCGATTACTCAACCTATGACCAGCCAGATGCCGTGCGGTACCTAGTGGGGTTTGGCCAGCCCATGGATGAGGTTCCACCGATGGTGGCACCAACGGTGCCGACCATGGTCTGGGGAGGCCAGGTTCGCATGATTGCTCGGGCACTAGGAGTTACGCTTGACGAGGTTCGCGAAGCCGTGGACCGGGTACCGCTCGAGCACACCGTGACGAACGCCATGGGAACATTCGATGCGGGCACTCAGGGCGGGTTGCGGTTCGAGGTGCAAGGCATCGTGGATGGCGAACCCCTGATCATCATTGAACACATCACACGCATTGACCCAGGAGTTGCACCCGACTGGCCTTCCCCGCCAGATGGTGGTGCCGGTGCGCACAAGGTGGTTCTAGAGGGCCGCCCTCGAATTGAGGTCAACATTGAGGCCACCGATGAAGGCGGTAACCGCGCTGCGGGTGGCAACGCAACCGCTGCAGCGCGTTTAGTCAATGCGATTCCGTGGTTGCTAGACGCAGCACCTAGCGTTTACGACGCATTTGATGTGCCGCTCAGTCCGGCAGTGGGGCGCCTTGGACGAACTGCCGAGATTCAAACTCAGCAGCAACAACAGGAGCAGAGTTCATGATTATCGACGTACCCGAGGGCAAGCATCCCATCATGTATGTCTGGGGAGAAATGGTTCCCGGGATTGGACCAGCTGCCGCCAACTTCTCGCAGAAGGTCTACGAGGACACCACACTTGGTCTTCGTGAATTCGAGGCTGCGCGATTGAGAATGGCACAGATCAACGGGTGCATTTTTTGTCAGGACTGGCGCACCGAGATGGACGGTCAGAAAGTTGAAGAAACCTTCGATCAGGCAGTTATCGACTGGCGCACGACGGAGGATTTGGATGCTCGCGCCAAGCTCGCTGCGGAGTACGCCGAGCGTTATGCACTAGATCATCACGGTCTAGATCAAGAGTTCTTCTCACGCATGAAGGCCGAATACAGCGATGCCGAAATTGTCGAACTCAGCATGTGTTTGGGTTCTTGGCTGGCCTTTGGCCGGCTCAATCACGTTCTCGGCCTAGACACTGCCTGCGTGCTTCCCGTTCAAGACGCCTGATAGGGCCGGAGTGACGGAGAAGGGCTTATAAAGAGGGCCGCCCAAGCACTAGACCCCATCACCGCTAGTGAAAGGAAGGCCCTCGATCTGTGTCATCCGTGGGAGAGGAAGGGTGAATGGGAGGATGACACAAATCGTGGTTTGCACCACACCCTCATTATCTCGCAGTTGCAGTGCAAATGCGAGTTACGTCAATGTGTCGCCTGCCACGCTGAATTTGTTCACAGCACATTGCTCTGTAACTCGGGGCGTAACGAGCGAGCAGCGATCACTGCGAGGGCAACCGAGATCACCGCAAGCACAAGGTGTACTGCAATAAAGGGAAGTTCGCGATTGCTCACCAAGGCAATATCGAACGCACGCACTATCCATACCAGCGTGGTCCAGACGCCTAAGACAGCAACGCCAATGGTGGCGGCTTGTGCAAAAGGTCGTTTGCGAAGCAGCGTGACCAAGAGCGTAACGAGCAGCACCGCCGCGGGAACCCACAAGGTTGCTGCCAGAATCAGCGGCCAGGTGCGTTCCGGGGTGCTGAGATCGGCATCGCCCATGATGTTGCGGACTCGGACGATGCCCCAGACGAAGATGGTCCAGACCAAGAAGGCACCAACGCTCATTGCAGATCTAGGACTCATCCGACCAAGTTAGCCTTGCCCGGGGTAGTAGGTTTTTGTCGTCGCCTGACCGCACCATCGACTCTGATGGCCAACGACTAGGTTCAGCTCAAACACCGCACACATCGATACGCCATGCACTGCGCGCATCAACGCTTTGAAGTACAAGGGGATTCATGTCAGCCACGCAGCAAGACAGCATCACAATTGAGGAATTCTCTGCTGAGGCCCGAGCATTTCTCGAGGCCAACGCCGAGCCTCGGCCACCAGTCAAAGAGTTTGTTTGGGGCCAAGGCTCAGACGATGTTGCGATGTTTGACGAGATGGATCGCGAGTCGGAATTTGCCCAGGCAGAACGTGCCAAAGTGTGGCGACGCAAGCGATTCGACCACGGATTCGGCTGGATTGGCGGGCCAGAGAAGTTCGGGGGCCGCGGACTTGGCGCAGCGTATGAACGGGCGTACAACTCCATCGAATCGCAGTTCCTCACACCCAATATGGGTGTGTTCACGATCAGCCTCGGGATGGTTGCCCCCACAATCCTGGCCCATGGTATTGCCGAGGTTCAGGACCTCTACCTCAAGGACCTGTACCGCGGCGACCGTGTTGCCTGTCAGCTCTTTTCTGAACCTGGAGCAGGATCAGACTTGGCTTCAGTATCTATGAAAGCAACCCGAGACGGTGACGAGTGGATTGTGAGCGGACAAAAGGTCTGGACATCTGCTGCGCACTTGGCCGAGATTGGCGAAGTCATCTGCCGTACGGACCCAGATATGCCGAAGCACAAAGGCTTGACAGTCTTCGTTGTAGACATGCACGCCCCCGGGGTAGAGATTCGACCACTCCGGCAGATGACCGGTGGAGCCACCTTCAATGAGGTGTTCTTTGATGAGGTACGCATCCCCGACACTCACCGACTCGGAGATGTAAACAGCGGTTGGGGCGTTGCTCTCACCACGCTGATGAACGAGCGCTCCTCTATCGGTGCTGGCGGCGGCGGGGGCGGGGGCGGCGGTTTGTTTAGCCCGCAGCGACTACACGCCATGCTCGAGCACTTTGGAGCCGCTGACAACGCCGTGTTGGTGGACCAGGCCACCCGTCTGTACGTGAATTTCACCGTGGCCAAGTGGAACAACCAGAGGGCCCTCGACAAGATTCGGGCGGGGCAACTCCCGGGACCAGAAATGTCAACAGCAAAGCTTGCCCTCACCAACAACCTCTCGGCGTTTACGGAATGGGTCGCTGCTGTTCTTGGCCCCCGCATTACTGCTGACGGCGGCGAGTGGGGCGCCTACGCCTTTTCACAGATGCTCTGCGGAGTTCCAGGCATGCGCGTTGCCGGAGGCACCGACGAGATCATGAAGAACATCGTTGCTGAGCGGGTTCTTGGACTCCCCAAAGACCCAGGCATCGACTCCACTACTGCCTTTAAGGACCTAGCAGTGAACCGCACCGAAGCCTGACCTACTCGGCTCAGGATCCTCTCCTGCCCGGTGGTCCAAACCGGTGGTCCAAACCGGTGGTTCTAACCGGTGGCCTGCTGGTCGAGTTCTAGGTCTAAGACTTCGAGTTGCGACACGTGAGTAAGCAGACCAAGTCCATGCGCCTGCACCTCTGTTTCTCGAACAATCTTGACCCAATCAGGCAGATGGGGGGCAACGCCAAGCGCCAGGATTTCTCCGGACTCGGCTGCCTCACACAGTCGCGCAGCATGGTTCGCAGCTGGGCCGATGTAGTCGTCCCCCTCGAACAGCAACACGTGGCCGCCGGCGATTCCAGCGTGAATATCGAAGTTGTCCTCCTCGAATCGAAGTCCGAGTTCGCACACTGCTGCAATCACTGGTCCGGGCTCAACGCCTACCAACATTGCACCGTCTCCAAGCCACTTCAGCACGCGCACACCGCGTCTGCCAGTGACCCCTCGCACAGCGGTGCGGAACCGGGTGAGAACCGCAAGCGCAGCCGGGGTTCCATGGCGTTCGGTGTATGAGGTGAACCCGCAAACGTCAACAAAGGCAAACCATCGCTCAAGGGTTTGAGAGACATCGACCCATTCTGGGACTGGCGGTTCAATGCCGGTCCCGCCTGGAGCTTCGGACGCACGCGGTGCACCAAACTGGATTCCGCGCGTTCTGTTTTCACTCATCTGAAACACCTCTCGAGCAGTTGCTCGGTGACTGCTTGATCACTGCTTCTCGCCTGCAGCGCCAACCGAAGCAGTATGTCACTGCATGCAAACTCTAGCAAGCATTAGCTAACTGTGGTGTGCAGGTTCGAGGCCGGTTGGATCCGAGTTCCCAGCCAAGGAATCGAGTCCATAAACGCCCAAGATCGGCGGTGAATAGGCGTTGGCCCATAGCCACGCAAAGCGCACTGATGCTTGGGGCAGGGGTATCCCTTGTTACGGTCAAAATCGAACCCAGGGTAGTTCTCGGCCTGAGCGCGCATCATTCTGTCTCGAGTCACCTTCGCCAAAATCGAAGCAGCAGCAATCGACAAGACCGTGGTGTCTCCTTTGACAATCGTTTGGGTCCTGTCGGTCGGGAACTGTTCGCCGCCAACAAAGTCCCAACTACCGTCCATGAGCACCATGTCTGGAGTCACGCTCAGCCCATCAAGAGCGCGGCGCGCAGCAAGACGTTGCGCTGCAGACATCCCGAGTTCGTCGCATTCGTGATGGCTCGCATGCCCGACTGACCAAGTCATGCACCAGTCAGCAATGCGATCAAAGAGCAGTTCCCTGCGGGCCTCCGAAAGTTGCTTGGAATCACGTACCCCGTTCACACGGCGTTCGCGACTCAGCACTGCTGCTCCCACACTCAGCGGCCCGGCCCAAGCTCCGCGCCCCACCTCGTCTAACCCCACGATGACGTCATATCCTTGCGAGAAGAATTGATTCTCTAGCGCAAGCGTTGGAGCAGCTCGGCCAGGATTGCGCTGTCTTGCCACGTAACAAGGTTAGTTGCTCAAACAACTCTGCACGTCTCGATCACTGACCATACGATGCATGCATGGTTCGATCTGTGCACGTGTTACCTCATACACACTGGGACCGAGAGTGGTATGACCCCTTTCCCACTTTTCGCGGCCGACTCGTTGCCATGCTCGACGAGCTCCTGCCACGACTAGAAGCAGACCAGGCGTTTCACCATTTCCAACTCGATGGTCAGATGGCCGTTGTAGACGACTACCTCACCGTACGCCCGCAACAGCGCAAATTGATCGGCGAGCTCAGCACTGCTGGACGGCTCTCGATGGGGCCTTGGTACGTTCTGCCGGATGAGTTCTTAGTCTCTGGCGAGACTCTGATCCGAAACTTGCAACTCGGCATTGCGCGGGCAGAGGAATTCGGCGGAGCCATGCACGTTGGGTACTTGCCCGACATGTTTGGCCACATTGCCGCCATGCCTCAGCTGCTCCGACTGTTTGGATTTGAACATGCAGTGGTTTGGCGTGGGGTGCCGCTCTCGATTGATCGACCGGCCTTTTTCTGGGAGTCACCCGATGGCAGCACAGTTCGGGCCGAGTACTTGTCAGCCGGCTACGGAAACGGGTCGGGCATGCCCGCCGACGCAGCGCAACTGCGTGAGCGAATCAGAATGTTCACTGAGGTTCAGGGTGAGTTAGTGGGACAAACTGTGTTGTGGATGGCAGGGATGGATCACGAGGCCCCTCCCCCACACCTGTCGCGGGTGGTGGCTGAGTTCCAATCCCAAGAGTCCCTTCGCTCTACCCCCGATGGAGCTGGAACTGGAGAAGATGGCGAAGAACCAGAAACCTACGACCTGCGGATCGGATCCCTCAGCGAGTACCTGCAAGTAGCTCCTTCAACAGATCTGCCTACGCATCGCGGCGAATTGCGGTCGGGCGCGCGGGCCAACTTGTTGATGGGGGTCACCTCAAATCGCGTGGACGTCAAAATCGCAGCAGCAGTTGCGGAGCGCACCCTTGAACGGTTAGCGGAACCCCTCTGCGCGTTGTGGTCTGCTGATCCGAGCCGAGAGCAGCCACTTTTGGACTTGGCTTGGCTAGAAGTCATTCGCAACGCTGCCCACGACTCCATCTGCGCGTGCAGCCACGACGAGGTCGTAGATGCAGTGCTGCATCGCTATGCCGAGGCCATTCGCACAGCCCAAGGAGTTGCACAGTCGGCCGTGCTGTCGGCATCATCGCAGATACACAAGAGCGGAATTCTGTTGCTCAATCCGTGTGCTCGAGAGCGAGTAGAACTCGTTGAGATTGACGTGACTGCGAGCGATCTAGCCGGAGCGTGGAGCGCTGGGCAAGAATTCGAGACCTCTGATCAGTCTTGGTTCCAGGTTCTGTCCGAGCGAGCAGCACACGAGGAACTGCACATCAGCACGGCTGCGGATGCGCCATTGATTGTTGCCCGCGAACTCATCTTTGAACACCCCGAAACAGCTCAGGTTGTGCTCATCGAGCGGCCCGAGTCTGCAGCAGAGGGTTCTGATTCTGGCGCTATTCTCGAGGTTCACTTGTTGGGCGAGTTAGTCGGCGGAGAGACTCCCACTGCACTCAGTCCACTCGATGCGCTGAGTGAGCTCGGCCGACGCTGCGAACGCGACCCGGGATTGCGCATCAGCACCGTATTGCATCACCCCGAGGCATCATCTCGAGTACTGACGATGTCTGGTCAGGTACCCGGTTTTGGGTGGGCGCTGTGGGAGCCACATGCTGCGTCTAGCAAGGTTCAGAGCCTTGGTCCGTGGGGCCTGACGAATGGCCTGATTTCAGTAGAAGTCGACACAACGA
>WLJI01000150.1 GCA_009701845.1 Actinomycetota bacterium
CGGGCTGGGATGCACTCGAAGGCGAGCGCTCGTGATGACCCCCAGCGTGCCTTCGGAACCAACAAAAAGCTGCGTGAGGTCGGGGCCAGTTGCAGCGCGTGGGTATCCTCCCGTGCTCACAATCCGGCCATCGGCGAGTGCAACATCTAGGCCTTGGACCATGTCTTCGATTTTGCCGTAGCGAGTAGACATTTGCCCTGCTCCACGGCAGGCAATCCAGCCACCCACGGTGGACAGTGCCATTGACTGAGGCCAATGCCCGCAGGTAAGCGAGTAGCTGCTGCGCAGCTCGTCTTCAAAGAGGTCTCCGAAAGTGCCGGGTAGCACGTTCACTGTGAGCGACTCGTCATCGACATCGACAATTCCGCTCAGTCCGCACATGTCGAGCAGGACGCCGCCAAACACGGGAACAGACGCGCCCAGAACTCCAGAGCGGCCACCGGCAGCGGTGACAGGCAAACCCCATTTGTTGCAGACGGCTAGAAGTTCGGCCACCTCTTGAGCAGTGGTTGGCCGGGCGACTGCTGCAGCACGTGATCCAACCTGGCCGGCTAGCGCCCATGTCATGGCTAGTGGCCACCAATCGCGGCTTGCCTCCCCAATGACTTCAGGGTCCTCAGTTACCTCAGCGCAGGTGGACCGTAGATCTCGAAGCACTGCTTCAGTAATGCCCACTCGGGACCCGCGACGCTTCGAGGTTGCTGCAGCGCCGCCGCCCTTGATCGGAATCGGGGGAGTGGGCGCTCCCGGGCCAAGCTCATCTACTTCGACTGAACGATCCTGTGTCATTACGTCCCCTGATCTGGCCATCTCTTGTTTTGTTGATCGCCTGATGTGCCCGTGCTAGCTCGTGCTGTTCGAAGTCTTCTCGAATCAGGTGTGCATCAGGCTACTGAGATGCGTCTCGGGTAGCGAAGCGGCTTCGCGCTCGTGCTCGATTGAGGCCCGATAGGACTCAATATTCTCTTTGACCGTGACCTCATCCCAGCCGAGTTCTTCACCCATCAGTGCAGCAACAGCGGCGGCAGCATCAGCGGAATCATCACGTGCATAAATTCGCGCCCGTGTTCGCCGAGACAACACATCGTCGAGCGAGGTAGCCATTTCGTGGCGCACGGCAAACTGCACCTCGGCCTTGGTGTAGGGCATTCCCGCCACGATGGTTTCTGCAAGCGTGGGGTCCTGTTGAATCGCAGCCATCAGCACACGTGCCTCCCCGCCGTATCGATTGCCTAGATGCTCCTGCAACTCAGGGCTCACTGCGGGGTAGAGCGAGCCCGCTGAAGCAAGCGTGTCGTACCCAGCTGCACCGCGAAGGCGCAGCTTCTTTGTGCAACTGTGACCGATTCCCTCGGCACCGCCATTGCGAGGAAGGACATGTGCAATGACTTCGTCAACAGTGTCTGCTGCCATCTCACGGTAGGTGGTGAGCTTGCCGCCAGTAATGGTGACCATGCCCGAGACAGAACGTGTGATGTTGTGCTTGCGAGACAAATCTGCGGTTCGACCGCTAGCTGCTGCCTTCACGAGGGGGCGCAGCCCAGCCCAAGTCCCCACAACTGCATCGCGGGTGATGGTGGTGGTACAGGAACCGTTGAGAGCGCTGAGCAAATAGTCAATGTCTTCTGAGGTGCACTGAGGGTCGTCGATCGGTCCGTCGTAATCGGTGTCGGTGGTTCCCACATACGTGAGGTCGCCATGAGGAACGATGAAGACAGATCGACGATCTTTGGGAACAGGAATCACCGCAGCAACCTCATTGCGAACCAACTCCCAAGGCACCGTGATGTGAATTCCCTTGGCGGGTCGAATTGAGTCAGGGTGTTTGCCCTCGTCCTGTGAGCGGACATCGTCTGACCACACGCCTGCAGCGTTGACTACAGAGCGTGCAGAGATGGTGAACTCCTCACCGTCGGCTAGGACCTTGACTCCCGTGACGCGCCCGCCAACATCTTTGGCAACCGATGTTGCAGAGACCTGGTTCGCAATCACCGCACCGTGCTCAAGCGCTGCTGTGCGAAGCAGCGCAACAACGAGTCGTGCGTCATCAGCTGCTGCATCAAAGTAGAGGTAGGCCGAAACGAGTCGCTCCTGCGGCAGGGTGGGCATATAGGCAAGGGCCTCTGCCTTATCAAGTCGTTGGTGCTTCTTTCCGATCCTGAGCCCGCCGGTCAGGTCGTATCCCCACATTGCGCCACCGAGCAGTCGGGCAATCTTGGCTGGGATGATGCCGTTCTTGCCGAACATGGGAATCAAAAAGGGCAGCGGCTTGACAAGGTGCGGGGCGTTTTGCAGAAGTCTTTGCCGTTCTGCAAGAGCTTCGTACACCAGTCCGATCTCGCCTTGTTGCAAGTAGCGCAGGCCGCCGTGAATCAGCTTTGAAGATTTTGAAGACGTACCGGAAGCAAAGTCGTCACGCTCAATGAGTGCGGCACGAAGCCCGCGAGACGCTGCATCAAGAACGACGCCTGCACCTGTGACTCCACCTCCGATGACTACTAGATCAAAGGTTTCGGAACGCAGCGCCTCTAGAGAGGTGGCTCGAATGAAGGGGCGAGTACTCACCTTTTGAGTGTAGATGCGCAGGTGGCATCTGGCCTAGCGGACAGCTCAGAAGCTGCGAATTTTGATACTCACTTGGACATCAGCCTGTGACAGGGGCAGAATCACCCCATGGACCTGAAATGGGTAGATCGATCGGCCTGCAGAGGCATCGATCCCATAATTTTTTATCCCGTCACTGATGAAGAGGCTGGCCCCGCAAAATCAGTCTGTTCTGAGTGCCCCGTGCAAGCAGATTGCTTGGAGCATGCGATTTCTCACCGTGAACACAACGGCGTGTGGGGTGGAGCGACAGAACGTGAGCGCCAACGCATCATTCGTCGTCGGCGTCGGGCCAGAACTATGGGACTCCCTGCCGAAGATGAAATTGCTTCACTTTCTACAGGGGTTGTCACCGGATAGCTCGGAGTGCCGCCCCGAGAGGGAAGCAGCACAGGGGGAGAGACAAGCATGGGTGAATTTTCAGCTGTAGGGGCATGGCCCGGCGTGATCGCAGAACTCATTGCCGGAAACGAACTTTCGCCCCAGGTTGCAGCCGGTGCACTTGAGCGAATGCTTGACGGAACAGCAACGGATGCGCAGATTGCTGCTTTTATCGTGGCGCTTCGGATAAAGGGCGAGACCGTCGAAGAGGTTGCGGCCCTAGTCGGCGCAATGCTCGAGGTGTCCTCACCCCTGCACCTAGATAACCCCGAGGCGACCCTCGACATCGTTGGGACCGGAGGGTCAAAGGCTCTCGCCGGTAAGGCGTTCAATGTTTCAACGATCGCCTCGCTCGTGGCCGCAGCTGCCGGAGCGACGGTCTGTAAGCATGGAAACCGCAAAGCATCTTCTACGTCGGGATCAACCGACTTGCTTGAGGCACTCGGTGTTGCCATCGAACTTGACGGTGACGGCGTGGTCAGCTGTGTGCGCTCCGCAGGAGTCGGATTTGCCTTTGCGCGGATGTTCCACCCATCGATGCGCCACGTTGCGCCAGTTCGGGCGCAACTCGGGGTCCCAACAGTATTTAACGTGCTCGGGCCGCTGTCGCATCCCGGCCGAGTGGGCCGTCAAGTGATCGGCGTTTCAGATCCACGGTTGATGCAGCTCGTGCCACAGGTATTGCGTAGGCGAGGGCTGAGCCGTGCTTGGGTCATTCACGGCGAGGGCGGTTTGGATGAACTCACAACAACTGGCTCAACTCAAGTAACGGAACTCATTGATGGCGAGCTGCGAAGCTTTGTTATTGAACCCGAACAGGTCGGATTGGCCCGAGTCTCGCTAGATGAGATCCGGGTGGGCGGACCCGAAGAGAACGCTGCTGCGGCAAAGTCAATCCTTGCCGGAGAGAGCGGAGCGCTGCGAGACATGGTCGTGCTGAATGCTGCAGCAGGGCTTGTAGTCGGCGAGTGCGCTGACGACCTTGCTGCCGGAGTTGAGCTTGCTGCTGCTGCAATCGATGATGGTCGTGCTGCTGGGGTGCTAGAGCGGCTCGTTGCCGCGAGCCAGGCTGCGGCGCAGGCTCAGAGCAACTGATTGGCAAAAGTAGCTGACCGATCACGGGCGCTAACATCGCAGAATGAACCCCACTTCGGACTTGGAATTTGACGCAGAACCACCCCGGTATCGCTGTACAGCATGTGGCAACTTGACTCGATTTGAAGTCACCGTTTTGCGACGTACTCGGGCGTTTCATCACTTCACCGTGGGCGGCGAACTGAGCATCGAAGACTTGGTTGTGCTCGACGAAGAGTACGAATCAGTGCTGTGCCGATGGTGCGGAACGGGTTCATCAGTAGTGGTCATTCAGTCAGAGCAGATTGAGCCGGACCAGACTGAGCCAGACCAAACAGAGCCAGACCAAACAGAGGGTGAGACGCTTGGCGCAGAATCCGGAGTCTGATCGCAGCGGCGATGATGCCTACCAGGTCGTTCGTGCGCGAGTGCTGAATAGGGCCATCGAGAGCGCCATTATTCAGGCGAAACAAGATGCCTCGGGCAAAACAAAGGGAGCGCCTTTGCCCCCTGCAGCGCTGAGGCCGCTGTTGAATTTCGTTCGCTTACCGACAGCAGCGTCGCGCAGGGTTCTCGAGGTCCTTGACTCTGATGAGCCGTTTCGGACTTCGGTGGCAGGCACTCTGTCTGAAGCTGATCTTGGCCGAGAATCATGGCTATTTCTTCATCGGCCCGAGGGGTGGTCTGTCGAACTCGGATTACTCATTGAGTCTGCGGCAGAGGATGAAGAAGCTGCCGCCGCTGGGGCTCAGGGAAGAACCGCCGAGCGGCGACTCGCTCAGGCAGAAGAGGCGCTGGCCCGCCTGAAGGATGAGTTGGCTGAGGCTCTCGAAGCTGCAAAGGGCGCAACAGAGGCCCTTGCTGCAGAGCGTGCTGCGGGGCTTGGCTTACACGCACAACACGACCAACTTGAGCAGCGCGTGCAGCAACTCGAACAGGAGCGTCAGCAAGCTGTGCGCTCGATGAAAGATGCAGAGAAGCGTGCGTCGGTTCGCCTTGAAGAGTCACGGCTAGCGACTAGCCGCGCCGACGCAGCCGAGCAGCAACTCACTGAACTTGAGGCCCAGCGCGCAGTAGCTGATGCCGCAGCCATTCATACTTCGGCTGCCGATCTGCCAGCGGAGCCTCTGGCGGAGGCGTCAGAGCCCGAAGAGCCCCTGCGTCCAAGAGCAGCAAGACCCTCGGTTTGGGAGGGGGTTGACCCAAGCAAGGTCGAGGCTGCGGTCCGTCAGGCCGCTCTTGCCGCGGCCGTGCTTGGCGAGCAGTTGGGAGTTCTTGCGCAAAGTATTTCCCCTGCCGTAGCTGAAGCCGATATGCGCTTGGCAAGCGAGCAGCCGAGCAGCAATCCCACGAGCTCCGACAGTGCCGACAGTGCCGACAGTGCCGACAGTGCCGAGCTTCTTGCGCGCCGGCCACCGAGACGAACTCCGCTACGACTTCTACGCGGAGCGATTGACGGATCTCCAGAGGGTGTAGAGCAACTTCTCTCGACTCCGCAGATCATTCTGATTGCGGATGGGTACAACATCTCGATGGAAGCTTGGCCGCTACTCGACGGTGCATCCCAACGAACTTCCCTTCTCAATATGTTGACTGCACTTCAGGCGCGCACTTCAGCGCTGGTGCATGTTGTCTTTGACGGTGAAGGAACCGGCACTAGGCCAGCCGTTGGTGCGCCGCTTGCTGTGCGTGTGCACTTTAGTAAGGCAGAGGTCGAGGCAGATGATCTGATCTTGGACATGGTCGCCGGCTTGCCAACAGATCAACCAGTCATCGTGGTCAGTTCGGACCGCCGGGTTCAAGATGGAGCGCGGCGACTCGGAGCCAATGTGGTCTCCTCTGGCCAACTCCTCGCTGTGACTCGTAGCTCATGACTCGGGCACCGGCTCCGTTGTTACATATCTGCGAGGTGGCAGAGGCTGAGCGTTGCATGCAGGCGAAACACGGGTACCGAACGGCGGACCAAGACAGCGTGGGGTTCATGCATCTGTCTACGGTTGAGCTGCTGCTGATTCCTGCCAACAAATTTTATTTGGGTCACACCGATTTGCTTCTTCTAGTGATTGACCCGGATCTGCTTGCGGCCGAGTTGCGATGGGAGCCGGGGGTGCCAGCAGAGGGGGAGTTGCTGTTCCCTCACTTGTATGGCCCACTGAACCCCGACGCTGTGACACAGGTGATTGCGTTTCCTGCTGGGGATGATGGCCGGTTCTCTGTGCC
>WLJI01000151.1 GCA_009701845.1 Actinomycetota bacterium
CAGCTTGAAACAACTGCAGCGCAGCTTCTACAACGGCGTCTCTGTTCGAGTTCTTGCGCGCTGTTCTGCCATCTACCGCTATCAGACCTGACGACTCTACTGAATCGCTCTGATGAGCCATCACGTTGGCATGAACCTTTCCCTCAAAACTTTCGCTCGTTGGCTTGCCGGAAGCGAACCAAGACGGACCTGCTTAAAGCTGACTTTAGGTTAGGTGAGTTCGATACCTTAAGTGCTAAAAAAAGTTCAGGTTGGTGAAGTGAACATTCGGTTAAATCTGCCCGAGAGTAGTTCCCAAAAGTGTAACCCTTTCAGGAATGTGCACGTTTGCGGGCATTGCGACGGTGAAACCGTCCACGCCAAGCGCTTTCCATTCGCTGAACTTCTGGGCCACCGTGTCGGGGTCTCCTACCACGATCATCCCTTCAATCATTACTTTGATGTCATCGGGAAGGCCGTTCCAGTCCATTCCTCGAGATGCCAAGTACTGGTCTCTTTCTGCCTCGGCTTCAGCCGTGGTAGGAGCGATACAAACAACCCGATTCCAAGAGAGTTGAATCTCTGAACGGTCACGGCCGAGTCGCTCGCAGTGCTCGGCGAGTGCCTCGACCTTGCGGGGCACCTCGCTCGGTTCGCAGGTGAGGTTTCCGAGTGTGGCGTACTGAGCCACCATGCGAAGGGTCTTCTTCTCGCCGCTGCCACCGATCATCACTGGGATTGTAGAAAGCGGTGCGGGTTGGTTGATGGCCTCTGTAATTTGGTAGTGCTTGCCGCTCAAAGATGGTCGCTCATCTTGAAGCATGGGCAGAATGACCTGCAAGGCCTCTTCAAGCATCTCGAATCGATCAGTGAACGTGCCAAATGGGATGCCAAAAGAATCGTGTTCAAGCTCAAACCAACCGCAGCCAATTCCCAGTTGAGCTCTCCCCTGAGAAACGATGTCGAGGGTAGTGACGGCCTTGGCGAGGATTGCCGGGTTGCGATAGGTGTTGCCCGTGACGAGTGCGCCAAGGCGAACCCTGCTGGTGACAGATGCAAGTGCCCCAAGAAGTGTGTAGGCCTCGAGCATGTAATCATCTGGGTTGCCAAGCCCTGGAAGTTGATAGAAGTGATCCATCACCATGACCGTGTCGAACCCGGATGCGTCTGCTGCTTGGGCTGCAGACACCACAGTGGGAAAGATCTGGTCGGGTGTTCCACCCGGAAAGTTGAAGTTGGGGATTTGGAGTCCGAGCTTTGTCATAGAACCATTCTGGCCTGTCTAGGTAGACGAAATCTATTGAAACGAACGATGCGCGAGCAGCAGTTCAAAAAATGGTGCAGTATGACTGCTAGTTGTTATGACTGCTAGTTGTTTGCTGTTGCCGCCGTCGGCCTTCCTAACCTGAAATGAGATGACGATGTCAGAGAGTGCCCAAGAAGCCCATGCAGAAGGACAAGGTTCAGTAGCGGGCCTTCCGGTTCGTTACGGCCAGATCGACTTTGACTACGCACTACGACTTTCGACCACCCCAGAGGAAGAAGACGGACCAGTCTGGATGGTCAACCTGATGCGGTATCGCCACACCGCTGAGTACTCTGACGGCCGGGAATCTTCCCTGAGTGGCCGGGAAGCCGACGATGCGTACGCCCCTCTTGAGTCGCTCGCAGCGGTGGGGGCAGAGGTGGTGTTCTTCGGCGACGTCGAGACCCAACTGCTTGGAGACCTTCCGCCTTGGGATCGCGTAGCAGTCGTGAAATACCCAACCCGGCGTTCTTTTATTGACATGCAAGAACGCAAAGAGTTCAAGGAGCAGCATCATCACAAAGATGCTGGAATGGAAGCGACCATTATTTTAGGGTGCCAGCCCTTTGCTCATCCTGAAGGCCCCGAGATCATCCCCGACCTTGATCAGGTTCCGTACCCATCTACTGCTGATGACCCCGCCGTAATGGTGGTGCACGTGATTGCCTTTGATCGTGGTGATTCTGACCTTGAGCAGAGCGTTGAGGAGAGCGTTGAGGAGAGCGTTGAGCACATGACGGCCTATCAGAACCACGCTGTAACGGTTGGCGTTGCCAATGGTGTGCGTATAGCTGGATGGTTCAACGTCGAGGGGACCATTGTTGGTGATGGCCGTCAGTGGGATCAGGTTCGCTTCAACGCCTTTCCGAGCAGAGAAGCTTTTATGACTGTCGTGATGGACCCCGAGCGGCTTGCGGTTCAGGCTGAGCATCGTGAGACGGCAATGTCTGACACCTACACCATGATTGTGCGGCCGCTCATCAACAACATCGCTAACTCCTGCACAGAAGAGCTCCGCTGAGGTGGTCGGGCATGTGCAATCTCGGGAGCGCTGATGACTCCGCCTCACCATGCTGAGCCCACATCGGTTGCATTTCACTTCGACATCATGTGCCCGTATGCGTTTCAAACCTCGCTGTGGATGCGAGAGGCCAGAGATCAACTCGGCCTTCAAGTTGACTGGCGCTTCTTTAGCCTTGAAGAAGTAAACAGGGCAGAGGGAAAGAAGCATCCTTGGGAACGCGACTGGTCCTATGGCTGGTCGATGATGCGCATCGGTGCGCTGTTGCGAAGAACCGATATGAGCCTGCTTGATAGCTGGTACTTGCGTGCAGGTACTGCGTTGCATGTCGAGGGCCGAAAGCCTCATCGAAGCGAGGTTGCAGAGGAGCTTTTAATCGAATGTGGTCTGGACCCGGCGATTGTTCGTCAGGCGATCGATGACCCAACTACTCATGCAGAGGTGGCCGCTGAACACCAACAGGTCCTTGACCTTGGCGGTTGGGGAGTTCCAACCTTGGTGTTTGACTATCTGCCAAGCGGTCCGCAAGCACTTTTTGGTCCAGTGTTGATCAACCCGCCGCTCGGCCAAGCTGCCGTTGACCTTTGGCAGGCCGTCACCGCTTGGTTGCAGTTTCCGAACGTGTACGAACTGCAACGACCAAAGCGCCCCGAAGACATCGAGGCAATTGCTCAAGAGTTCACGCCCTACTTTCAGGCTCGCGATTGGGCCTCGATTCAAAAGGAGACCCCCTGATGCCTACCTTCGTAGAAAAAGACCCGATGGTGGCCCTGCTCGCTGAGGAGTGGAGCGCAGTTGCAGAGCTCTGTTCAGGTCTGCAGGAAACGGAGTTCATGTTGCCGAGTTGTCTCCCCGGTTGGACGGTGAAGGATCAACTCAGTCACATCGCAGGCATCGAATTGATGCTGTCTGGTGTTCGTGCACCCGAGGTAGACGTAACGCATCTCACTCATCTCAAGAACGACGTTGCCCGCATGGGTGAGGTCTGGGTTGAAGATATGCGTTCGCTCTCTGGCGACGAGGTTCTACAGATATTTCTTGATGTCACGACGAAGCGACTCGCTGCGCTACAGGCAATGACGCAGGAACAGTTTGACGCGCCCTCTTGGACGCCAGTGAGTGCCGATGAGACCTATGGGCGCTTCATGCGGATTCGCCACTACGACACCTTTATGCACGAGCATGATATTCGCCAGGCGCTCGGCCTGCCGGACCGGGCAGACCCGGCTGCAATTAGCTCCGCTCTGCTAGAGATTGAACCCTCTTTGGGGTACATCGTTGGGCGCAAGGCAGCGCTACCAGAAGGCTCTCGGATCCGCATTGACCTCACAGGGGCGGTAGAGCGAACGTATCTCGTTGAAGTAACGGATCGTGCCCGAGTGGTCGACAACCTTTCAGCCCCTGCTTCGGTAGAAGTTTCCATGCCAGTCATGCTGTTCTTCCGGCTCACGGGCGGGCGTTGCGAGCCAAGCGAAGCAATTCAGCAGCAAGTCCTTCTTGCTGGTGACAAAGAACTAGCTCTTCAGTTGGCAAGCAACCTGACTTTTACGCTGTAGCCGAAGCCGTCAACGGCCGAGCCAAACGTGCAGGAGCGTCAAGCGAATCCTGAAGCGCCTTTCGCAGGAAGGGTTCGAACAAGTCCGCCCAAGCCGTGTGGCCTAATCGGTTTGGATGAAAGCGATCCTCTGCAAAGAGGTCGATTGAAGGTGACCTGAACATGGCATCAGAGAGTTCCCGCACCGGAACCCGAGTCACTTGACTCACCCCTTGAGCGACTTGGGAGTGAATCTCATCAATGGTTGCGCTTCGATATGCCGCGAGCGATCTCAAACTCTTCGGCAGTCGCGGAATAACCGACAAGTCGCCCACACCCAAACTCATCACGGGTGCAATGCGGCCAAGCAGATTGAGCACAGCTTCAAGATCCCTGCGGAACTGCCGGGTGGAGGTGGCATGCAAGGCATCATTTGCTCCGATTGCAAGAACGAACAGGTCGGGCTGAGTCAGGGCCGCATCTGCTGCCTGATGAAGCAGTACATCGCGAACGCGAGATCCGCCTTTGGCCTGGCTCACTAGGTCCACGCTCCACGGCAACCGGTCAGCAAGTTGAGCAATCCATATATCGGAACCCTTTTCTAGGCCGGGCCCAGTCAAGGAACTGTCTCCAAGAATAGTGATGCGCAGGCTTTGGCCAGCGGGGTCGCCGTAGCTCCCGCTGGCACAAAGATCCGCAAATCTGGGTAGGGCGGCGTTTGCTGAATGCAACGCCTGAACCCACAGCCCGCCGGCTGTCACGAGCGCCAAGCTCGGTACCCCGATCGCAACCTCTCTCCTCATACTCAGTAGGTTGAGCGCTGGTTTCGTTATCGTCAACGGGTAAAAAGACCATTTTGGGCCGGCCGTGGTCAAAAGCGGTTCCTGCGCGCTGTGCGCTGAGCAGGTTCTGCGCAGTAAGTTCTGGTTATTACTACTTTTGCAGGGGGAACCTTATGAGTCGCACTGATGCCGAGATCCTTGATCGAGACGGGGTCAATGACCTTGATTCGATTTTGGCAATGACCAATACCGACATTTCCGAGTCGATTCACGCAGTAACGGATAATGCCGACGCGATCTTTACGTGGAACTACGAAAAGGGCGAGCGACCCGGCCTGAACAAGCTGTACGAAAAAGCCAAGCATTCAATGTGGAATGGCGAGACTGACTTGGATTGGTCAATCGAAGTCGACCAAGAGCGAATCGCTCGGGAGTCTCCCATGACAATGAACACTGCGCTTATTGCAGAACTGGGAATCGATCTGAGCCGGACTTCGTTTGCGAGTTGGGGCGATGAAGAGTGGGTGAAACTGGCGGTTGAATCCCAAAACTGGAGCCTGAGTCAGTTCATGCACGGCGAGCAGGGTGCGCTGGTCTGCACGGCCAAGATCGTTGAGACCGTGCCGTGGATTGACGCCAAGTATTACGCCTCTACTCAGGTGATGGACGAGGCCCGCCATGTTGAGGTGTTCGCAAAGTATCTCGACACAAAGTGTTCTGGTCATTACCCCGTCAACCATCACCTGCGGGCATTGCTCGATGACATCATCAGCGATAGCCGCTGGGACATGACGTATCTGGGAATGCAGATCATGATCGAGGGCCTAGCTCTGGCCGCATTCGGCCTTGCCTATCAGGTCACGCCAGACCCGCTGCTCAAACAACTGTTGCGCTACGTGATGAGTGACGAGGCGCGCCACGTTGCTTTCGGCGTGTTGAGCTTGCAGGAGTACTACACCGAGCTGAATTCGGCCGAGTTATTGGAGCGCCAAGAGTTCGCCTTTGAAGCAGCAGTGCGCATGAGAGACCGCTTCTTGCAACAAGAGGTCTGGGAGAACCTTGGTATTCCTGTTCGTGAAGCAATCTCGCTGTTTAAACAAGATGACCCCGAACTCAAGAATCAGGATCCGTTCCAGCAACTGTTGTTCTCCAAGATTGTTCCGAACTGCAAGAAGCTTGGCCTACTTGATGCCAATGACGGTTGGCTTCGCAAGCGGTTCGACACACTTGGCGTGACGCAATTCGAGGACTGGGCCGACACTGGCGAAGAGTACGAATTGCTCGACGAGGTAGCCAAGGACCGAGCAGAAGCACAGGCCGAATAGCGGTCTGAGCGCTTGGATCTAGCTCCGAGCGCTCAGCGAACAGATCGTAGAAAGAAGAACTCCCCTGGCCATCGGCCAGGGGAGTTCTCAGTTTTGACCTCAGTTTTCACCGAAGTGCAGTTCGACCGGCCGTTCGACCGCTGGGCGGTGGACTGCTGAGGAGATAACTGTTTAGGAGATGACCGTGGTTCCCAGAATTGGGTTGGTGGGTGCATAGCACTTGGTGACTGCATCCACGCTGCCGAAGAGCGGAACTCCGGTGACACGTGCCGTAAAGCCAATGCTGAAGCTGGAGTAGCTCGAACCGTAGAGCTGGGCATTCAGTGA
>WLJI01000152.1 GCA_009701845.1 Actinomycetota bacterium
AGGTCAACAGCAAGGCGAGCTTCTTGGTAGTTCGTGAGTAAGGAGTTGACTTCGGACGAGTTCCTCACCGGGGGAAGGCCCGCGTTTTGCAGAGCGGAACCTAATGAGCTCTGTGCTGCGGCGTGGTCTTGTTCGGCTTGAGCCTGAGCGGCTTGGCGTAACTGCAGGTTGGTTTGTTCCTGATTGAGCGCGAGCGCAGCCGCAGAAGCTGCATTCGCAGCTGCCTGAAGGGAGGAAAGATCTGCCTGGGTGTTTCCGGCTGAGCTTGTAGTGCTGGCTTGGCCTCGAATCGCGAGAGCCAGGGTGACGAAGAGGCCAACAGCGGCCAGAATTCCAAGAATGGGCTGCCGAAGAGCGAATCCCGCAATCGAAAGAATCCCAAGAATGAGTGCAGGGATGAACCGGGGAAGGCCACTCGAGGCTGAAGCCGCAACAGGTGTCGACAGGCGAAGCTGACCCTCGCTGAGCCATGCCTGAGGCGAAGTCCCTGTTCTGAACTGCTCCCAGGTGGCGAGGGCCTGTTGTTGAGCTTGCTCTGCGACCTGCACGTTTGCCGAGCCCGTACGGGACTCTCTTTCTGCTGCATGGAAAGCCGTAGTGGTGAGGGTGATGCGTGACTGGGCTGCCAAAATACCCCCCTGCGAGTCTGCGCCAAGGTTTGCTGCCAGGACGGCTGCCGGTGTGGCTGGATCACCAAGAGCGCCAAGGGCTTGGTCTTGCGCCTGGATCGTAAGGGGCAGGGCTGACTCGGCAGCCGACTGCTCGGTGAGGCACTCACGTTCGGTACTCTGTAAATGTGCGAGGGCAGCAACCGCATTGGTGAGCTTCACGGAGTCTTCATGGGTGAGCGTGAGCGAAGCTAGTTGCTCCACGGAGACGCCCAAGACTTGCGCCTCGTTCTCGCCCCGGCGGATCTGTTCGTTGAACTGCGGTTCTTGAGTTCTGCTGAACTCCTGAAGAGCTAGAAGATCGGGGATCTGTTGAGCCATCACTGCCCAGTTCGGATCCACCTGCTCCAAGCTCGCGAGATTGTCTTCAAGGGTGGTCTTCCGGTGCGAAATAACGCAAGCCTGCCGGGCCGATTCCAAAGCATCGCGTTCGGAAGAAAGGCGGAGCTTGTTCTCTGTGGCCTGCTTGACCTTGGCCTGAGTTTCTGTTTGCTCGTTTTTGGTAGCCAAGTAGTCATCGGCGTTTTTGCCTACCTCTGCGAGTGCTGCCTTTACGCCCTGAATCTCGGTTCGGATATTTGCAACCGAACGCTTTCCGGCAGCAGTTCCCGTACTCAAGGCCTTTGCCTGTTTGACCAAACTGGCATCGACAACTCGCGGGTCGACCCCGCCAAACATTCCTTGGCTCGCTAATTCTAGGACCTGTTCGCCTTGATCGACTTGGTGGCCGTCGGCGCCGTCAATGCGATGAACCGCCCGAATGGACTCCGAGGAGGTGCTACCGAGCGTGGCGATCCAGGCTTCACGGGACAGAAGAGCTCCGCCTTCGATCTGCGCATCAAATGGGCTGCGGGCGCCCACTCCCTGACCAAGAATCTTGAACTCTGCCTTCAGAAGCAGGGGGGACCTTTCGAGCAAACCCTCGAGCTCGGCGACCAGCGTCTCTCCGGCCTCACCAAATCGCTGTATCTCGGACTTCGAGGCGCTGGGACCTGCAATGAGCCACATGATGGCCTCTGCCAAAGTGCTCTTGCCTGCCTCATTGGAGCCGAAAACCGTGATCAGTTTGCTCCCTGGCAGACTGAGGTTCAGATTGGTGAGTCCACCAAAGTTCTTGACCCTCACGGTCGAAATCTTCAACTCCTGGCTCATCACTGAACTACCCCTTCGGCCTCGTCCTCGGTGGAAGGAGCAAGACGGTCAATCAGCAAGCGCTCAACCTGATCAAGAAATTCCCCGGCGCTGATGGCTCCAAGGCTGACGGACTTTTCGGTCAGCGTCCTCGCTGGCGACCCAATCGTTCTGGCTGCTTGCTCGATCAGTCCGTTCAGGATGGTGCTCGGGGCAGGTCCTACGCTGGCATTCTCAGTTTCATATTCAGGGGTAGCTGAACCCAGGGTTGCTGCTACTCGCAGCTCGTCAAGCTTGGTGAGGACTGCGCCGACCACGTCCGGTCGGGCAGCCAAGGAGCTTCGGTCATAGGGAATTGATGTGTCGAGCGCTATCGACTTGATAGTTGTGTTCGCTGGGAGAAGTGCCAACAACAGTTCTGCCAACTTGCCCTCATCCTTTACCAGCGTCTGCAGCCCGGAGTGCGCAACCGTTGCCCCCGATACTGCGACGCGGATGACGGTGGGAAGATCAAGCGGGTTGTCCTGCTTGATGGCCCTCGTTGTCTGCTCGCTCATCTGATCGACTGCTGCAGCGAGGTCCTCAGCACCTGTGACATCGGCCTGCACTCGCAGAAAGCGACTGATATCGCAGGCCACAAACTCTGGCTCGGCGAACCCAGCTCCGAGAGATTCGACGATGAGGACCCCTTTGGGGCCACATTCGGTTGCCTTGGTGCTGCGGCCTTGCAAGTTGCCTGGGTAGGCCCACCACCGCCCGGCTGGCATTGGGGTGACTGTCCGGTCGTGAATATGACCTAGGGCCCAGTAGTGGATATCTGAATTACTGAGGTCTTCTCGAGAACAGCCGGCGTAGTTATCGTGGCCCGGAAGGCCCTCCACATTGGCGTGAACCACCGCAATTCGCAGATCTGCTGCCACACGTGTGGCAGCGATTTTCTCTACAAGGTTGGTTTCCTCGCTTTGCGTAGCGAAACTCACACCCGTGACTGCTAGTCGTGTTCGACCGACCTTCATCAGGAAGGTTTGAGGTAGGCCTTCGGTAAAGGTGTAGACGCCATCGGGCATGGGAGCCACCGGCGTAAAGCCTGCTTGAACGGGATCGTGGTTGCCGTGAGCGATGAAGACCCGGATGCCTTCCCTAGTGAGCGTGCGCAGGCCGTTTTGGAATTTAAGTTGCCCAAAGGCTGATCGCTCAGCGGTGTCGTAGACGTCGCCTCCGAAGACAACGAGGTCGACGCTCCGCTTGAGCGCGACTGCGACCAGATTCTCGAATGCTTGCAGGGCGGCGTCAGCACTGCCGAGGTGAAGATCTGAGGAATGCAGAAAACGAACGGGGCCGTCGTCGGCATCGTCAGCGCGCAGCGACCCAAGGTCGGTGATCACTGCGAGTGCGGTGTTTGAGGTAGCGGGGTCAGAGGCCATGAGTCAGCAAGTATTGCTGAAGGCTGGGACAGTGGGACCTCTGACCCCGTTAGAGAGCTTGTGAGGGTTACGGAGCCTCTGCTGCGCCGCCGTCAGCGCCGACGCCGCCAGTGGTGCAGCCATCCCAGGTGATTGTTCCTGGCTTGGTTGTTGTTGCTGGTTCAGTGGGGGACGGTGGCACCCAACCACCGAGTACCTTCCACTCAAAGGCCTTGTCTACCTCGCAGATACCCCAATAGGCGTACGGCATGGTGGCCCGGTCGCCCGAAGCATCGAGTGTGACCACCCCGGTCACTCCCTTGAAGCCCTCTGCGGCAGTCATAAATGCAGTCCGCAAATCGGCTCCCTTGAGGTCTGCACCATCTTTGGCAAACACCGAAGTGAGGATCATGAGAGCGTCGTATGCCCCGTAGGCAAGTGGGTCTGGCTCTGGATCGGCTTTGACCAGTACCTCTGGTGGGGTCTCGGCGTCATCGCCGATGACGGGTAGCGGGCTTGCGAACCCATCGGCGGAACCAGCAGCAAACGCTGCAGCGGTGGCGTTGTCGGTGAGGTCACTGGATTGCGCAGATCCGTCACCGCCAAAGAAGGGAATGTCTTGCAAAGTGGCAATTCCTGAAGCCTCTGCCAAGATCTGCGCAACTTCGCCGTAGCCAGCCAAGTACACAGCCTTGGTTGCGCCGCTGTCGGCAGTTGCTACTGCATCAGCAATTTTTTGAGCAACGCCTGCAAAGTCAGTGTCTTCTGGTGAGTAGGTAGGCCCAGCGATCACGGTGCCTCCGCCGGCTGCGACATCAGCACCGACTGTAGAAACAAGCCCGTTGTTGCCAGCGTCATCGCGGTTGGCGGTAATCAGGGTCACCGGGCCGCCGTTGGTAATCAGGTCGCCAGAGGCTACGCCTTCGACCTTGTCAGTTGGCACCATGCGGAACAGTGAGTCAGTGGGGACTGCCAAGGTGGATGCAGTACTACCTTGCGAGATGAGAATCATGCCGTTCGCATCGGCATACGGGAGGATGTTTTTGGCTTCAGAACTGGTCTGCGGGCCAATCACAGAGGTGACCCCAGCCTCATTCAGACTCGTGAGTTCTTTGAGAGCGGTTTCGGGGTCTCCGCCTGTGTCTCGTACATCAAGTTCGATCTTGACCCCTTCTGCAGCTGCTGACTCAACGCCAGCTTCAAGGACGCTCTGCGAGGCAAGACCCAAAGTCTTTCCGTCACCCGTAAGGTCGAGGAGGGCGCCCACCTTGACCGTGGTGGTAATAGCCACCGTGGTGGACGTGGAGTCAGAACTCGAGGAGTCTGACTTGGAGCATCCAGCGAGGCCAATCAGCGACAAGCTGAGCACAGCGGCTGCTGCAACGGTGAAACCGCGCTTGGTGTGTCGCCCTGTAGCTAGGCCGCCAAGGGGCTGAGTGTGTGGGGTTTGGCTCTGCATCAGGACTCCGATAATTAGAGAAAGCAACTAGAGTGAAGCCTTCTTGGGTGCCATGTTGGCACATGCAGACGCTTTCGGGGTGAGATACATCGATGGACGAGCCTGAACTACCGCCGCCACCGTCACCGCCGATGGCGGGAGTAGTACTTGACGACTTTGCTCGGCACCGACCGTGGTTTATCCGAGCAACGATCTTGTCTGGGCTCGGCGGCTCGATGGCTTGGCTGGCCACCTCGTACGTGGTGTACGCCAATTCTGGCTCGGTTGCGATCAGCGCTTTGGTCACCGTGGTGTCCTCGGTCCCCTCTCTTTTCTTGGGTGGCGCAGCTACGAGCCTTTCAGGAAAGTACAGCGCTGCAAAGCTGTACGTGGTTGGCGGTATAGCCCTTGGAATCGTTGGCTTTGTGCCCGTGTTCTTCTCGCTCGCCGGCGACCTTGCTACAAGAAACCTTCTGCTGTGGTACTTACTGATCGGCATTATCACTGGACTGACTGCTCCGGCTGGTGCAATGGTCACTCGCTTTTTGGCCCCAGCGGATGCTGTACCCGAGTTCAATGCTTCCATCACCAAAGCCAAGTCAATCTCGTCGGTGATCGGGCTGCTCCTTGGCGGGGCTATCTATGCGGCCCTCGGACCAACCTGGATCTACCTCTTTAGTGCTCTGACCTTCTTTGCCCCTGTCCTAGCCATTCTGCCAGTGACAGGAAAGGCCCCCCAGGCAGTTGCGCAGGGCAAGTTCCGCGAGATTCTCCAACTCCGCAAGTCGCAGCCGGGGCTGAGGGCAGTGTTCGCTGCCTGCATGATCTCTTGTGTCGGCGGCAGTTTCACCGTCACGCTGCCGGCAGTGGCAGCCGAGATTGGGTCAGGAGCGTGGATTCTGTCCATTCTGCAGACTGCTTATGTGATCGGTGGCTTAGTAGTTGTTGTCGCTGTCAAGCGTTTTCACCGCCGGGTGAAATGGGGGCAGATGCAAAGACTGTGTGTGATGGTTGCAGGGCTTGGCCTTGTGGGCATGGCCTTCGTGACCAAGATGAACGCAAGCCCGGGCAGGGTGTTCATGATTGTGGTGCTGTTGTTGCTTCCGGTTGGCCTGGCCTTCGCCATCGATATCTCGGTTCTGGCAGCGCTTGTGCAGGTGCATTCCCCTGAGGAGTCACGCGGATCGATCTTGACTGCGTATCACATGGTTCCCATGTTGGTGTTTCCCGTGGCTCAGGAAATTGTCGGACTCTTGTCTGATCAGTTCTCGCTGGCGGCTGGATTCTGGGTTTGCGGTGGGGTCTTACTCATTGTTTTGCCGATCGGCAAGCGAATGGGCATTGGTGCAGCGATCGATGTGCTCGACGACAGCGACGCTCCTCCGGAGGTCACCGCAGTGGTACCACGCTCGGTAACTGTTCATGACCGACACATTGACGCAACCGTGGATGAGCAGCCTGCATAGCTGCACGCGCCAGTGAGGCACCAGTCAGTAAAGCCAGAATCTGGGCTAAGTTCCCGCTATCTATATCTAACCCGAATGTGGTTCACTATTTGGGTAGAAAGATTCACCTTGCAAG
>WLJI01000153.1 GCA_009701845.1 Actinomycetota bacterium
ATTGCGCCGATGAGATTGCAGACCTTGCCGATGCCTGTCACGCCGCAGGGCTTTTGTTGCATGTTGACGGGGCGAGGGTGGCAAACGCTGTTGCCGCTACTGACTGTTCAGCTGCGGCGATGCTCGTCGAGACGGGCGTGGATGTGCTCACGTTTGGGGGAACCAAGAACGGGATGATGTTTGGTGAGGCCGTGATCTTTTTTCAGCCTGAACTTGCCGAACATGCGCGGTTCATCCG
Source organism: Actinomycetota bacterium (assembly GCA_009701845.1). Lineage (GTDB taxonomy): Bacteria > Actinomycetota > Acidimicrobiia > Acidimicrobiales > Microtrichaceae > IMCC26207. Next base: position 239 of record WLJI01000153.1, read on the forward strand.
CAAACAGTCAGCGCAGTTACCGTCAAAAATGCGCTACATCGCAGCCCAGTTTTCTGCGCTGTTGGATGACAACTTGTGGTTACGTAATGCGGGCCAGGCGAATGCAATGGCCCAGCTGCTTGCTCACAAGGTGGCAAAGATCCCAGGGGTTGAACTGCAGCGCTTACCAGAGTCGAATGCCGTGTTCGCGTCCTTGCCACCGCATGCGATCTTGCCACTGGTGGAGTGGTCGCCATTTTATGTTTGGGACCCAGAATCCAATCTGGTTCGTTGGGTCTGTAGCTATGACACGACTGAAGAAGATGTTGGCGTGTTTAGTGCTGGTATTGCCCGGATCCTGTCGGACCACTAAAGCGTCTGGTCTTGTTACCGACTCGATGTGCCTCAGACAGGGCTTGATTCAGACAGAGAGGAAACTCAGAATCTCTGCGTTCACTTCGGCCGGCTGTTCGAGCTGAAGAAAATGCCCAGCGTTTTCAATCATGACTGCCCGGCTGCCATCAACGCTGAGGTAGTCACCCGTTGTACTCGCTAGTGCCGGTGCCATACAACCATCGGTCAGGCCGTGAAGATAAAGCAGCGGTTGCGGGGGGATCTCAAAGACTGCAGCTTGAGCTTGAGCAAGTTCGGGATCTTGCAATTCTGATTGCAAGGTCTGGCGGTAATAGCCGAGCGCTGCTGCAACGTGTTCGGGGGTAGGCATACAGGCTGCGAAGTGAGCGACGTCTTCTGCGCAGTCGTAGCCGGGGGACCAGTCCTGCCAGAGGCGAGAGATGAACTCAAAATCGTTCATTGGAATCATCATCTCTGAAAGGGGATTGAGTTGGAAGAACATGTACCAGCTCAGTCGAAGCTGGTCATAGGTGAAGAAAGCTTGACCCATAACTGGGCCGGGCGGGACTGCGGCAGCGACAACTCGCCGCCAGCGTTCAGGCTCGAGCGTGGCGGCTGAATAGGCGCCCATAGCGCCCCAGTCGTGGCCAATGATGACAGCACTGCTGTCTGCTCCAAGCGCTTGATGCAGTGCGTTCGCATCAACTCCTAAGACTCCCGACTGGTAGTGGCTATCGGCGGCCAACGCAGTAGGGAAGTAGCCGCGACTAAACGGCGCAACTGCTCGGTAGCCAGCAGCTGCAAGTTCGGGTAAGAGGTGTCGCCAAGTCCAGGCCGAGTCGGGGTAGCCATGCAGGCAAAGCGCCAGTGGACCCGAGCCTGCAGCAAGATAGGCAACCTCAAGGTCGTTCTCTAACAGGGTGACCGAGTCGAACTCCAAGCCAAGCTTCTCGGCCGAGTTGCGATGAGCAGCGATTGTGTCAGGGGCAAGAGAAGTCATGGTTCGACCTTAGTGACTGATGCAAGCCGCTGAGCGAAGTTGCTTGGCAGCTGTACTAGCAACAAGTAGAGACATGGGTCACATTGGGGTGTGCAGGGCGCACTTGTTCACCTACTGTCAACCTGTTCTAGTTTGAGTTTGGTTCGTATCTTGAGTTGCTTGTCGGAATGCTTCAGGAGCGTTATGGGTCACTATATTTTGAGCAGTTGGCGATAGCTCCGTGCTGAACGTGACGTTCTATGGGGTGCGCGGCTCAACCCCGTGTTCCAGCGATGCGAATCGCCGCTATGGCGGCAACACATCTTGTGTCGTTCTTGAGTCGCCTGGTCAGGATCCGATTCTGATGGACCTCGGCACGGGGCTTCGCTTTTATGGCATGACGGTTCCATGTGACCAAACATTCGTGGGCACTGCGCTTGTGAGTCATCTTCACTGGGATCACGTTCAAGGGGTTCCGTTCTTCAGCCCGATGTTGTGTGAAGGTGCGCGGCTCAATGTGTATGGGCCACGTCAAGAAGGTTGCTCGCTTGCCGAGGCAGTAAAGACGTTTATCCAGCCACCGTATTTTCCGGTTGGTCTCGAGGAACTGCCGGGGGAGTTTCAGTTTTTTGAAGTTGAAAACGATGTCATCCAGATTGGCAACTCAACGGTAACCGTTGCCCCTGTTCCTCATCGAGGACCCACGGTTGGCTACCGAGTTGAAAGCCAAGGTGTCGTCGTTGTCTACATCAGCGATCATCAGCAACCCGGTCCCGACTCAACCGAAGTTTCGGCCGAAGTATTGGCCCTCTGCGCTGATGCTGATCTGTTGATTCACGATGCACAATTTGATGCAGAGGAGTTTCTTTTGCGATCTGATTGGGGGCATTGCACCGTGGAGTACGCCGTAGAGGTTGCCCGTCAAGCCGGAGTGAAGCGGCTGGCGCTGTTTCATCATGACCCCTCTCATGGGGATGATCGCGTTGACGAACTTCTTCTGCACGCACAACAGCTTGAAGCCGCAGCAAGCCTTCAAGAGATTTTTGCCGCGGCAGAAGGGCTTACCTTGTCTTTCGAGGCCGAGCTACTCCAGTAATCTCAGGCGAGCCACTCACGGCAAACACGGCAGGACACGGGAAGGCCAACATGGACGAGGACAGCAATATCTCGAGCAGTCACGCTGAGGTCGAGATCGACCCGGCGCTATTCCGCTCTGTGATGGGGCACTACCCAACTGGGGTAACCGTGATTGCGGCACTCGAGGGAACTGCGCCGCTTGGTCTGGCAATCGGATCCTTCTTCTCGGTTTCACTCGATCCGCCGTTGATCGGGTTCTGCGTGGCAAAGTCGTCCTCCTCGTGGCCCCGCATTGAAGCCACTGGAGCTTTCGGAATCACGGTGCTGTCCGAGGATCAGCAAGATACCTCTGGTCGATTTGCGTCGAAGGTTGAAGACAAGTTCGCGGGTGACACGTGGGTGCCAGCGCCGGTGACTGGGTCTCCACTGATTGTTGGCGGCGTAGCGCATTTGGACTGCAAGCTGCATTCGGTCGTAGACGGCGGAGATCATGTGATTGTTCTTGGTCGGGTTCAGTACCTAGATGTGCATCGCGCCGATCTTGGCCCGCTGCTGTTCTTCCGTGGTGGCTATGGCCGCCACGATCCGCTCTGATCACGTCTGACGAGATCTGATCTAGCTTCATGGCCTATGGCTATTTATGCGCTCGGCGATCAAGTACCCGAAATTCACCCTGATGCCTACATCCATCCGGATGCTGTAGTCATCGGCAACGTAGTAATTGGTGCATACACCTCAGTCTGGCCCGCAGCCGTTCTGCGGGGAGATGACGGGTTTATTTTTGTTGGCGAGCGGTGCTCGGTTCAAGACGGCGCAGTGCTTCATACCACTGCAGTGTTTCCAACCACAGTGGGCAATGAGGTCACTATCGGTCACCTTGCACACTTAGAGGGCTGCATCGTCGAAGACAAGGCACTGATCGGCTCGGGGTCAATCGTGTTGCATAACGCTCATGTCGGCGCCGAGGCCGTGGTTGGCGGCGGGGCATTTGTTCGCAATAACCAAATAGTGCCGGCCCTCGCTATGGCTCTCGGTGTGCCAGCAGTAATCAAAGAAAACGCAGTACTCCCAGGGCATTTTGATCTCGGGATTGAGTCATATGTGAAGCGAGCCGAAAGGTATCGCAAGCGCCTTCGACGCTTGGACTGACTCTGCTGGCCGAACGAACTCTGCTGGCCGAACGAACTCTGCTGGCAGAACTCACAGCTAGATGGCTATTGAGAGCTGAATGGGTAGTTCTTCTCTTCCGGACCGGTTTTTCCTGCGCAAGAATAGAATGCGTTTGAATCTTCGAACACTGATCTTGAAAGCGAGAAAGCAGTCCTGATGCACCAGCTCAGCAGAACCCGAGGAACTCAGTTCTCATCTGCCGGCCACGTTGTTGCTCAGGTAGTCGCCGCCGCGGTTGCTGCGATAGTCCTGCTCGCAGGCGCCGTGGGGTTCGCCCCAGTCGTCGGAGCCCAGAGTTGTACCGGCAGCGTCAGCACCTCGGTCACCGCTGCATCGCTTCCCGGTGGGTCATGGTCGGTTGATGGCGGATGCCTAGCGAGCGATTCGTTCTTTGAGTATTCCAACACCGAGGGTCGCGCTCAGGTTGCAGTGTCTTCGGTGACCTATGCCGATGGGCATGCAGGCCGAGTAGCAGTTGGGATGCTGGTCATGGCGGGCGGAACGGCTTTGAGCATCGTCGGGGTCGAGGACTCGGCAACGGGCCTTGTGAAATGGTCGGCGGTATTAGGCACAGCGGAGCAAGTCGGAGATCAGACAACGGTTGCCGGCTCGGGAATCATGGTGTTCCCCCTAGAGAGCGTTGAAGTCTCGGCCTCAATCACTGGAACCGGAACCAACATCGCGACGCTCAAAAACAACTCCACTCTTCCGACCGAACCGACCACGACGGAACCCACAGGGACTTCACCCACAACGACCGCACCCACAACGACCACATCGTTGGCGCCGTTCAGCGAGGTAAACCAACCTTTACCGGCGCCAAACGTTGAGGATGTCGGGAGGACTGACGCTGCTGCAGCCGATACTGGACCGATCGATACGTCTGCTACTGGCTGACTCGATAGAGCGGCTAGCGGTAGCTTCCAGATGCAAGCCAGTCCACCCAAGCCGGACCACCTGTGTTTCTCAGAACGGTGAAGGAAGCAACGAGAACGGCCAGCACCCAGATCGCCCATCGGGGAATCTTTGGAATCCTGAACGGCCGACCAGCGACTGCCGTAACTACAAAGAGCACCCAGACCACAGCGACAACCGGTAGAGCGACGGCCACCAACACGTTGTGATCAGCAGCTTCAAGAAAGCGGCCACGCATCAAAGCGTTGGTGGCTCGTAAACCTCCGCAGAGTGGGCAGTCAACTCCAAGTATTGCCCGAGACCAGCAGACGGGAACCCCGGTATCGGTTGGGTTCACCAGTGCAATGGCTACACACCCACAGGCCGCCGCGGCTCCAGCAATAAGCGGGGTTCGCCAGACTGGCCGATCGGGGACCCCGGGGGGAACGTTGGTCGTGCCCTGGCGATCCGAGTTCAATGATGGTTCGACTTCGCTCTCGGAGTCGCTACTGACAACAAACTCTTCTTGATCTGTTTGTTTGGTTTGATCTGTTTGATCTAGGCCAGAACTCACATCCGTAGGTTAGGACAACACCGAACCGTGATGCCGGCAACTCTTTGCTGTGCCGCCGACTGTGATTGCTTGGTGAGGTGCTCGCAGCCGGGCTGAGTCTGGGCTTTGAGCCAACGACGTCGAGCGAGCAACTTTGAGTGAGCAGCTTTGAACGAACCGCTTTGAGCGAACAACTCTGAGTGAACGAGAGGGCCCTAGTGTGGGGCAATGAGTTCCGATTCAACTACAAAGCTGCCAAACATCGTGATGATCGTGGCAGATGACCACGGTCGCGAAGCTGTGGGGTGTTACGGGAACCCTGTGGTGTCGACGCCCAATATCGATGCGCTCGCTGCTACCGGCATCCGCTTCGATAACGCGTTCTGCACGACTGCATCCTGCTCCTCGAGCAGGTCTGTCATCTTGACTGGGCTGCACAATCACACCAACCGCACGTTCGGTTTGGTTCATGATCCGCACAACTTTTCGATGTCGAGCCACGTCACAACACTTCCTGCGCTGATGAAGCAAGCTGGATACCGAACGGGGAGGATGGGAAAGAAGCACTATCAGCCCGAAGAACTCTTCCCATTTGATTTTGACCCACCGGAGTGGGGTACTGACGAGGACATCCTGCGCCACCGCGATGATGTGTGGCTTGCGGGTCGATGCGAAGAGTTTGTTCAAGGTGAAGCGCCGTACTTTCTTTACTGGTGCTCGCATGATCCGCACCGCAACTGGGAGCGCGCAGATCACCCCTTGCGGCCAGACGATTTTGGCAATCCCAGAAACCCTTTCCCCGGCGATGAAGAAACTCCGTTTGACCCTGAGCAGGTGATTGTTCCGCCCTGGCTGCCAGACCTTCCAGAGGTACGCGCCGAGATTGCCGAGTACTACCAATCAATCGCTC
>WLJI01000154.1 GCA_009701845.1 Actinomycetota bacterium
GTACATGTTCGCCACCGGTCGGGCAGCGCAGTTCTTAGTACTTCAGCGTTGGCTCTGTGCCTGCCGGCAAGTTGATGGTCTTGGACGCCAAGAACTCGCCAAGGCCTTCTGGGCCTAGCTCGCGGCCCACACCAGATTGCTTGAAGCCACCGAACGGCGCACCCCAAGCCATGCCAAATCCGTTGACTGTGTAGTTGCCAGTTCGCACGCTGCGAGCGACGTCAATGCCGTTCTCAACATCGCTTGTCCACACAGTTCCAGACAAGCCGTACACGCTGTCATTCGCAATCTCAATGGCATCCGCTTGGTCCTCATAGGGAATTGCCACAACCACGGGGCCAAAGATCTCTTCTTGGGCGATCTTCATGCTGTTATCTACGTCAGCGAACAGCGTGGCCTCTACAAACCAGCCCTTGTCTAAGCCCTCTGGTCGTCCGCCACCTGTGGTGATTTTGGCACCCTCGGCGATTCCGGATGCGATGTAGCCCTCGACTCGGTCCCGCTGACGCTCGGCAATGAGCGGGCCAAGCGTGACATCGAAGTTGCCTGATGGGTCGCCCGGAACCAACGCAGCCATCGCCTCGGTAACTGCATCTACTACCTCGGCATAGCGTTTGCGAGAGGCAAGAATCCGAGTTTGTCCGACACAGGCCTGACCGTTGTTCATTGTTGCAGCAGAGACCAGCTCGGGGATGATTGCGTCTAGGTCAACATCGTCCAAAATGATTGCTGCGGACTTTCCACCAAGTTCAAGAGTGCACGGTCGCAGAAGCTCACCACAGAGTGCACCGATCTTGCGGCCAGCCACGGTTGAGCCCGTAAACGAGATCTTGTCAACATCTGGATGTGTCACTAGGTGTTCTCCAACTTCGCGCCCGGCGGGAACGATGTTCAACACTCCTGCGGGTAGGCCAGCTTCATGAGCGAGTTCGGCCAACACGAAGGAGGAAAGCGGGGTTTCTGGTGCTGGCTTGAGCACCATCGTTGACCCAGAGGCAAGGGTCGGCCCGAGCTTCAACATGGTGATGAAGAGTGGAACGTTCCAAGGGATGATTCCGCCAACCACGCCGATTGGCTCTTTGCGCACTAGTGCTGGGCCAAGCATGTCTTGGCGCACCTCTTCAAACTCATACTCACGAGTCAGATTGGTGAAGTAGTCGAGCACCATGTTGGCAGCACCAACCTGGCCAAAATGGGCAAACAGAAGTGGGCATCCCACCTCTGCAGTAATCAGATTGGCAAGGTCATCGGCCTTTTCGCCGAGGAGTGCAAGCAACCGGCCCATGACCTCGGCTCGGTCTGCAGCGGCCATTCCGGCCCACTCGCCCGTGGTGAGCGCAGAGCGTGCAGCTACAACTGCTTTGTCAATATCTTCCCGAGAACCTTCGGGGGTTGACCCGATGAGTTCCTCGGTGGCGGGGTTGATGACTTCAAGGCGGCTGCTGCCGGTGGGGTTGACCCACTCGCCGCCGATGTAGAGCTGTTCAAAGTTGTGCACGGTTCTGACTTTCTAGTGAGAGTAGGGGGAGCGGGGTGAGATGTGGCATTGAACGTACTAGAGAGCATGCATGTTGGGGAATGCAGCAACTCCGCAATGTGCTTCGGGATTGCAGCAAACTGCTGACTCAAAATCAATTGAAAACAATTATTACTAAAGTAAACTGAAGTCACTGGCGATGCCTTGTAGAGTCGGTAGTCCAATAAAGCTTTCTCTGATCCCCTAGCCAGATCTCCGCTCAGCGAGCGGTTACCGATTGGATTGCCATGAGCATGTATTCCGATCCTGCCTCTTCTCAAGCAACGATGGATCCTGCGGTTTTCACCGGGTCACGACTGCATCCTGTCCCGGCAGAACCAGCAGAGAATGTTCATCCTGACCTAGCCGCTCTGATGGTCAGCGGCCTGGCTTCTGGCTTGAGTGCCCAAGAAATCTCAACTGAGTCGGCTACCGATATTTTCGAAAAGTTGATCCTTCCAGAGTCAGATGTCATGTTCCGAGTTGCTCTGTCGATTACTCGCAACCGAGCCGACGCAGAGGACTTGGTTCAAGAAAGCCTGCTCAGGGCCTATAAGGCAATTCATACCTTTGATGGCCGGTACCCGCGGGCATGGGTGCTCACCATTGTTCGCAACACCGAACGCAACCGCCATCGTCGGAGGCGACCCGAGCTTTTGGCCGACCCAGAAATCCCCGAGGATCGCGTTCCAGCCTCCTCGGCTGACGAGGTGGAGTTGCGGGTGGAGCATCATGAGCTGCGTGGAGCAATCGCTCAAGCAGTTGCCAAGTTGCCATCCAACTTCCAACAAGTCGTGCAACTTGTAGATATCGACGGACTCACCTACCAAGAGGCCGCAGAACTCATCCATGTTCCGCTCGGGACAGTCATGAGCCGTCTGCATCGTGCACGCCGCCGATTGCGTGAGTCTTTGATTCCTCAGGGCTTTGCTCCAGAGGAATCCTCCAGAGAATCTCGAGCGGTGTCTGGGCAAGGCATTCCCCCCAGCCATGACCAGGCACTGCTTGATGAGCCTTTGAGTGCTCTGCACAGTTCGAGCTTGGTGGCTGGCCAGCCCTATGTGGCAGGTAGTGCACTCACAGAAGAACTGCGTAACGCCAGCGCACTGGCGCGGTAGGGCCCTACGGCTGAAGAGTGCCGGTGCACAGGCGAGCTACTTGTAGCCCACCATGATGTGTTCTACCCATGCTGCGGGAGCAGCGTTCATAAGTGTTCCCAAGTCCCAGTAATCCCACCAGCGAGTGATTTGGTTCTGATCATTGAACACAATCACTGAGACGAATGGCAGTTCTACTGTCTCGCCACTGGACCACGTCCAGCGCTCGACGTGTTCGGTCATCGTGGTGTCTCGTTGAGCAACGATGTTCCAGCCGGGCACGTGTTCGTATTTTTCTAGCGGCTCAATGCCAAGACGCAGTCGCGCTGCAACCTCGGATGGCCCAAACGCACCTTCTTCAGGAGCGGGAATATCTCTGTAGTTGCCATCTTCGCTAAACCAGGCTCCAACTGCATCAAAGTCTCGCCGGAAAAGGTCCGACCAGAACTTTTCGGTGAGCGTCGAAAGCTCTGCAAGTCGGGCGGCGCTTGTTGCATCTTCAGTAGACATGGTTCTCCTCGGTGAAAAGATCGGATCAGTGCGGGGCATCTGCTCGAGCGACAGTACCGCTCGCGCATCAGGTTGACCGCTCGCATGTCTTCTCGCTGTACCTTCGACACATGACTACTCCGCTTGCCCAGGCTGCCTCAGACCGGACTGCGCCAGGTCAAGCAGCTGCAGATGAAGCAGTGAAGATTCTGAGCGCCGACTGGATACTGACTGTGGATCAGCACGACACAGTGCTCACCGAGTCTGCCGTGGCAGTCCAAGCGGGCGTGATCATTGCAGTAGGGCCGTTGAACGAACTGCTGAAAGCCCACCCGCAGGCATCACATAAACATCTGCCCAACTCGGTGCTGATGCCGGGGATGGTGAACGCTCACACGCATCTAGCTATGACGATGTTTCGTGGCCTAGCAGACGACCGAAACTTGCAGCAGTTTCTAGATCTTGTGCTGCCTGCAGAGGCGGCCGTGTTGCGCGCTGAGTCTGTCTCTGTAGCAACAGCGGCAGCTGCTGTTGAGAGCATCCATGCCGGGGTCACCACAGCGTTAGACATGTACTTCTTCCCCAACGAGGTTGTTGCCGCATGCGATTCGGTTGGCATGCGCGTCATGACCGGGACCACCTTCATGGGTTCTGTCGGCCCCGAGGGGATGGGGGGAGCGGCCCAATTGGAATGGACCGAGGCCTGGCTTGGCGCCAATCCTGCTCGCCCTGGCTGGCGGCCGGTCGTTGCAGCTCACTCCACCTATTTAGTTTCTCCCGAAGAGTTGCAGCTCGTTGCAGCCCTGGCACAGCGTTATGACGCGACGTTTCACATTCATGCAGCAGAGAGCATGGGTGAACTCGACTCGGTTCGTGCACAGCATGGCCAGCGGCCAGTCGAGCTGCTTGATCAACTTGGCCTCCTTGGCCATCGAACGGTGCTGGCTCATGCAGTGCACCTTGAAGACCATGAGCTCGAACGTATTGCTGCAACACAGACAGCGGTAGCGCATTGTCCTGCCTCGAACCTCAAGCTGGGATCAGGTTTTGCTCGCGTGCCAGAGATGCTCGTAGCAAACGTTACGGTCGGCCTTGGCACCGATGGTCCGGCAAGCTCAAATGACTTGGACCTATTTGCTGCAATGAGGCTCGCTGCACTGATTCATAAAGGTGTCACGGGCGATGCCACCGTCTTGCCAGCCGCGCAGGTGGTGCGAGCGGCAACGCTTGGTGGCGCAACCGCTTTGGGATTGGGTGACTCAATCGGATCTATCGAGGTGGGCAAGCAAGCTGACCTGATAGGCGTTGACCTCAGCCGGGTTCACACCCAACCCGTGTATGACCCCAACTCGGCGCTTGTCTACGCAGCTGGCAAAGACGATGTGCGCCATGTTTGGGTGGCAGGAGCCGAAGTGCTCGTTGATGGAATTACAACGCGAGTGGATGAGGGAGAGGTGACCCAGGCCCTCATGAGGTTGCGCCTTGAGGTGCTCGCCGCAGTCGGCCGAACCTGAACCAGAGCCGAACCTGAACCAGAGCCGAACCTGAACCAGAACTGTCGACCCGGCACTGCTGCACGTTCTTGGCAAGTAGATTCAGGGAATGGATTTTAGATTTCTTGGTAACTCGGGTCTCAAGGTCAGTGCTATTTCGTACGGCAACTGGGTAACGCACGGCTCGCAAGTTGAAGATGAGTCTGCTCACGCGTGCGTGCAGGCTGCGCTCGACCTTGGGATCACGACCTTCGACACCGCCGACGTATATGCGGGTACTCGAGCGGAAGAGATCCTTGGTCGAGCTTTGGCGAGTAGCCGGCGAGAATCGTTAGAGATCTTTACCAAAGTGTATTTTCCGACCGGCTCTGGGCCGAACGATCGAGGCCTGTCTCGAAAGCACATCACAGAGTCCATTCATGCTTCGCTGCGTCGACTTGGGACGGATTATGTAGACCTCTACCAAGCCCATCGGTTCGATCACGAGACTCCTCTTGAAGAAACCATGGAGACGTTTGCTGATCTAGTTCACTCCGGAAAGGTCTTGTACGTCGGGGTGTCTGAGTGGAGCGCCGAGCAGATTCGCAGGGGGGTCGAGCTAGCGCGAGAGTTGCGCATTCAACTCGTGTCGAATCAGCCGCAGTACTCGATGCTGTGGCGAGTCATCGAGGGCCAGGTGGTGCCGACCTGCGAAGAGCTTGGTGTGTCGCAAATCGTTTGGTCACCATTAGCTCAGGGCGTGCTCACCGGAAAGTACTTGCCGGGTGCGCCTGTGCCAGATGGCTCTCGCGCAACTGATGAAAAGGGCGGGGCTAACTTCGTCTCTAGATTCCTCGAAGAGGATGTCCTGACTCAGGTGCAGTTACTCAAACCACTTGCAGCCGAGGCTGGCATCTCTATGGCTCAACTTGCGCTGGCATGGATCTTGCGAAACCAAAATGTTGCGTCTGCGATTGTGGGCGCAACTCGACCTGAGCAACTTGAAGACAGTGTGGGCGCGCTTGCAGTCACCCTTGAAGATGACCTTGTTGAGCAGGTGGACGCGATTCTTCGGCCGGTCATGATCAACGATCCTGAACTGACAGAAAAGATGAGTCCACAGACCCGAGTCTGAACATCTTGCTATGAACCCCAGCCAGAAACCGCTCTTCGTGCGGCCTATTTCACTATCAGTGAGATAAAGGGATTTATTCCGCCTAGGTAAAATTCACTACTTGACGCTGCATCAAGAATGACAAAGGATGTCCACACACGATCTGGTCGCTGCAGCGTTCAGATGTACATGGGGGGAATCCACCGATGAGGCGAAATTGGCGTGTTGCGGTAGCAGTAGTTGGAGCACTCGGCTTGGCTGCCGTCTTGCTCCCTTCGAGCGCAGGGGCTCAAAAGGTATTTAACCCCGGTACTTTTAGTTTGGCCTCGACCGGCGGAAACATTTTGATCGGCGGGTTCAACCTCGACCTCAC
>WLJI01000155.1 GCA_009701845.1 Actinomycetota bacterium
TCGAGGCAGTTGCTGAGAATCGGTTCTGGGTTTTGCCACAGCCCGAGGTGGCCTGGGGTGCCCTTGACCGAGTGCAGCGCATCATGGATGGCCGTGAGCCGATCGACCTGATTGGGTAGCAGTGCTGGCTTGTTTGCTGTGCTGGCCTAGTTGCTGTGCTGGCTTGTTTGCTGTGCTGGCCTAGTTGCTGTGCTGATCGGGGCTTGAATGCGTGCTTTGTTCTGCAGCGACAATCACCCGGTTGCCGCCATTGTGATGTGCTTGTGAACAAGCGTCCTCTGCGAGCTGAACAATCTGATCAAGTGAGGTTGCGCGATGCGATTCCACAAGTCCCGCTGAACAGGTAAAGGGCACATCTTCTTGAGCAACTAGGAGCAAAGCAAGCGATTCCCTAGCTCGCTCGAGTGCTGCAGTAGCCTGAGCCGCCGAACAATCAGCAAGCACGATGGCAAAGCGGGGTCCGTCAAGGCGACAGATGAGGTCCTCTGGTCGCAGAGTGGTGCACAACACGTCCGCTAGCAGCCGGAGAGCTTCGTCAGCCTGCGCTGCGCTGTGCTGTGTTGCAAGAAGAGCGAACTCATCGATCGAGATGATGCCTACGCAAAACGGTGCCAGAGTTCGCACCAAATCCCGAAGCTGATGCCGCAATGCCTGAGCGCCCGGTAGTGCAGTAATCGGGTCTGTGTGGCCGGCGCCTGAGGGGCCGCGTTGTAGCCGTTGCTCGGCCACTCGCACGCCAGTTCGTTCTACTGCCCAAGCCGCTCGGCTAATTGCTGTTGGATGGGCAACCTCGCCCGGGGCATTCGTGATGCAGACCGATCCGAGTGTTCGATCACCGAGCCGCAACGGAATGCAGACAGCGGAGGTCTCGCCAAATGGGTCGTGCAAGTGGGCGCACGCGTCAAGCGCAGCAGAGCTTGCAGAAGTGGCTACTGCAGAGGTCAAGAGGGCTGAGCACGATGGGGTATCAGCAAGTGGTACTGCTTGTTCTAGGGATCCGGCATTCAAACGAATCTGCCATCCCACACGCGGCTCATCAGGAACACTGAGCAATAGCGACACCTCGGCATCTCCCATGACTTCGGCCACAGCTCTCAAACCGGTACGTAACGCGGCGGGCTCGGCTTCGGCTGCTAACAAGGCGCGTTCTAGGCGCTCACGAAACTCCTGATCTAGGCGTTCCTCGAGCAACTCTTGCTCGGCGTGAACGAGCCGACGAGTCACTGATGCCCGAGTGGCTACTAGGGGTTGCAACACAAAAACGTACGTGATCGAGATTGAGGCCAAGACGCCTGCAACCACGACCATGCCTGCAATGAAGCCGGCCGGGCGAGTGGCGGCGACTAGCAGAATTGCTAGAAGAATTGGCACAGCGATGCTGACCGAGAGTCGAACAGCCTCGTTGTTTCTCAGCGAAACCGCTTTAGTGGTAGTCACAGGCCTCAGCCTACGGAGAACGGGCAAAAACCCCACCCACATCCAACGCCAAAACCCGCGTTTTGTCGGGCCTCTGACCAGCCACACTGCATGGGGCCACACGCAGGACAAACAGCGAGAGATAGCTCGACAGTAGGGAAGCGCAGGGCGAGGGAGCGTCCCTCGTGGGACAGTAGGGTGTCTGTTCATGATCCGGTTGTACGACACTGCACTTTCCGCGGTGACTCCCCTAGAAACACGTGAGGCCGGAAAAGTCTCGATGTATGTCTGTGGCCCTACGGTCTATGGGCCACCGCATCTCGGCCATGGTCGCTTTTCGCTCGTGTTCGATATTTTGCGCCGCTATCTCTTGTGGTCGGGTAGCGAGGTCAGCTACGTCTCGAACATCACCGATATCGATGACAAAATCCTGCAACGTGCTACGCAGGAGGGTCGAGACTGGACCGAGCTCGCCCGAGAGTACGAGCAGATCTGGTACTCAGCTATGGACGCGATTGGTGTGATGCGTCCCGATCATGATCCGCATGCCACGCAGTATGTCGAGCAGATGGTGCAACTGATCTCTGACCTGATCCACAAGAACGCTGCCTATGTGACTCCTGATGGCGTCTACCTATCAGTTGAACAGGTAGATGGTTATGGTTTGCTCGCCCGGCAGTCACTCGATGAGATGATGACGGGTGGCGGTGACCGGGTGATAGTTGGAGAGGGGCACAAACACCATCCCGCTGATTTTGTGTTGTGGAAGTTTGCCAAACCGGGTGAGCCAGCCTGGCCGTCGCCTTGGGGCGAAGGGCGCCCCGGTTGGCACACTGAGTGCGTAGTGATGAGCTTGGACTTGCTTGGCGATGGGTTCGACCTTCATGGCGGCGGTATGGACTTGGCATTTCCCCACCATGAGAATGAACGCGCTCAAGCCGTTGCTCTAGGTCGTAGCTTTGCCGGGCACTGGATGCATAACGGCTTTGTAGAGGTCGGCGGCGAGAAGATGTCGAAGTCGCTCAACAATTTCACGACCCTGGTGGACTTAATCGAGGCTCACGACCCGCGTGCGTATCGACTCGTAGTTCTGGGTTCGCACTACCGCTCGCCTGTCGAAGTGACGGACTCGACCATTGTCGCCGCAGAAAATGCCCTTGATCGCTTGGACTCGCTAGCCCGACGGGTAGCCCAAATTGACCCTGCCGAACTTGCCGGAGCGGAGCCAGATACGCAGGCGATGAGGGCGTTTCAAGAGCAGATGAACAACGACCTAGATACGCCTGCCACCTCTGCGCAGATCTTTGGTCTCGTCACGGACATCAACCGAGCCCTTGATGCCGGCGACGGAGGGCGCATCGTCGGACCGCTGATAGCTGCTTGGCAACAGATTCTTGAGGCAGTGGGTTTGGAAGTCTTTGGTCACGCCGACCAAGTTCCTGAAGAAATTTTGGCGCTTGCCGCCCGTCGAGACCAGGCACGAGAAGCCAAGGAGTGGGCTACGGCCGACGCGTTGCGAGACCAGATTCATGCAGCCGGATGGTTGGCAGAGGATTCGCCAACCGGGACTCAAGTCCGGTTGGCGTAATCCCTGCCCCCTGCGCCAAACCTGTACCAAACTCAAGTGAAGTGCGTTAGCGAACTGCGTAGCTCGTGTCCGAGACCTTCATTGCAGCTGAGTCAACGACTTGGAAGTCGGCAGGGGTGAGCCGTGTGAGCTGCGCCATATCGGCGTTGTCCCAGTCGGCGCTGTTTTCTGCAAGAAGGCTGAACTGATGAGCGCAGCTGTCAGTCAGAATCGCTCCACGAGTCTGCAGCGCTTCAACAATGACTCGTGTTCCACCCGAGAACGATGCGGGGTTGATGCTGCTAGCAAGGCGGATCCAAGTTCCCATCGGCATGGCCTCGGCTGCGGTGTTGAACCCGTCGCTCTTGCGGGCCGGCCACAGCGACTTGTTACTGATGAGCGTGTTTTGCGAACAGAAGGCCATCACGTGTGGGATTGTCCCGGACTGAACCTCGGAGTTCAGTACGTACTGGCCGATCATGGGGGTGTTCGGAGCGTTCGTAGTTCCGACTGGCATCTCATTGGAGTCGAGGGAGTAGCGGCTACCTGCAAGGGCATTTCGATTGAACGAGTTACCATTCCAGACCTGCGTGTATTGGATGAGTTCGTAAGCCATGCACTCGGCCGAATCGACCACCATCAAGCGCTTGTCCCATGCGCCCGCAGCGTTTGGGGCCCCTTGGAGTACTGGCGTGGCTGGCAGTGCATACGGGCCGAGGTAGGACTTTGCTGACCAGTCGTGCCCAAATGTAACTGGCTTGAAACCAGTGACACGAGAATTCACGATGTTCATTGGTGTGCCAGGCCGAGAGCCTTGCCAGATCGTGGAACTTGGGGCAACCAAGTTGGTAGATGCTCCGCCGATGCTGTTCAGCCAAGCAGTTGATTCGGGGCGAACAGGCAGTGAATCGACGTTTGTGGCATTCATGTAGTGGTCAGCAGGGAAGACTTTGCAACCGCCGAGAGTCGCAGTTGTTTGAGCTTCGTGAAACGAAGCCGAGAGCAGTACTGGCCACGTGCTCGTTGTTGGCTTGATCGTGGTGGTCGTTGTGGTGGTGGTTGGCTTGACCGTGGTGGTGGTTGGCTTGACTGTGGTGGTGGTCGGCTTGACCGTGGTGGTGGTTGGCTTGATGGTGGTGGTGGTTGGCTTGACCGTGGTGGTGGTCGGCTTGATGGTGGTGGTGGTTGGCTTGATGGTGGTGGTGGTTGGCTTGATGGTGGTGGTGGTCGGCTTGATGGTGGTGCTGGTTGGCTTGATGGTGGTGCTGGTTGGCTTGATGGTGGTGGTGGTTGCGGCGATTCGTGGAGCGGCTGCCTGTGTCGAGACTCCAGCTTGGCTAGCAACCTGACCCAAAGCAGGCGGCGCAAGGGGTGTGCAAGCTGCGCCCGCTGTTAACAGAACGGTGGCGATGGAGAGTGTTTGAATCGTGTTGCGAAACCGCAACTGGCCTGCGTTTGTTCTCATGCTCCGATGTCGACGGCGCACCTACTTGGCCCGGTTTCGACACCAGCCGTATCGACATTGAGCGCAGAAGCTTGAGCAAGAATTCAGTTTGAGTTTGACTCGGCCAGTTCAGTTAAAGACGGTGCAAGATTTGCGCCGGGAGCAGCCTTGATCGTGTTCGCTGCTACAACTTCAAGTTCAACTTCGATTGCATCTTCTGGGTCGAGTTCAATGAACTCCTCGATGCGCTGCCGCTCGCCAGCGGAGGCCGCCTTCCACACGGCAAGTTCTGATGGCACACCTCGCCCCATCCAAAACACCGGCCCTCGCACTGTCGGTCCTAAGTTGCCGGCGAAGAAATTGGTGCGCTGATGGTAGGGGTGCTGCGTGGCGAGTCCTGGTTGCGCAAGCCACGAGCTCTGCAGGGCGCCGCTTGCAGCCAGTGCAACTAGGCCAGCCGTCAGCAGGCCCCGAACTGCTTGGCGTGCGGACTCGTTGCTGAGGGTGAACTCGGTGATCAACAGGTGTTGGAGTTCGTCGTCATTCAGATCCAGCACAACGGCCAAGGCAGCTAGGTCATGGGAACGCAACTGAATCGACGCATCGGCTGCAAGGCCTCGTTGCCGGCGCACGGCAGCTAGGTAGGCGTGCAGTAGAGAGACATTGAACTCATGTGGAGTTGTGCTGTCCCTTGCGTGGTCGGCAACCACGATGTGCTCATTGCCAACGCTGAGGAGCCCAAGGTGCTCGGGGTCGATCAGGTCGGTGCGAGGCACCATCAGGTCGCCCATATCCTCCCCGAGAGCAGTTACAGCATGGAGCAGTTGCGAAGCGTCTGGGATGCTGTGGTGGGACTCCCAAGAGCGCAGGGTGGAACGAGAAATGCCGATGCGCCGGGCTGCAGTTCGCTGATTGAGCCCTGACAAAACGCGGAGTCGGTGCACTGCATCACCAGTGTCGCGTTCTTGAAGCATCGGGACTCCCTTCTCTTTGCTAGCCAAATCTAGTGTGCGCTGACTCTTGCCAATCGGCCGAGTGCGTTCAGATATAAGCAATTCCACCTAGTTGAGTCAGTTCTGGCTGAACGCAGGCAGACTTCCCCCTGCGTTTTGAATATCCCCTGCTGACTGCTAGGTTACCCACGGGTAACCTACGTTGTGGTAGGTAACGAACAAGTGAATCTCGAAAGGACTCCAGCGCATGAGTGAATTCTCGATGACTTTGAATGAGGACCAACTGCAGATCCAGAAGTGGGTCCATGACTTCGCCGAGAACGTGGTGCGGCCCGCAGCCGAAGAGTGGGACGAGCGTGAAGAGTTCCCGTGGCCAATCGTTCAGCAGGCTGCTGACATTGGCTTGTACGGCTTTGAATTCATCTCTCAGGCAATGATGGGCGACCCAACTGGGCTGACCATGCCAGTTGCACTTGAGGAACTGTTCTGGGGCGACGCAGGCATTGGGCTTGCAATATTTGGGTCGAGTTTGGCTGCTGCAGGAATCGCGGGCAACGGCACGATGGAGCAAACACTCGAGTGGGTGCCGCA
>WLJI01000156.1 GCA_009701845.1 Actinomycetota bacterium
CCTCCACGAGTCGCCACCGTGTCTGGACGCTGCCCAGATTTGTATTTCGGTGGGCATTCCGAGCCAGCACGCAGAGTTGCTGCTGAACATGCGGATGTCTTTTTGACTTGGCCTGATACTGAGGCCGCAGTAGCCGAACTCGTAGCTGATATGCGGGGCCGCGCGGCGGCATTCAATAGGACTCTGCGCTTTGGGTTCCGAACACATGTCATTGTGAGAGAGACCGAGTCTGAAGCAAGAGCGGCTGCTCGGCACTTGCTCGCAGGCCTTGATGAGTCGCGCGGTAGAGAGATTCGTCAGCGCTCACTCGATAGCAATTCGGCTGGGGTTCGACGGCAAGCGGAACTTCGTGAGGGCTCCGATGATGAGGGCTATATCGAGCCGGGTCTCTGGACAGGGATCGGACGGGCAAGGTCAGGGGCCGGGGCCGCGCTCGTTGGCGACCCCGACCAAATCATTGCCAAGCTTCGTAGCTATCAGAACCTTGGAGTGGACTGCTTCATTCTCTCTGGTTACCCACATCTCGAGGAGTGCAAACTCTTTGGCGAGCATGTGCTTCCAGCGTTTCGGGCTAGCTGAACTGGGCTAGCTGAACTGGGCTAGCTGAACTGGGCTAGCTGAACTGGGCTAGCTGAACTACTGGGCAAACCTTTCAAGTCCTGCGCAGTTTCCATCAAGGTCTGGGACTTCTTGCATAGGGTCCTCGACATTGTCGTACTCCAGGTGCAGCGCCTTTGAGATGATTCCGTACATGTCGTAGGTCGTCGTGATGTAGGTGAGTTCCAAGATTTCAACCTCTGAGAGTTCAGCCTTGAGCGCCGCAATGACACCATCGGGAACTCGTCCGCCTTGCAGAACTAAGCAGTCGACATAGGCCAGCACGGCGCGCTGAATCGGAGTGAAACAGTCGGCAACTTGCCAGTGCGCAATTGCGTCCACTTGTTCGTTGCTCAACCCAACGTCGCGGGCGGCTTTGCAGTGCTGCGAATACACAAAGAGTGAGGAGCGTGCCCAGCCAACCCGCAACTGCCCCAACTCTCGCAGAACCGGTGAAATCTGACGATCCGGTGACCGGTAGTACTGGATACCGCCAGCGATGTGATCGAAAGCATCCGGTGAAAGAGCGGTGACACTCCACCAGTCTCCGGGTGTGCCCGAAGCCGTTCCGGGTTCCACCGTTGGGTCTCGGTCGCCAAACAGTAAGCCGTACATCACCTCGCCAAATGGGTGGACCTCTGAACGGGGAACCTCGCGTAGACGTGGCACAACTGACCTCCTGTTGTCTCGGTGCTGCTGATGTATTGGTGCTGCTGATGTATTGGTGCTGCTGATGTATTGGTGCTGCTGATTCAGCCCGGGATTACCGTAGCGATGCTGCTTTGCCCGATGCGGCGATCTTTGACTCTTTTGGTCATCTGCTCGGGGGCAACTAGAACGCGTTCTTGTTCTGCGTTAGTTTGAGAAACATGCGTACAGAACTATGTGATCGACTCGGTATCGAATTCCCAATCTTCGCCTTCACTCATTGCCGCGATGTTGTTGCAGCAGTGAGCAACGCTGGCGGCCTTGGAGTATTGGGCGCTGTGGGTTACACGGTGGAACAACTCGAGACCGAACTGGCTTGGATTGATGAGCACACCGATAAGCCGTACGGAGTCGACGTTGTCATCCCCGGCAAGTACGAGGGGATGGGCGAAATGGATCCCATCAAATTGGAGCAGGACTTGCTCACCATGGTGCCTGATGAGCACCGCAGGTTTGTGAAGAAGATCCTGGCGGATCACAATGTGCCGGAACTTCCCGAAGACGAACTTCCCCCGGCCCTGATTGGTTGGACCGAGGCAACTGCATCTCCGCTCATTGATGCAGCGCTTCGTCACCCGAAGGTTCGCCTCATTGCGAATGCACTCGGAACCCCTCCGGACGAGGTCATTCAGCGAGTCCATGAGTCGGGCCGTTTGATCGCAGCCTTGTGTGGTTCACCCAAGCAAGCACTGCATCACAAGGATGCCAACGTAGATATCATCATTGCGCAGGGCACCGAGGGTGGCGGCCACACAGGCGATGTTGGTTCCGTGGTTCTCTGGCCACAAGTTATTGACGCTGTTGCCCCGATTCCGGTGCTTGCCGCTGGAGGTATCGGAACAGGTCGGCAGATTGCTGCTGCGTTGGCAATGGGCGCCGAGGGCGTTTGGACTGGGTCCATCTGGCTCACCGTCGAAGAGGCCGATCAAGCGCCTGCGCAGGTTGAGTCCCTGTTGGCGGCAACCAGTCGAGACACGGTGCGGTCACGCAGTTGGACAGGCAAGCCGTGTCGCATGCTCCGCAACGAATGGACTGACGCTTGGGAAGATCCAGCCAACCCAGACCCACTCGGAATGCCATTGCAGTTCATGGTCACCGGTGAGGCTGTGGCGCGAGGCCATCACTACTCGCAGCAGGCGAAGGATGTGAACTTCAACCCAGTTGGTCAGATCGTGGGCACCATGAACAAGGTGCGGAAAACCAAAGACCTGATCGCAGACATGGTGGACGAGTATCTCGAGTGCTCAAACCGACTCGAGATGTTGAACGAGCGTGCAGCTGGAGCCGAAATCAGCTGAGCTTTGACCTCTGAGTCAAAGTATGACGCTTGCTCGTTAGGTTCCTTATTTGACGACGACGTCGCGACATCCCAGCGAGATGCCTTGGCCACTTGGCTCATCAAACACCGTGACGCAGACGCTTCGCGTGCCGACGCTTCCATCCCAGCTGACTGAAAATCTGCCGTCAGTGGAGCGGTAGTCGCGAACTGCCTGCACGCTGCCCATCGTGGAGACCACTCGAACTAGCGGTGAGCCATTCGGGTCATACGACGTGCCGCTGATGGTGACCCGCCGCCCAGATGCGGCGGCTTCGGTGATTGAACCTGTGGGAAGCGAGTTGCTAGGAGCGGGTGCTGCGGGCGGGGGAGCGGATGAGCCGCTCAGTGCAAACTTTGTAGACATCAGTTGCCTGTTGCTAGCAACTTTCGAGTTCACCGTAGAGCGGAAGGCTGTGCCGCTGAGATCTCGACTCGTGCCGCTCGGCCCACCCGTGCCGGTGAGTCGGATAGTGGCTCGATCAACTCGACCAGAGACTCCAAGCGGTCCAAGAATCTGAACCGAGGTAACGGTGCCTAAGCCGAACCAAGAGCCGAGCTCTGTGCCGCTAAAGGCCCGGGTCCAAGCAGCATTGGGGTTGCCGCCTGCGGTATCGAACGGGTCGGGCACGCCACGCAAATATGGAACCTGCGATACCCACACGTATTCAGAGTTTTCTGTGTGACCACCAGAAGAGGCCGAGTAGACCGCATCGATGAGCTGCGCGTTGTAGGTGATGACTTGATTGCTCGTTGCATTGACTGCGTTCTGCCAGTTCGCAACCTCGTTTTTCGTGCCGGTATAGGACTGATGAAGCACTGAGCCGTACAGATCGAAGTCGGCAATGCCTCGAACGCCAATGCGTTTTTGGGCAAAGGTCCGACCGGCGGTTGCTTGAGCCTTGAGCGCCTCCATCGGCCAAGATGCCGACATCTCGCCGAGGCCGTACAAGTACTGCTGCATGGGGAGACCCCAGACAACAGCGCGAAGGCCGCCA
Source organism: Actinomycetota bacterium (assembly GCA_009701845.1). Lineage (GTDB taxonomy): Bacteria > Actinomycetota > Acidimicrobiia > Acidimicrobiales > Microtrichaceae > IMCC26207. Next base: position 3,619 of record WLJI01000156.1, read on the forward strand.
GCTGCGTCTGCTGAGATTCGCAACATTCCGTACCGATAGCTATACCCCGGTGTGCTGAGCTTGAGCGGTCCGCCAGCGCTCCACAGTTGAATATCTACCGAGGGGCCCGTGACTGCAGTGAGGCCACCTGACCACAGAATGTTGTTTCCCGATCGGGTAGCGGTGATAGTTGCAGCGCCTGGTGCCCAGCCAATGCCTTCAAAAGCTGTTGAGCCGCCTGTGGTGAGCGTGAAGGAGTTTTGCTTTTCAGCAACGAGAACTCGCAGATCATTGTTAATAGCTGTTGCTGGAGTCACTGCAGCACCTCGGTAATACCAGCCCAAGATGTCATTGAAAGCGCTTCCGTTCGCTGCCATTCCACGAGCTCCCCACTGGCTCATGCCGACTGCGTGTCCCCATCCGGCACCTGCGAACGTGAAGGTTGACTGCTGAGCAGAGACTGCCGTTGTTCCTCCGCTGATTCCATACAACGCGAGCGAGATCACTATTACTAGCCATGGGAAGAAGAACTTGATGCTCCGATGGTCCGGGACGCGGCTCTTGCGGTTTGTTCTTGAACCCAAGGTCAGACGCGCAATGATCACAAGAAAGAGAATCGACCTGATCAATCAGCGACTTGAGAATATTTGTGAACAGAGTCGACACCGAGATTGGGCTCTAACCTTGTGAAGTACTTACTCCTACAGATTTTCTGCCGATCAGAAGGAAGCGAATAAGTAGGGCAGTAGAAATATGACCGAGAGGTCTTCCGCTAGGCAGTCGGGAAGAGCACAGCAGGGAATAGGACAGCAGGGAACAAGACAGTAGGGAACAACGCAGCATGAATAGCAGTCAGAGCAGTCGAACAGATCCAAGCTTTGGTGCTCCGCGTCAGCCACTTTTTGGCTCCCCTCAGCCGAGTGTTGAATCGCGGATGCCGGATCCGTCTGCAGCAGTCGAACAGCGGGGATCCCTTGTTGGCCGATTGGCTGTTATTACTGGTGGAGCAGGCTTGCTCGGAGCAGCCATGGCATCTGAACTTGGGGCACGGGGAGCTGATATTTGCTTGATGGGTGATGATCCAGCCGAGCTTCGACGAACTCTTTCGACGCTCGACTCGGGGGTTCGCTCGGCGATGCTGCGCTGCGATCTTTCTTCTGAGTCTGAGGTGCTTTCGGCGACCGACTTTATTCATCGCATGGGCCGACCAGTTGATCTACTGATACATGCGGCCGGGCTGCAAGCCCCTGCTTCTGTAGCAACCGGGGCAGTATCGAGTCTTGATGAGCACTACCTTTGGAACCTTCGTGGCCCGTACTTGCTCACTCAGCAATTGCTCCCAGTGATTACAACTGCTCAGGGGCAGGTGGTGTTCTTCGTTGCCACTGAGACTGATCCGAATTTGGGATCGGGTGGGGATGTGCACCACAGCATTTCGCAGGCTGCGGTGCAGGCCTTTGCCCATGAGCTTCGTGCCGAGACTGCGCGATTAGGTGTGCGGGTACTCATCGTGGACGCAGTGGCTCAAACTTGGTCAGATTTGTCTACTGAACCTGCTCGACCTAGCGGAAGAACCGTGGTCGAGTCGTTGGCGTTTTCAGTTGTTGACACCCTCAGCAGTGCAGAGATGGATGTGACTGAACTACGAGTTCAACGCCCTTCTGGCCCACTGCGCAGAGAGCGGCGATAGATTGCAGTGATGGCCCGGCTCTGTATGCGCACAGGATGTGATCATCTTGCCGAAGCGCAACTCTCTTACGACCCCGTTAATTGCCACGCGTGGCTTGACCCGTTGCCAACAGAACCTGAGCTTGGCCAGGAACTCTGCGAGTTGCATGCGGCAAACTTGCGGGTACCTCAGGGTTGGGATTCGGTGGACCGCAGACACGTTGCCCCAAGGCCAACGCCGGTCGCTTCTGATGACCCAGTGCCAGTAGCTGAGCCAGTAGCTGAGCCACTGCCAGCGGCAAAGCCACAAGCAGAGCCACAAGCAGAGCCACAAGCAGAGCCACAAGCAGAGCCAGAGCCAGTCGTGGATCCAGTGGCGGAGCCGACTCGAGTTTCTGAGCCGAAACCAACGCGGGTGAAAGCGAAGAGCAGACCGAAGCCCTCGTTACTCTCCCGTGCACTAAAAACCACAGG
>WLJI01000157.1 GCA_009701845.1 Actinomycetota bacterium
ACGTTCGACAACAGCGCAGCGGCTTCGAGCAGCTCTCGCTCCTCGTCACCAAGGCCAAGGTCTACTGCAAGTGCGTCATGCAGCTGAAGCGAAAGTCGGGCAACTTGAAGCGAGTGCTCGGGGTCATCGTCGCAGAGTTCCATGAGATGAAATACCGAGGTGCGACGAAGGTCAGACAGGTGGTGCAGGGTGCCGCCGCCGATACGGTGCAAGGCATCGAGCAACACGCCCTCGCGTAGAGCGAACTCCGAAATGACAATCTCAGTCGCCCCAATAGCCATGCATGCTTGTTCGAGCACGATTGCCCCACCAATCAAAATATCGGCTCGGGCTGCGTCAATCCCATCAAGCTTGCGACGCTCCTCGGGGCTCTCTACCGAGGCTAAAAGGTCAACAATCTCAGAGATCTCCTCGATGGTGACCTTTGATGCATTGAGCTGTTGAGGAGCATGCTCGGATCGACGAGCAAAGATCATGGTGGCAATTGCCTCTGCGGTGCCCGAGGATGCAATGGCAACTTCTTGGCTGAGTTGCGCTACCTCATGTGCCAGCGGAGCAAGCCGGCCACGCACATAGTCGCGGCATTCCTCAACGGCCTTGCCATGGACAGCACCCCCCGGAAAGAACCGGTTCGTCATGCGTAGCGATCCCAATTTGACTGAGCGGCCGTACGAGACGGACCCCTTGTAGCCAAAGAGAATCTCGGTAGAACCTCCGCCGACATCAATCAACGCTAGGTGCTTGTCGAATACCGGCAAGGCCTGCAGCACCCCGAGAAGGATGAGCCTGGCCTCTTCGAAACCAGAGATGACCTGCACCTCGACCCCGGCCTCTTGCAGCGCGCGTTCGAGGAACTCCTCTGCATTGAGCGCCTCACGAACCGCCGAGGTGGCCACCGCATACACGGGAGCTTCAAAAGAGTCAGCTAGGGATCGGCATCGAGCCAGGGCGGCAACCCCACGATCAATTGCAGCGGGCTCAAGCAACTTCATCTCACCTCGGCCTGAACCTAGGCGGACCATCTCTTTCTGCTTGGTTATCACTTCGAACCTGCCGTTCGAAGCAACCCGAGCGATCAGCATGTGGATCGAGTTCGTTCCAATGTCAATCGCTGCTATTGCGTCGGGTAACGGGCGGGGCCCAGCGCTTGGATGAGACCCCGGGTGAGCCGTGCTCGTGACGGAGCCGATGGATCCCAAATCTGGGCGCTCGCCTAGGTTCGGGGATCGCAGAGGCATGCACTAATCCTAGGCCAGCCCCCACTAGGTACCCGAGCAGTGCTCTGGCCGTGCAAACATGGTGAAGATGGATGTCGCCCGTGCTTGACCAACCACAGATGCAGCCACCCGGATGGAACAATCACTGGGCACAAGAGTGGTCGCGTTCACAGGCTGACAGCTTGACTCCCTGCCGTGTGGTGCGCATTGATAAGGGCGGCATCATGGCGGCAACTTCCTCTGGAGAGGAACACCTCGTTGTTGCGGCCAAAGCCGTTCGCCGAGTGGTAGTTGGAGACCTCTGTGGCCTTGACTTAGCTGCAGGCCGGATCGAACTGATCCTGCCGCGCCGCACTGTATTCGAACGCCGCTCCCCCGGCGTTGCTCGGGATCAACTGCAACTGCAGTCCCGGCCGCTCGCGGCCAATATGGATCGAGTTTTTGTGCTGCAACCACTCGAAAGTGGAGTCAACCTCACACGGTTAGCTCGCGAGCTGGTTCTGGCCTGGGAAAGCGGTGCCCAACCAGTAGTTATTCTCACCAAAGCAGACCTTGTATCAGCCGAGTGGGCCGAGAAGGAGCGATCAGAGGCCCAAAGGTTTGCACCCGGGGTCGAGGTGCATGTGATCTCGACTCGAAGCGCGCATGGGCTTCACGAGTTGCGCTCCTTGCATTTGGCTGGCCACACGATTGCGATGCTTGGGGCATCGGGGGCTGGGAAGTCATCCCTAGTCAATGCACTCGCAGGCCACGAGGTACAACTCGTAGCCGAGGTGCGCGATAACGACCGGCGCGGCCGCCACACCACGAGCGCCGGACAGATTATTGAGTTAGAAGATGGCGCACTACTGATCGACACTCCCGGCATTCGCGGGGTCGGATTGTGGTCTGCTGACGATGGATTCGAAAAAGCCTTTGATGACCTCAGCGTGTATGTGCAGCAGTGTCGATTTGCAGACTGCACCCATACCATCGAGCCGGGTTGCGGCCTGCTTCAAGCTGTTTCCGATGGGCATATCGGCCAAGACCGTGTCCATGTCTTCCAAGAACTCGCTGTAGAGCTAGAACAGCTTGAAGAGGGCCTAGAAACCCGCGAGCGTGAGGAACAACGAGAGCGCAACCAACGCTCTCGACGCAAAGCCAAACGCCGTGATGATGACTCCTCGGAATCTACAGGCCGGTCCTACGAACTGGGCGAGGAAGAGGAGTAGTTGCTCGACTTGCAGCTTGAGAGTTGCTTGGTGCCGCCGCAGATCTCAGGGGGCACTACGGGAAGGCTCGAGAGCCTCCTGAATACGTTGGGCAGCTTCAAGGACTGCTTGTCCATGTTGCTTTCCTGGCTGACGACCTAGACGATCAATCGGTCCAGAAACGCTCACTGCAGCGAGTAGCTCCTGTTGCGGTCCGCGCACTGCGGCCGAGACTGATGCAACTCCCGGTTCACGCTCGCCCACTGTCTGAAGCCATCCGCTCGGCGCTTGCTCACCGGACAGCACTCGTCCGGCAGATCCAACATCCATTGGCAGGGCGGCGCCAACGGCCACGATGGTTCGCAATCCGTGCGGCGACTCAAGTGCAGCAATGCAAACCCGATTTGTTGCATCCGTAATGTAGAGCTGCACAGACTCCCCCGTTGCTTCTCGCAACGCAGCTAGCGCTGGCTGCGCAGTTTCGGCCAACGGAAACTGCTCGGCTGCAGCACGACCGAGCGCCATGAGATGAAGACCTAGTGCGAACCGACCGTCGGCAAGGCGGCGCAGCAGTCCGTGCGCCTCGAGCGCCAGTGCCAACCGGTGTGCCGTGGCCCTACTCAGCCCAGTGGATGAGGTCACGTCGGCCAGACTGCGCGGCGACTCGGAAATGAGGGCCAGTATCGAAAACGACTTGTCTAGTACGCCAACACCAGATATCTTGGGTTCCATTACTCGGGAACGCTATCTCATATAATGAGATTGGTCAACCGAGACAGTTTCACTAACGACGAGTTTTACTTGCGGCGAGTCGTATCTACACAGAGGGAGCACTGACCGTGTCCACAGAACCCGAATACAGCGAATCCACCCCCCGCACGCTGGCCGAAAAGGTTTGGGACCGTCACGTGGTTCGCTCCTCTGCCGACGAACCCGACTTGTTGTATATCGATCTTCACCTTGTGCATGAGGTGACCTCGCCGCAGGCCTTCGACGGTCTCCGGATGACTGGCCGCACCGTTCGCCGCGCAGACCTCACCCTTGCCACCGAAGATCACAACGTGCCCACTGCACAGATCGATCAGCCCATCGCCGATCCCATATCTAGAAAACAAGTCGACACGCTGCGAGTCAATGCCGAACAGTTTGATGTGCTTGAGTTCCCCATGGGCTCGGCCGATCAGGGCATCGTTCACATCATCGGCCCGGAACAAGGTTTCACGCTTCCGGGCATGACCATCGTGTGTGGAGATTCTCACACTTCCACCCACGGCGCATTCGGGTCTTTGGCATTCGGCATCGGCACCTCAGAGGTGGAGCACGTTCTCGCCACGCAAACCCTGCCTCAGGCTCGTCCAAAAACTCTTGCAGTCAACGTGGACGGCGAACTCCAACCTGGCGTGACTGCAAAGGATGTCATCTTGGCAATCCTTGGCGTACTCGGAACCTCTGGTGGCATCGGATACATCGCCGAATATCGTGGCTCTGCCATCCGCTCGCTCTCTATGGAGGGCCGCATGACGGTCTGCAATATGTCGATCGAGGCCGGAGCCAAGGCCGGTTTGATTGGTCCCGACGAGACCACCTTTGAGTACCTCAAGGGTCGCGCACACGCCCCTCACGGGGCCCTCTGGGACGAAGCCGTAGCCGACTGGCGCAGCCTTGGCACCGATGATGGCGCCCGTTTCGATAAAGAGGTCTTCTTAGATGCCGCGCTCATCGAACCGTTTGTCTCTTGGGGAACAAACCCAGGGCAGGTCATCGCGCTGTCGCAGAATGTTCCCTCTCCCGGTGACTTTGAGGACGCAGATCTTCGAGGCGCCGCCGAGCGAGCCCTTGAATACATGGGCCTAGCCGCAGGTACCCCCTTGAAGTCCGTTCCCGTGCAAACAATCTTCATTGGCTCTTGCACAAACGGGCGCATCGAAGACCTTCGAGAAGCAGCCGCAGTTGCGCGGGGACGGAGCGTGGCGCCCGGCGTGCGCACCCTGGTGGTACCTGGGTCTCATGCCGTCAAGCGTCAAGCAGAGGCCGAGGGCTTGGACCAAGTATTTACAGCAGCAGGCTTTGATTGGCGTGAACCCGGCTGCTCCATGTGTTTGGCAATGAACCCCGACAAGCTCGTTGCGGGGGAACGCTGCGCGTCTACCTCGAACCGCAACTTCGAAGGCCGGCAAGGGCGAGGCGGCAGAACACATTTGGTGTCGCCCGCTGTGGCCGCTGCAACTGCTGTGGCAGGACACTTTGCAACCCCTGCAGACCTAGCTCCACTCAGCTAACGCCACTCACCTAACCCCACCCACCTAACGCTGCCGCACCCGACCCGATTTCAATTCGACCAAAGGAAACCAACTCATGGACTCAGTACAAACCATCAGAGGCACTGCAGTGCCGCTCGACCGCTCAGATGTAGACACTGACCAGATCATCCCAAGCGATTGGCTCAAGCAGGTTGAGCGGACCGGGTTCGATAAGGGCCTCTTCTCGGAGTGGCGAGATGACCCAGAGTTTGTGCTCAACCAACAGCAGTACTCAGGAGCCTCAGTGTTGGTTGCCGGGCCGAATTTCGGCACCGGCTCAAGCCGCGAGCATGCCGTGTGGGCCATTCAGCAATACGGATTCGCTGCAGTGATCTCACCAAGGTTCGGTGACATCTTCCGCAACAACTCAACCAAAAATGGTTTGGTTCCAGTTCAGGTGTCAGCAGAAGTGGGCCGCCAACTCCTTGATGCAATCTCCGCTGACCCGTCGCTAGAGATCGTGATAGATATCGAACTGCGAACACTTGAGGTGAGCCAACTTGACCTGCTCGTTGACTTTCCGCTCGAGGACTCAATCCAGCACCGGTTCCTCAACGGCCTAGACGACATCAGCCTGACGCTGCTTCACGAACCAGAGATCACCGCCTACGAAGCAACCCGACCAGCCTGGATGCCCAGCACTCGCTAACCGCCAGAACTCGCTAACCGACTGTGCTGACTAACCGACTGAGGCTACCGAGACAACTCCGGCTGTCTGACGCAGGGCCTCGAGTACTGACTCGGGAACTGACTCGGAGGTAGCCAAAACCATGATGGCCTTGGCACCCTCGGGTGATGACCCAACCGCCATATCGTCAATGTTCACTCCGGCCTCGCCGACTAGCGAGCCCACTTTGCCGATCATGCCAGGCTGATCAGCGTTGCGCACGACAAGCAGATGGTCCGCAGGAGGAACATCAATGGTGTAATCATCGATCATGACGAGCGTCTGCACCGACTTCAGCCCGACCAAGGTGCCCGACAAGCTGTGACCGCCGGATC
>WLJI01000158.1 GCA_009701845.1 Actinomycetota bacterium
ACCCACGACCTTCGGGTTATGAGCCCGACGAGCTACCGAACTGCTCCACCCCGCGGCGTGAGCTGAACTGTACTGCCACCACAGCCAAGCTTCAATTCCTCTCAGGTCTTGTGCAACCGGACTTGCATCTCCCGCCTCGCCCGTCAACGCTGAGTCGGTGCGTAATCGGCTGATCCCACTACCGATGCCAACTTGGCCTCGCCCTCGCCTCTTTCACCTTCTAGCATTATTTGCCATGGTTGCGGCCACGATCTCTGGGTGCGGTTTTATTGAGGACCCCGACGCCCCTGCGCCAAAGTTGCCCCTGCCTCCCGAGACCAACATTGCCTACGGGCCAGCGCTTGGATGCACCAACGCAGACGGATCGCCAACGGGTACTCCAGCGGGTGATTGTGGTGGATCACAGCAACTCGACATCTATCGCTCTCCCCTTCCAGGGCCCAATCCGGTGCTGATGTGGTTCCACGGCGGCGGCTTTGTGGCAGGAGATAAGTCCGGAGATGTCTCGGCCTACTTGAATGCCGCTCTTGAAGACGGTTGGGACATCTTGGCGGTGAACTACCGACTGACAACTACTGCAGGAGACAACGAGTACCCGACCGGGATTCAAGATGCGAAGCGTGCTGTTCGCTGGGTGAAAGCTAACGCCCAAGCTCAAGATTGGGACCCAAATAACGTCGCAGCGATGGGCGAGTCGGCCGGAGGCAATATTGCTGGAATGCTCGCGGCTTCTACCGGCGAGGCAGAACTTGAAGATGCTGATCTACCTGCGGAGCTCTTGAGGAACGCGACGACAGAGATCGACTCCTCGGTGATCGCTGGGGTGGCGCTAATCCCGGTGACCGACTTGGCCTTGTTTGCAGAGAACGAGGTTTGGGGAGACCTCGTCAACAGGTACGTGGGCTGCACGAACAACAGCAGCAACTGCGAGGCCGGTTATCGGTTGGGCTCGGTGCAGACTCACGTCACGTCGCAGAGCGCTCCGCTGCTAGCGCTCTATGGGGTCAACGATCCGCTCGCTACACCCCCACAAGGGGTCTTGGTAGGCGACGCGTATGACGATGCCGGAATCCTCGAGCGTTATGAAGAGATCGTGGTGAGCGACGGCCCCGAGCGCTACCAGGGTCACGGAGTTGACTACGAGCGATTCGTTGGAACCTTCCTCGACTTCCTCAACAGTGCGAAAACCCCCTAACGAGGTAGAGGTGAATCAACCGATGTGGCCACATCAACGCGGTGGCGACTGCCAGTTGTCTGCAGCTAGCTGAAGGTTCGCAATGTGTTCCTCGGCAGTCAGCTCATCTTCGGCGTAGTAGCAACTGTGGGTCCAAGCACCGCCGACACCAACCATCCAACCGCGTCCGCTGCTCCAATGAGGGGCATTCATCCTGAAGCGGAACAGTTCCACCTGATCACCGACAGAGTCCGCCTCGGATGCAACACCTGTCTGCTCGCCCTCGCCTTCGTCAAGAAGTTGCCAAGCGCCAAGCGGCTCAATCTCATCAGGTGCGCTGCCAAGCTCAGACTCTTTGCGTAGCCACTCCACAAGATCGGCCTGGGCTAGTAGCCGGGGAACTCGGTACTGCGACGGAATCAGCTCGGCTGCACCCAAGGCGTCTAAACCACGAAACAAAGGCCCAAGGGTTTCAGTATCTCTGGCCAACATTTCAATGCGGTCCGAACCGACACCTAGTCCGCAGTCGGTAAGAGCCACAGCACCAATCACCGAGACAAACGGGTCCGCTGATCCAAGCATGCGGTAAAGCGGAGAATGATCATCAACGCTAAGAAATGAACCCAACAGTGCAGCCAAAGAAGACAGGGTTCGCCGAACCTCCGTGCTGCTAGCAACCGCTGCTGTCTTGCCAACTGCGGCGTTGCACTCGCCAACGATTGCTGTTGCAAGCGTAGATGCCGAGGCAAGTACCAGCGCTCGCGCAGTTCCGTACAGGCGACCATGCTGTTGCAGTTGCTGCAAGAAGGCAGCAACCTGCCGCGTCCAGCCTGGGCGGATGAGTAAACCTGCAAACACCTGCGCCAGCGCAGACAGGTCTAACGGTCGCTCATGTTCTGCAACCGAGGAGTACTGCAGTAACGGGTCAAAGACAGAGTCCACCGGTGGGCTCATGACGTCAACGAACCCATCCATGCTCAAAAGGAACTCAACCGCTTGCACGCCCTGAGCGTCGTGACGAAGAACAAGCAACCGAATCAGCGCCCAACGCGCATACATATCTGCTTTCAGTACGCAGTCCACAACAGCAGAAACTGGCACGCAATGGGGCTGACCCCACAGCAACATCGCCAACTGTTCGCTGGGTTTGCTCGAGTCATTCGGAATGCACGGGTATCGCTCACTAGCGGCATCAAGCACTGCTGCAAATCCAAGGTCATCGAGTGATTCTGAATCCCATGACGAGATAATCCCGACTGCAACGCGACGCGCCGCCAGATGCGGTTGCCGCAACAACATTCTGACTTCTAGTAGTTCCTCTCCCGCCAACACCAGAAGCAAGATGACACAAGGTCTGTGCAGGGGAAAGGCATTGGCCCGAAGATAAGTCAAAGGGCCTACTGCAGGGCTTCAGCAGTTGGGTAGTTCTCCTCAAGCTGTCCGCGACCTGCCCGCGACCCACCCACAGTTCTGCTTGCACCTACCCTAGAAACATGATGTTTGGACGCGCTCCTCGCCTAATCACCCAATCAGAAGCCCTTCCGGGACGAACTGAATCCATCGTTGTTACCCAACCCCACCACGTGCTGGGCAGTTCAATCAACGCGCCCTTCCCTGACGGGTCTCAAGTAGCGGTCTTTGCTGAGGGCTGCTTCTGGGGTGTTGAGCGAGTTTTTTGGCAGATACCAGGGGTCATCACCACAGCAGTCGGCTATGTCGGTGGCTTTACCGCAAACCCCACCTACCAAGAGGTCTGCTCCGGCCGAACGGGCCATACCGAGGGAGTACTCGTGGTCTTTGACCCCACCGAGGTCAGCTACGAACAACTCCTCACTGCCTTCTGGGAGTCGCACGACCCAACGCAAGGCATGCAACAAGGAAACGATGTTGGCACCCAGTACCGATCGGGTATTTATGCTCTCAACAAAGATCAGCTTGCTGCGGCGCTTGACAGCCGAGACCGGTTTCAAAGCGTTCTGACTGCTGCGCGTTTCGGTGAGATCACTACCGAGATTGCGCCTCTGGACTCGGTCAGCACCGACTGGTTCTACGCCGAGGATTACCACCAGCAGTACTTGTCAAAGAACCCAGGCGGCTACTGCGGCCTGGGAAGCACGGGAATGTCGTGCCCGATTGGTGTCGCAAAAGAAAGCGACTAACCACTCGGGCCTACACTGCCTGACATGGCAGGAGAAGATACGACTGGTAGTGCCACGCCAGTCTCCACCGCTCGTGCCCGAGCAACGGTGCGCGGTGTGGTTCGCTTGCAGATTCTGGCAAATGGCCTTGGCGCACTCGCGGTGTTTGCCTACTTCAGCTTTCTGCTCTCCCCGCAGGCCGAGGATGGCCTTGCTGACAACAACCTGAACCTTCTGGTGTTCACCTGTTACCTAGCGGCCATGGTGCTACTTGCATTGCCGCTCAATACCTTGTTTGTGAGACGGGCAATGAATTGGGTGCGAGAGGGTAAGACCCCGACTGACCGCCAACGCAAACTGCTCTTTAGCCTGCCTTTGGCAGAAACGCTCACCGCACTGATTTCTTGGATTGGCGCAGCAGTTCTCTTTGGCACCATCAATCACGATGTTCAAAGAATCTCACTAGGCATCTTGCTAGCTGGAGTCGTCACATGCACCCTTTTGTACCTTCTGCTTGAAGGCCACTTTCGGCCGGTGTACGCACTTGCACTTGCGGATGCGGATCTGCCCGCAGATCGGCGAGACGTGCTTCCCCGACTCATGCTGGCTTGGCTGATGGGAAGCGCAGTACCGCTGATATCGATTGGCCTGATCCCCATCATTAGCCCCGCGTCGGCTGACGGCTACCGCCTGACGGGGATTGTTGCAGTTTCTCTGATTGCCGGAGTGGTCGTGATGGGACTAGCAGCACGATCAGTTGCGCGCCCACTCAACACGATTCGTGACGCCCTCAAAGAGATCCAACAAGGCGACTTGAACGTCTACGTGCCGGTCGATGACCTTGGCGAACTGGGTCGGCTAGCCGAAGGAGTGAACGACCTAGCTGCAGGCATGCGCGAGCAGGAACTGCTTCGTGAACTTTTTCAGCGCCAAGTTGGGCAAGCAGGGCTCGTTGACTTAGCTATCGATCAAGGCGTGAGCGGCACGGGCACCAAGCGCGATGTCACGGTGTTATTTGTAGACCTTCGCGGCTACACCAGATTCTCTGAGTCGCACCCTCCCGAGGATGTTGTGGCAATGCTCAATCGGTTCTTCCGTGTGGTTGTTGCCGAGGTCAGCCGCGCAGGCGGGTGGGTCAACAAGTTTGAAGGCGATGCAGCGCTTTGCTTGTTTGGTGCCCCTCAGGATCAGGAGGATCACGCCGATCGAGCGTTGCGAGTTGCAGTCAGCTTGCCGAAAGCACTTGCGCTCGCCGAGGACCTACTCGGTGTAGGAATCGGTGTTGCCACCGGAGAAGTGATCGCCGGCTTCGTCGGTACCCCTGAGCGTTTTGAGTACACCGTGATTGGCGATGTGGTGAATTTGGCTTCTCGACTTTGCGATGAGGCAAAGGCCGTTCCCACGGGAGTTCTTGCCTCGTCCACCACAGTTTTAGCGGCCTCTCAGCGTGAGGCCTGGGTACCATCAGGTCGCCTCAGCATCCGTGGACGACAAGAGAAAGCGGCCGTTTACACCCTGCGCTCCGCTCAAAAAAGGCGTTCACGCCGATACGGAACACCTTGGCCATCAAAGCCAGACCGCAGCGCCCCGTAAGCATGTACGCCAAGTAGCTCTCTCCACAACAACAACAGAGCTGTTGCGAACTCTTGCCCATGAGGACCAGTGGGATCTGGGGTATGTGCTCTTTGAGCACTCGCTAGGTGAGCAAGTTCGTGTACCACCGTGACGGCATCCCAGGAGCCATCGCGAATCCAGATCGCAGCTTCGTTTCCAGATCCATCAACTGCGGCAGCAGAAAATGTGGCCGACCGAGAACGCCGAAATAGCTCGACCTCGATTGGGGCTTGCGGAAACTGCTGATCCCACCAGGGGCTTGTCAACACTGCATCCACATAGAGCTGTAGCTCTGCAAACCGGCCAAAGCGTCGACCGTTATCGGGTAACGCAAGGTTCTCTAACGAGTAAACCGATTCTCGATACGGGTCGGCAGCCTGGTTGCTAAAGGTCATCCCGCTCCGATGCCTCGGCGTGATCCAATACCGCCCCGAGTGAGCGAAGCTTCCTTGCCAGCCCGCTGACCTGCTTGGCGCCCAGTGGCCGACCTACCGCTTGACGCCCAAGATGAGCGAACCCGCGGGTGCCGACGCCGGAAATCCTGTTGCACCTCTTCTGCACGCGAGGCCAACACCACCGCCACTGACGGAGCCTCGCTCCCCGGCGAAGGAGCTGTTGCGCCAGACGATGACTGAGTCGCTTCTGCCGATTTTGCCGAGGCTGCAGCCGCTCGATCTTGTTCGAGCCGAGCGCCCACTTCCTCTGCATATCCGATGATGAAGCTGCGACGCCAAGAGGCGGTGGCTGAGGGGCTCACACCC
>WLJI01000159.1 GCA_009701845.1 Actinomycetota bacterium
GCACAACAGCAGCGACGAGTCGGCTTACTGGCCGCGAGTCCGAGCTTGTTGGGCACATCACTCCAGCCCGCTAGGTCCCTTGCTCTACCGGAAGTTCCTAGGCGCTATTGAGTGCCCCGGGGGCCAGACTTGCGCCAACGCCGGCCGCGCCAGCGAAGCGTCTCTCGAATGGCAACGACTGCAATGATTCCGCCCGCTACAAGAATCGGTGCCCATTCGTTCATAGATCGACGGTACCGCGAATCTGACCACTCACCCATCGGAGCCTGGCGAAGATGTTTGATTTTGCCGCTGAGAACCTACCGGGTTGTCAACCGAGCCTGCTTCGCGGCAGACTACACATGTGACTACTTCGCATCTTCTTCTCGTACCCTCCTGAGGCACGTGACCGGAGATCCAATCCGCGTGCGTGCCGACAACCTCCTTAGCGGGAGGTTGTTTTGATTTTCGGAGCAGTTTCAGTTTCAGAAGAGTTTCAGTTTCAGAAGAGTTTCAATTACAGAGCAATATCAGCCCAGTGCCAATTAGAGACAAGCCAGGAACAGCGACATGAACACCAATGGTGGACAAGCCCTGATTAAGTCCCTCGAACTAGAGGGAGTTGAGGTCATCTTCGGCCTGCCAGGAGGAGCGATCCTTCCGGTCTACGACCCGATCCTTGATAGCCCTATTCGCCATGTCCTGGTTCGACACGAACAAGGTGCGGGCCATATGGCCGAAGGGTTTGCGCACGCCACTGGCAGACCTGGAGTCGCGATGGTCACTTCTGGTCCAGGAGCTACCAACATCGTGACCCCTCTTGCCGATGCCTACATGGATTCGATTCCCATGGTGGTTATTACCGGTCAGGTACCGCTTCCCTCCATCGGAACCGATGCCTTCCAAGAGTGCGACACCGTTGGCATCACTCGTGGAGTGACCAAACACAACGAACTCGTGACACGTGCCGAAGACATTCCGATGGCTATTCGTCAGGCGTTTCACATTGCCACCACGGGTCGCCCTGGTCCGGTATTGGTGGACATCCCCAAAGACATCGTCGACCCAATGAACCCGGCCTCGGCCATGAACTGGCATTGGCCAACAGATGCTGATGTGTCATCGAGTATGCCTGGGTACAAGCCCACGACGAAGGGGCACCCCAAGAAGATCAAAGAGGCCGCCGTCCTGATTGCGACGGCCCGTCAGCCAGTGATCTACGCCGGCGGTGGAATCCTCAAAGCTCGAGCTGCAGAAGCATTGCGAGAGCTTGCAGAACTCACTGGAATCCCAGTGGTGACCACGCTGATGGCCCGCGGTGCTTTCCCTGATGATCATGAACTCTGCTTGGGCATGCCTGGAATGCACGGCAACTACACCGCTGTGACGGCCATGCAACAGGCCGATCTGTTGATTGCGCTCGGAAGCCGTTTTGATGATCGAGTCACGGGCAAACTTGATGGCTTTGCGCCTGGAGCAAAGATCATTCACGTCGACATTGACCCAGCAGAGCTTGGCAAAGTTCGCCGGCCTGACGTGCCAATCGTTGGCGATTGCAGACTGGTCATCGAAGAGATCATCAAGGCGCTCAACGCTCTTGGTGGCCAACAAAGCCGTATGGATATCACGCCTTGGCGTCAACAAGTCTCTGGGTGGCAAGAGCAGTACCCGCTTGTGTACGAACAATCCCAAGATGGAGACCTGCTCAAGCCGCAGTATGTGCTTGAACAACTTCGAGACAGGTCACCTGCAGACACCATCGTTGCTTCGGGTGTGGGACAACACCAGATGTGGACCAGTCAGTACTGGAAGTTCAATTACCCCTACACCTGGGTGAATTCGGGTGGTTTGGGAACGATGGGGTTCTCGGTTCCGGCAGCGATTGGCGCCAAAGTCGGCCGCCCCGATCGCACCGTATGGGCAGTCGATGGAGACGGTTGTTTCCAGATGACAGCGCAGGAACTTGTTACTGCTGCCACCGAGCGAATTCCAGTCAAGATTGCCATTCTCAACAACGCTTATTTGGGAATGGTTCGGCAGTGGCAGGAGATGTTCTACGAGGAGCGTTACTCCGAGGTTTACTTGTCTCCTGATTTGCCTGACTACGTGAAATGGGCAGAGGCGATGGGTTGTATCGCATTGCGTGTTGAGTCGCCCGATGAGGTCGGCCCCGCAATTGACAAGGCCAATGAGATCAATGACCGCCCAGTAGTGCTGGAGTTCCGAACGGACGCTTCAGAGAAGGTGTTTCCGATGGTCTCACCTGGAACCACGAACGATCAGATCGACGTCGGCCCCTTGCAGAACGGACTGGGTCGATGACTCTGCAATCTATGAATAGCAGGAGGGCAGGTTCGATGCCGCCGAAGTACCACGTGTTGTCTGTACTTGTCGAGAACCGAGCCGGAGTGCTGGCACGGGTCTCTGCATTGTTCGCTCGGCGTGGCTACAACATCTACTCGCTAGCGGTTGCCCCAACCGATGATGAGCGATTTAGTCGCATCACCGTAGTGGTCGATGTTGAGCAGGCGCCTTTGGAGCAGGTTGTGAAACAGTTGAACAAGCTGATTCACGTGATCAAGATCTCTGAACTCGATCCGCGTGACTCGGTTGAGCGCGAACTGATGTTGGTGACGGTCAAGGCCCCTGCCGAGGTGCGCGGCCAAATCATCGAACTCATCGGCGTGTTTGACGGCCGAATTATTGATGTTGGCCACGATGAACTCGCACTCTCGCTCGATGAACACCCTGAGCGACTCGATGACCTTGAAGACCTTTTGCGCCCGTTTGGCATCATTGATCTTCAACGAACAGGCCGGGTTGCACTACCCAAATTAGAACGCAGCTAGTTTCGCTTCTACTGTGTAGCTCCTGTGTGCCGTTCACACGGTTGATTTGTTCTCGACAAACTAGGAAGGGCTGAAGAAGCTCATGGCAAACGTCTATTACGAAAAAGATGCTGACTCCTCAATCATTGCTGGCCGCAAGGTGGCAGTGTTGGGCTACGGCTCGCAGGGCCATGCCCATGCATTGAATCTGAAAGAGTCCGGCGTGGACGTGCGCGTAGGCCTACGTGAGGGCAGTTCTTCTCGAGCCAAGGCCGAAGAAGCTGGCCTGCGCGTTCTAGACGTTGCTAGCGCCACTGCAGAGGCTGACCTCATCATGATTCTGCTTCCCGATACCGAGATCGGCCCGGTATACAACGCAGAGGTTGCTCCCAATCTGAGCCCCGGCGATGCCTTGTTCTTTGCCCACGGATTCAACGTGCGCTTTGGATACGTCAAAGCGCCCGAGGGTGTTGACGTGGCCATGGTTGCACCGAAGGGCCCCGGCCACTTGGTTCGGCGCACCTACACAGAGGGCGGCGGTGTGCCGTGTTTGATCGCGGTCTCGCAGGACGCAAGCGGAACGGCCAAGGCGCTTGCGCTGTCCTATGCCGATGCCATCGGTGGAACACGAGCTGGTGTACTTGACACCACCTTTGAAGAAGAGACCGAGACCGACCTGTTCGGCGAGCAAGTGGTCTTGTGTGGCGGGTTGACCGCTCTAGTGCAGGCCGGTTTTGAGACCCTTGTCGAGGCTGGGTACCAGCCCGAGTCGGCGTACTTTGAGTGCTTGCATGAGCTCAAGTTGATTGTTGACCTTATGTACGAACAAGGTATCGCCGGAATGCGCTATTCCATCTCGACCACGGCCGAGTACGGAGACCTCACCCGCGGTCCTCGCGTGATCAACGCAGCAGTCAAGGCAGAGATGAAGAAGATCCTGAGCGAGATCCAGTCGGGCGAGTTCGCAACCGAGTTTGTTGGCGAAGTTGCAGCCGGGGGAGCCAACTTCACGGCGTTGAGAGAGGCCGGCAAGGCTCATCAGATTGAAACCGTCGGTGCAGAACTGCGCGGCATGATGCCATGGATCTCTGCCGGTAAGGCCAAGGTCGAGGACATCTCCGGAGGAGACTGACACGGTGCACGTTTCTGCACCTGCATCCTCGGCCAATCTTGGGCCTGGCTTTGATTGTCTTGCACTAGCGCTTGACCTTCCATTTGAGTTATCAGACAGCCCTGCTCATCTCGATCGTGATGAGCAGGGCTGGCTTGTTGTTGAACGCACTCACCCAGCCGCAGTTGCCTATGTTCTTGCGGGGGGAGAACCCAACAGGCCACTTTGGTGGCGCAGCCCGATCCCGCCGGGGCGCGGACTTGGGTTCTCTGGAGCGGCTCGTGTGGCCGGCGCCTATCTGGCACTGCTCACCTCGGGCGCTGAACCAACTGCTGCTCAACAGCAGGCATTTGCTGTTGCAGCCAAGCTTGAAGGGCATGCAGATAATGCAGCTGCGTCAATCTGGGGCGGCATGACGGTGGCGGCGGGGGAGCAGGCCCTTTCTTTGGAGATGCCCGAGGGCCTTGAAGTCATTGTCTGGTGGCCAGAGAAGTCAACCTCGACAAACGCATCTCGTAGCGTGCTGGCCCCCACGCTCAGTAGGGAAGCGGCAGCATTTTCCATAGCGCGCTCCTCGCTGTGGGTCGCAGCGATCGCAACTGGCGACCTGTCGAAGCTACGCGTCGCCTGCGAAGATGAGGTTCATCAGAATGAGCGACTCCTGGCTCGGCCTGATTCGGCTGAGGTATTGCAAGAACTCTTGGCAAATGAGCAGGTGCTCGCCGCGTGGCTCTCGGGATCAGGGCCAACTGTGGCAGCGCTGATGCCCGCTGGCGCTTCTGCAGATCTGCTGGCACCCAGGCTCTTTGAGTCTGGGCGGACCCGAGTGCTAGCTGTCAGTGCCATTGGCGTGAATCAGGTCTCGAGTACACCTAATACCTGACCTATTTGGTCGGCAATTGAATTGCATGAACTCCTGCCCTAGGGTGACCCCTCGTTGGATCCAATCTACGAGGAGCAGAGATGACCGAGCAGTGGGGTTTTGATACCCGTCAGATTCATGCAGGAGCCGAGCCGGATCCGGTAACTGGGTCACGCGCTACGCCGATCTATCAAACAACGGCGTATCAGTTCAGAGATAGCGAGCACGCAGCGAACCTGTTTGCTCTGGGTGAGATTGGCAATATCTACACCCGAATCATGAATCCCACCCAGGGAGTTCTTGAGGCTCGGATTGCGAGCCTTGAAGGCGCGACCACTACTGCTGTTGGCCTTCCGGGTGCACTCGTGGTGAGTTCAGGAATGGCTGCAGAGACGCTCGCCATCTTGAACCTGGCAGAGGCAGGCAGTCACATCGTGGCTTCGGCCTCGCTCTACGGCGGAACGTACAACTTGTTCCACTACACGCTTCCCAAGATTGGGATTCAGGTGAGCTTCGTTGAGGACCCCGACAATCTTGATGAGTGGGCAGCCAAGGTTCAGCCCAACACCAAGGCTTTTTATGGTGAGAGCATCGGCAATCCGCGCAACGACGTCTTAGACATTTCTGGCGTTGCCGGGGTAGCCCATGCCAATGGCGTACCGCTCATCATCGACAACACGATTGCTACTCCGTATCTGCTCAACCCCCTAGCGCACGGAGCAGACATCGTTGTGCACTCGGCAACCAAGTTCATTGGCGGCCATGGCACTGCAATCGTGGGAGCAATTGTTGATGGCGGCAGCTTTGACTTCTCTGCGAACGACAAGTTCCCGCAGTTCACGGAGCCCGACCCTAGCTAC
>WLJI01000016.1 GCA_009701845.1 Actinomycetota bacterium
CTCCAGGCTGCACCACGGGACCACGAACTAAACATGTTACTTACTTGTTATCGATTGCTTGTACTGCTGTATTCGGTACTGCTGTCCTTACATATTGCTGAATTGCTTTGGTACTGCGTACCCCCAACGGGATTCGAACCCGTGTTACCTGCGTGAAAGGCAGGCGTCCTAGGCCGCTGGACGATGGGGGCTCATCCCATGGGAGGACTTTGCGACAGTAGCAGGCAGCACGCAGAGGTCCAAAGACGGCGAGCCGAACTGTCCTTTTTACTTGGGATCAGCTCAACTCGATAACGACCGAATGATGCGTTCAAGGAGCATGCCCAAGTACTCGTAGCTGTCATGGAGCGACTGCGTAGCCTCGTCCGCTGTCTCGAACGTTTTCTCTTCCGACACGTTCAAGACGGTCCCGAGTACTAGGCGGATATCGTTGATGGACCGCATCCAAGCCTCGACCTCGTCCTCGGATAAATCCTCTGCCGAGATTGTGTTGGTGACAAGATCAAGCGAAGCAAACTTGCGTTCAACCAACTCGGATCCAGCCAGAGCTGAGTAACCCTGATTTCGTTCCTCATTCTCACCGTAGGGCGGCGGAAAGAGTCTCTGCAGCATTGGACTATCGGTCGTCAGGAGCTCACGGAGGTCAATTACAAGATCTTCAATGAGTTGACGCTCTCCCTCGGAGAGATTGACTGTGTAGCGGCCGTTGCGCCGCTTTCTGAATGGTGGATCAAACACACCGTCTAACAGGCCCATCTTGTTTGCTCTCAGTCCTGTTGCATGGTCGCCCATAAACCATGTTCGTGAAGTCGAAACACATCTCGCTCAGCCTCGGAGCGCGTGCCGTGTGAGACAGCGGCCTTGCCCTCGGTATGAACTTGCATCATGAGTTTGTCTGCCTCGGCTTTGGAATAGCCGAAGAGTTTCTGCAGAACGAAGGTGACATACGACATCAGATTGATGGGATCGTTCCAAACAAGCACAACCCAGGGCGCGTCGGTCTCAGCGTCGCTGCCCGTGTCGGGTTCCATAACCTCAAGGGGCGCAGTGGTGCTCATAGTGGCGCGGTTCTCATAGGGGAGTTGAGTCTGTCGCTTGAACGCCGGATAGTCCAAGATGAAACCACAACACCGTGCCCACAAGCAGCGTTGCTCCAGCGATATGTGCAAGAACAAGGCCGGCCGGAATCCCAAGCTCGTACTGGGTGTAGCCAATCCCTCCCTGAATCACAATCACCAAGAGTAGGTAATAGCCACGTCGGAGAATGTCTGCAGAGGTCTGTGCCCTACCGAGCCGCAGCAACAGAACAACCGTAACTATCAAGAAGATCCACATGTTGATGCTGTGCACTCGGGCTACATCGGGAATGAGCAGATCGAACCGTGGAGACTTCGCGTCCCCGGCGTGAGGGCCGCTGCCCGTCACGAGTGGACCGGTGATCATCAGTAACGCGGCAGTAGCTACCGCGATTCGAGACAGGTTGAGGTTTGCCCGAGACACCCGGGGGCGAGTGGGGCCGGGGTCGTGGCTGGCTTTCCACACCAGGACAGTTGCATCGGATACCAGCAGCATGGACAGGACAAAGTGTCCGCCAACTGCCGCTGGGTGCAGATCCACGAGCACCGTGATTCCACCTAAAACAATCTGACCGATCACGCCCGCTACTAGGCCCGCCGACCACCAAACCAAATCGCGCCGATAAGGCCGCCGGCGAAGCGACCCGAGCACTGCCGCAATGACTGCAACCGAAACCAGACCAGTAAAGAGTCGGTTGAGCTGTTCGATGGTTTGGTTTGGATTGCCAAATTCGACGAGCTCACCATTCGAGCAGTTTGGCCAGTCCTCGCAACCCAGCCCCGAGCCAGTCAAGCGAACTGCTGCACCAGTCACCACGATGATGCCGATGAGCGCAAGCGCAACAATTGCTACTTGGCGATACCTCGCAGCAGAGAGCGTGAAGCGTTCAGCGGGACTAATTGGGCTATCCGGATTGTCGGTGCTTGTCATGCTCACGGTGTTGTTGCTCACAGGATTTTTGCCCAGACAGCCAAGCTCATCTGGCCAAGATTAGAACAGGGTGATGGCTCTTTCCCCTTCACAGACCAAGCCAATCTGAACTTCTTGTCCCGCGTTGGCTCGCGCGGCTCTGTGGGACGTAGCGTAGAGACGTCATGGTTGCGCCGGCCCTTTCTCACCCAATTTCTCTAGGCACCCGAGTGTCTGCCTACGTCGCGCTGACCAAACCGCGCATCATTGAACTTCTCTTGGTCACCACGATTCCCACCATGGTGGTTGCAGAGGGTGGGATGCCGCCGCTCTGGCTGATGTTGGCCACGATGATTGGCGGTTCGCTAGCAGCGGGCGGGGCAAATGCAATCAATATGTATGTGGATCGAGACATCGATGCAGTGATGGACCGAACCAAAGAGCGGCCGCTCGTTACGGGGCTAATTACTCCACGGGCTGCGCTCACCTTTGCTGTGGGAATCGAGGCCCTTGCCTTTGTTTGGCTCTGGGTCATCGTCAATCCACTCTCGGCAGTGCTCGGTCTGTCTGCCTGTTTGTTCTATGTCTTCGTTTACACCTTGTGGCTCAAGCGCACCTCAGCCCAGAACATCGTCATCGGTGGCGCCGCCGGTTGTATCCCAGTTCTTATTGGCTACGCAGCAGTAACTGACTCCATTTCGGCAACCTTTAGCCTCGCACCGCTCACTCTGTTTGCGCTGATGTTCTTTTGGACCCCACCACATTTCTGGGCCCTAGCAATCAAATACCGAGAGGACTACGCACGGGCAGAAGTGCCGATGCTGCCCGTCGTGGCAAGTTTTCGTCAGACCACGACAAAAATGCTGGTCTACACCGTACTGGTGTTTTTGTGCTCGCTGCTCTTTGGGTGGGCAGCAGAAATGGGTCCGTTGTACTTCGTCTCTGCCGTGGTGCTGGGGGCACTGTTTATCTGGTTTTCAGTGGATGTCAGGCGTACGGAATCCCCCGCCAAAGCCATCCGACTCTTCACCTTTTCAATCACTTACATCACTTTGTTATTTGCAGTAATGGCGGTTGACGTACTGCTTCGCAACGGATGGTGAGCTGAGGGTTTTCTTTGGCGGCCGATGGCCGATGTAAGGTCAAGCCTCAGCGGTTGGACCGCTGTGCCTAGGAATACCCTCTAGGTACAGAAAATAACGATCTTGGTTGAGGAATTCTCCTGCGGGGGAGCCTCACGAGGGCACGACACACATGACACTGACTGACACTCGATCTACCTCCGACAACCCTGCTGCAACAGCAGGCCCACCTGTCCCGACTGCTCTTGAACGAGTGATGGGAACAGGTGAGCATCAGGCGATCGGCCGAACATTCATCCTGAGTTCGCTCCTCCTCATGGCAGTCTCCGCCGGCGCCTTGGCAGTCGGCGGTCTCACAGCATTGGGTTCGAGCGGACCCCTTGACGTGTCTGACCCTCTGTGGAGCAGCGCGTTGGTGGCAATGGTGCTTATAGGGGCACTGCCGCTACTGCTCGGACTTGCTATCTGTTTGGTTCCCATGCAAGTTGGCTCCGAGGCCATAGCGTTCCCACGCGCTGCCGCACTGTCTTTGTGGGCATGGCTGATCTCTGCCGCCATCTTCATCATCAGCGTCCCACTTGACGGCGGGGTTGGGGGAGCCAAGCTAGAAGCTGCCCGACTCGGGATGCTCTCGATGGGTGCAATGATGATTGCACTCTCACTCGGCGCAGCCTGCGTTGCGACCACAGTGCTCTCGCACCGACCAGTGGGTATGAGCCTGTCAAAGGTGCCCTTCTTCTCTTGGTCCATGCTGGTTGCTGCCCCGATTTGGATTCTTACCTTCGGCTCGACCGTTGCACATGTGTTTCTTGGCCAGATCAGCCAGGCAAACGCTGCTGGACTAGCCCTGCGCTATAGCGCTGGTGTCTCTTGGTTCTTGCGAGCACCAGCGGTCTACATGCTGGCCATCCCTGTGCTGGGAATCTGCTGCGACCTTGTCGCTCAGGCCTGCGGTCGCCGGTTTGCCCGATACGGAACGGTTCAAGCCCTCATCGCCATGTATGGCGTGTTCTCATTTGGGGCCTGGTCGCAAACGGCTGGCGGAAGAGAAAACATTCTGTGGATCGCGTTCGTTGCACTTGCTGCAGTGCCGGTTCTGGGTTTGCTGGGATTGGTCGCCGACACACTGCGTCACCAAAAACCTGTCGTCACTCCGGGCCTTATCGGTGTGCTGTTTGCCTTCCTGCTGCTGCTTGGGGGCCTGCTCTCTGGGGTTCTTGAGGCGCTCAATACCACGGGTTCGTCAACCTTGTTTAGCTTCGAGGCTGCTGGACTTGGCTGGGCGCAAGGGGTCTTCTTGCTCAGCGCAGCTTTCGTCGGCGGGCTTGCTGCACTCTCTGCTTGGTCTCGGGTAGTGCTTCGAGCTTCCGCTCCGAACGCCATTGCAGGTGCTTCAATGACTGCCGGCCTGATCGGAGGTGGACTACTCGGAACAGTATTCTTGATTCAGGGAATCACCGGGTTTGGTCTCAACCGATCGTTCTTTAACGTCTGGGTAGCAGCAGCTGCATCCTTGCTAGCTCTTGGTGCGCTCCTCGGGTTGATGATGGCACTTGTCACGAGCCGGGGAAATTCTGCAGAGCCTGCCGAAAGCGGATCCGCCGGACTCACCCTTGAGTGGGCTGCGACCGAGCTCTCAGCTCAAGACCACGCAGTCCTTTTGCGCACAATTGTGGCCAGCCCCTATCCGTTGCTTGACTTCCGATCCACCGGAGAAGCCGTTGAGGAGGACAACTAATGTCAGACACTGCAACCATGTCACCCCCCGAGGTGACTAGTCCACCAGAAAGCCCAGAGGCTGCGGTGACCACAACAGCAGCGATGCCGCCGACCATGCCGCGTCGACGTGAACTGATTTTCGGCACCGTGTTTGTGACTGCCGGAGTTGCGATGGGCTTACTCACGCTGATCGGCAACTACTTAGCCACTCGTGATGCGGCCGGCACTGCTTGGCTAGCAGACAATCAGATTGCCCTGACTCAACCCAACATGCAGATGCTGACCATGGTGATGTCTGTTGTCACCATGCAGTGGGCTGTGTGGTCAATCAGTAGAGACGACCGCTATCACACCTACTTGGCGCTCGGAGTGACGATGCTCTTGGGCATTGCGTTTGTCAACCAGAGCACCTTCTTGTTTAAAGAGGCAGGCATTGCAATAACTCAGCCTGAAGGTCCGCTGTTCTATGCAGTCACCATTGGTCATCTCGCAATGGTCGTTGCAGGTCTTATCTTCTTACTGCTGATGGCGTTTCGCACGCTCGGCGGTCAGTATTCAAGCCGTCAGCCCGACGGCATCGGAGCCGCAGCAGTCTTCTGGTACGCCGGGGTTGCTCTCTATGCGGTGATCTGGTTCGCCGTCTACATCCAGAAGTGAGCTGATAGATGATTACTCGTGGATCAAAATACTTCTATGGTGCAGCAGCGGTCGGGCTGTTGATGGCGTTTGCCTACGGCATGATTACCGGCGCATCGAACAACGGTGGGATCAGCGCAGTGCTGAGCAGCGGCGGCTTGGTCAACAGCATTGTTGGTCCCCTCACCTTTGGTTATAAGGGCTGGGTGGGAGACCAGATTGGCTACTCCATCTTGTTGGCATTCGCTGGCCTGATGGCCGCAATTGGTGGCTTCCTTACAGCATTCCGTGATGGCGATGCCGAAGCGCTCATTCAGATTCAGGGCCCAGGGACTACCTCAGACAATGCGGACCTGCGAGTCGTGACTCCTCAGGGACTCAGCTACTGGCCAATCGTTGGTGCCTTCTCGGCAGGACTCATCATCGTTGGGCTCGCCGTATCTGGCATCCTCGTAGCTGTCGGCTGCTTGGGTCTCGTGGTAGTCATCGTGGAATGGACGGTCAGGGCTTGGTCCGAGCGTGCAACCGATGATGCGGCCGCCAATTCTGCGCTTCGCAAGAAACTCATGTACCCAATCGAGATCCCGATTGCGGCGACCGTGGGTGCACTAGCAATTGTGTTCTTGATGTCTCGGATTCTGCTAGCCGTATCAAAAACCGGAGCCGCGATTGTCATCATTCTGGTGGCCGTTATTGTGTTCGGTGTCGCAGTGTTTTTGTCTTCCCGGCCACACCTCAAGCGGTCGGTCTTGGTAGGAGCATTGCTGATTGGTGCAGTGCTACTTCTTGCCGGTGGAATCGCCGGAGGGATATCTGGACCACGTGAGTCAGAACATTCAGGAACCGAAGAAGGAATCTCCTCGTTGACTACAGGCCTGACCGGGCATTCAGGGTTAACCGAGAGTACGAGCCTCGACCATTTGACCGTCGAGTACTGAGAGGTTGTACGTGCGGAACAATCGCAAGTCATATGTCATCACCGGAGTCTCATTA
This sequence comes from Actinomycetota bacterium, assembly GCA_009701845.1. GTDB lineage: Bacteria > Actinomycetota > Acidimicrobiia > Acidimicrobiales > Microtrichaceae > IMCC26207. Next base: position 6,417 of record WLJI01000016.1, read on the forward strand.
GTCGTCTGCTTGCTGCTCGGCTACTTGCTGGTATCCAATATTGGATCCCCCGTCGGCCGTCCGCTTACCACGTTGAGCCCGCGCGGTAACAAGTCTCAGGCAATTCAGGATCTCATCATCCCGGTGTTCGCAATTGCCGGAATTGTCTTCCTTCTCGTTGAGATCGGCTTGGTGTTCGTCGTAACTCGCTTCCGGCGGCGTTCCGACGATGTAGACGGCAAAGACGAGCCCGTGCAGTTGCACGGCAATACCAAGCTTGAGCTTGGTTGGACAATTGCTCCAGCACTTTTGCTCGCCGTACTTGCAGTGTTCAACGTCAACACAATTCTGCAGATGGACGATGCCACTGACCCCCTCGAGGTGACGGTGATCGGCCAGCAGTGGTGGTGGGAATACCGTTACGATCTAGACAACGACGGTGCTCCCGACATCATCACCGCCACAGAGGCCGCAATCCCTGTTGGTCGTGATGTGCGCTTCAAGATTCAATCGAATGACGTCATCCACAGCTTCTGGATTCCGGCTCTGTCGGGCAAGATGGATGCCGTTCCTGGCCGCACCCATCAGGTGATCTTGCAGGCCAACGAGGTGGGAATGTTTGAGGGGCAGTGCACCGAGTATTGCGGCCTTTCCCATGGCCTGATGCGAATGCAGGTCAAGGCTCTTTCACCAGCGGATTATCAGATCTGGTTAACCGCTATGACTACTGCGCCGGCCCAACCTGACCCGAAGAACGAACTTGCTGTGCAGGGCCAAACGCTCTTCGTCTCTCAGTGCTCCTACTGCCACCAAGTTAACGGAGTTACCCCAACCTCAAAGTCGCCCTATCCGTACAGCACCGTTCCAGATCCGGATTACGGAAAGACTGTGGCAATCACAATGGCATCGGGAAATGCTCCGAACCTGACTCACATGATGATGCGACAACACTTTGTCGGTGGGCTCTTGCCCCTGTATGAGTCCGGCGGCTCAGTGGCACAGGCCATCCCCGAAGGCACGCCAGATACCAACAACATCAAGCGTTGGCTTCGTAATCCACAAGAGGTCAAGCCAATGGATCCGAATAACAATCAGGGAATGCCGAACTACAACCTGAGTGAAGCTCAGATTGAACAGCTCACGGCGTACCTCCTCACCCTGAAGTAGCAAAGACACTCCAGCAGTCCGTTTCAGTGACGAAGAAGTACATGCCAGCTAGAAGTACATGCCAATTAGCAATATGAACAACGAGATGGTGTACGTATGAAAACTCAGCAGAACCGAAAGAAGGGATGATCTGATGGCGATCATCGAAGATCAGCGGCCACTCGAATTGACCACAGGGCACGAACCCGCAGCGACAGAGTCCCCGAGCCCGCTTGGCGTTTTTGCACGACCAAAGGCAAATACCGGTTGGAGGTCTTGGGTTAACACCGTGGACCACAAGAAGATCGGCATCATGTACGGCGTTGCCTCGTTTTTCTTCTTACTTGTGGGTGGCTTTGAGGCGCTTCTGATCCGTCTGCAGTTGTCGGTTCCCGGTAATCAACTGCTCTCGGCCGACTTGTACAATCAGGTTTTTACAATGCACGGAGTCACCATGGTTTTCATGGTGATTATGCCCATGGCCTCGGCCTTTGCGAACTACCTGATTCCCTTGCAGATCGGCGCTCGGGATGTGTCGTTCCCGAGGATGAATGCACTCTCGCTTTGGATCTGGCTTGCCGGAGCAATCTTCTTTAACTCCTCTTGGTTGCTCGGCGGCGGTGCAAATGGCGGGTGGTTCAACTACGCCCCGAACGCGGGAGTGACGTTCTCTCCGGGAACAGGCATTGACTTCTACGCAATTGGTCTACTCATCATGGGTATCGGTTCCACTGTCTCTGCAGTCAACCTGACCGTAACGGTGCTCAACATGCGTGCCCCTGGCATGACGCTGATGAAAATGCCCGTCTTCACCTGGATGAACTTCGTGGTGCAGGTATTGCTGGTGTTCGCACTCCCCGTCATCACCGTGGCCTTGTTGCTGCTCACCCTCGATCGCATGTTTGGAGCGGCGTTCTTTGATGCTTCCAAGGGCGGAGATCCCTTCTTGTGGGAGCATCTGTTCTGGATCTTCGGTCATCCCGAGGTGTACATCATGGTGCTGCCGGCATTCGGCATGGTGTCAGAGATCATCCCCGTATTTTCTCGCAAGCCAATCTTTGGCTACCCGTTCATGGTTGGATCGGGAATCGCAATTGGCTTCATGGGTTGGGGTGTCTGGGCTCACCACATGTTCGCTTCTGGCATGGGCCAACTTTCCGTGCTTGCGTTCTCACTCTCTACGCTGTTCATTGCAGTGCCAACTGGAGTGAAGATCCTGAACTGGATGGCGACCATGTACGGCGGACGGCTGAAATTCAGCGTGCCGATGTTGTTCTCGGTCGGCCTAGTTGGGATGTTCACAATCGGCGGACTGTCTGGCGTGACGCACGCATTTGCTCCAGCCGACACCCAGCAGACTGATACCTACTACATCGTGGCTCACTTCCACTATGTGCTCTTTGGTGGCGCATTGCTCGGGATGATGGGCGGGCTGTACTTCTGGTGGCCAAAGATGTTTGGTCACTTCCTTGGTGAGCGAACAGGCAAGTGGCACTTCTGGCTGATGCTGGTTGGGTTCAATCTGACCTTCGGCCCCATGCACATCCTTGGTCTTCAGGGAATGATGCGCCGCACCTATACCTACACCTCGAACCAAGGTTTCAGCATGTGGAACATGGTGTCCACCACTGGGGCATTCATCATTGCTCTGTCGCTGCTGGTCTTTATGGGCAACGTGGTCTTTAGCTACCGCAAGCACCGCAAGAACCCTGTCAATCCTGGGGCCGATCCATGGGATGCACGCAGTCTTGAGTGGATGATCCCCTCTCCTGCCCCCGAGTACAACTTCGCTGAGATTCCGGTAGTAGAGGAATTCGACGAGTTCTGGCATCGCAAGTATGGCCACGATGAAAACGGACGTCTCGTGCGAATTGCCAAGACAGAGGACGTCGTTGAGTCAAGTGACCCGGTGACTGTGCATCTACCTTCACCCTCGTATTGGCCGCTCGTGCTTGCGCTGGGCATGCCCCTAGTCGGCTATGGGTTGATCTTCAACCTTTGGTGGGCAGTGCCAGGAGTGATCCTCATCGTTGCTGGTATCTACGGTTGGGTCATGGAACCAGCCACGGATCCAGATGCCAGCCATGGTCACGACGATCATCATGGAGACCCAGATGAGCCAGATGCGGCCGAGATTGAAGCGGGTGAAAGCGCTGAGTCCGAGCTTGTCTCTGCCTCTGCTGGTTCCGCCGGAGTTACTGCTGATGGGGGGGACTCACAATGAGTGATCTCGCATATGAATCACTAGAGGATGTTGAATTCCCAGATGACATCCATACAACTTCAACTGGTATCTCAAATGAGAAACTGGGTATGTGGGTGTACCTGGCCTCGGACTGCCTGCTCTTTGGCGGGATGATCTCGACGTACCTCATCTACAAAAACCGACCAGGCGAGATCGCGGGACTGAGCGGTAACACGCACAAGGTGTCGGAGTACTTCGATATTCCGTTCACCTCAATGACCTCGTTCATTTTGTTGATGAGTTCGCTCACCATGGTGCTTGCAGTCAACTCGGTGATCCGTGGTGATCTCACCCGCTTGCGTTTGTGGTTGACCTCAACCGCAGTGCTCGGCGGGTTGTTCTTGGGTGGTCAGATCTATGAGTTCACGAACTTTGTTGTGAACGACGGTCTTGGCTTCACCTCGAACGTGGCTTCCTCGGCATTCTTTGCACTCACAGGGCTTCACGGAGTCCACGTAGTAGTCGGTGTGATCATGTTGTTGTCAATGCTTGCGATCTCTTTCGGCACGAGGATTCGTGCCGAGGCAGTAGAGGTTGTCGGCCTGTACTGGCACTTCGTCGATATTGTGTGGGTGCTGATCTTTACGATCGTGTACCTCATCCCATGAGGAGTCTTAAATGAGCGCAGCAGTAACCGAACTTGATGATGACTCCCCAGTAAATCCGGGCGAGCATCACACCCATGGTCCGACCGATGGGCAGTACTTCAAAATCTTCTTCCTGTTGGTCGGGCTGACCGCACTAGAGGTGAGTACCTATTGGTGGGATGACATCTTCAACGCCGACACCAAGAAGATCGCCGTTCCAGTCCTGCTCACCTTGATGGTGATTAAGTTCTTCTTGGTGGCGCTGTACTTCATGCATCTGAAGTTCGACTCGCCGCTTCTAAAGAGAACGTTCTATGCGGGGATGATTATTGCAATCCTTGTGTATGGGGCAGCGCTGACTGTCATGAACTTCTGGAGTGATTCGGGTACGACGCATTTCAACAACCCGCCGATTGATCCGCCTGCACCGTTCTGCGCAGACTGTCCCGGTGGCTGATGTTGAGTAGCGCTTTCCCAGCATGGGGTCCACACTTTGAGGTGTGGTTGCTGGTTCTAGCGCTCTTGGGGTTTGGCGTCTACGCCAGTCGGGTGATTCAGCCAAAGGCTGTAGCTGCTGGAGAGGCGCCGATTACTGCGCATCAAAAGATCTGGTTCTTCTTTGGTGTGTTCGTATTTTGGATAGCCACCGACTTTCCGCTGCATGATCTTGCAGAGCAGCGACTGTATGCACTGCACATGTTGCAGCATTCGTTGCTCATGGTGGTGTTCCCGCCAGTCATGCTTCTTGCCACCCCGACTTGGCTTGCTCGCCTGATCATTGGTGAGGGCGGGTTCAAGAGGTTTGTCTATTACTGGGCGCGCCCTGCGCCTGCGTTACTAGTGAACTTGTTTCTCACCGCTGCCATGCATGCGGCTTGGGTGGTCAACAACTCTGTGGCCAATGCGTGGATTCACTACAGCGTTCATTCGCTTGCTGTGTTTACCTCGCTGCTTGTTTGGATGTGTATCTGTGGTCCGATCCCTGAACTACAGGTCGGTCCGCCGCTCAAAATCGTGATGGTGTTTCTGATCTCGGTGATTCCGACGATCCCTGCGGCATTTCTTACAACGGCAGAAGCGGTGCTCTATCAGGGATACAACCATGATCCCCGACTGTGGGGACTCAGCGCCGTTGAGGACCAGCAACTTGCCGGAATCATGATGAAGATCATCACGGGATTTTATCTGTGGGGAATTATCGGAGTGATCTTCTTCAAGTGGTCGCTCAACAGCAAAGCGAATCAGTCGAAGTTTCGAGGCAAGCTAGTTCCCACTGAGTCTGCTGTCAGCGGACCTGATCTCAGCGGACCTGATCTCACCGGACCTGATCTCACCGAAGCTACTCCCAGCGGAACAGGACTGCTGCCGCCAGCGGAGCGATCAGTGCCCAGCAAGTAAGCGAGATCCAAGCCCAGCCAGCGACACTGCCGCCAACGGTTAGCGACCCGATGATGATCTCAGCAAGGGGCGCTGCCGGCAGCAGTTTGGCTACAGCTGCAAGTGGTGCGGGCAGTTCGCTGAGCGGAATGATCATTCCGCCGGTCAGCAACAAAATGAGGTAGAGGCCGTTTGCTCCAGCGAGTGTTGCGAGCCCCGGCAAGGTTCCAGCCATCAGCAGCCCGAGCCCGCCAAATGCTGCAGTTCCCAATAGCGCTCCGACGATGGCTAAGGCCCAACCGGTGAGCGGCGGCGACCAACCGAGCAGGATCGAGGCGCTGATGAGTACTACCCACTGAATGACTTCAATGACCAGAACGGTTGCAATTTTTGCCGTTACCCAGCGGACTCGCCCCAGAGGAGAGGCCCCAAGGCGCTTCAGAACGCCGTAGGTGCGCTCAAACCCGGTACCAATCCCGAGCGAGACCATTGCCGTCGACATCACGGCTAAAGCGAGTACTCCAGGCGCAAGAAAATCGATTGGCTCGTCAGTGCCTGTTGGAAGCAGATCAATTGAGGAAAAGAACACCAAGATGAGCAGGGGAATGCCAAGTGAGACAAGGAGTTGCTCGCCTTGCCGTGAGCTCAGTGCCAGCTCGGTGCGGATTTGAGAACGGAGGGCTCTCATGAGCTACTGCTGTCGGTTGGCTTACTGCTGTCGGTCAGGCGGCGGAAAACGTCGTCTAGGCGTTGCCGTTCGGCCCTCAGATCCGTGAGCTGAATATTTTGAGCGGCTAGCCAGCTCGTGACTGCAGCCACAAGAGCGGGCGTGGGTTGTGCTTCAACTCGGTACTCACCATGAGATGTCTCTGAAACGTGAGACCCGATGGTGGCGCTGAGTCCTGCGCAGTCAAGATTTGGTGTGGCACCAAAGAGCAGATGATCCGAGCTCGTTGCAGACATCAGGTCGCCTGGAGAGCCCTGAGCTACCACCATTCCGTGATCGATGATAATCACCTTGTCTGCTAGGCGTTCGGTTTCGGCTAGATCATGCGTGGTGATGAGCACACACACGCCGTCGGAGCGCAGTTGCAGAAGTAGTGCCCGAATCAGATCTCTGCCTTCAAGGTCCACGCCGGCAGTTGGCTCATCAAGAAACACCACTTTCGGTCGACCAATCAGAGCAAGTGCAAGCGAGAGCCGCTGCTGTTCTCCACCCGAGAGCCGTCGGTACGGGGTCTTGGAGCGCTCAGTGAGTCCAACCCGCTCAAGCAGATCACCAGGGTCGAGGGGATGAGGAAAGAAGCCCGCATACTGCCGAAGGAGCTCCTGAGGGCGAATAGCTGTAGGAATGCCTCCTTGTTGCAGCATGACCCCAACCTGAGCGGTGAGCTTGTGGTGATCAGCAACGGGATGAAGCCCCAAGACGCTAGTTTCCCCCGATGTTGCTGCCCGGTATCCCTCAAGGTGCTCGATTGTGGAGGTCTTTCCCGCACCGTTCGGTCCGAGTAATACGGTGATCTGACCCAAATCCGCTCGGAAGCTCATCTGGTCTACCGCCACGGTCTGACCGTAGTGAATGCTCAACTGCTTTGCGATGACTGCCACAAGGCGACGCTAGTTCTGTCTTGCTGTTCGGAACAGTTCGGGGGCGGTTCGCGAACGGTTCGCGAACGAGTAACGGGAATGAGGTTCAGTCTGCTGTCCAAGGCCAACTAGGTTCCACTCATGCTTGATGTGCGTATGATCCGCAGCGATATTGACCAAGTGAAGGCAGGGCTGGCGCGAAGAGGCCAAGACGCTGCTGTGATTGATGAAGTGGCTGGCATCGATGCCGAGCTGCGATTGTTGTCCGGACAGCGTGACTCGCTTCGAGCCGAGGTTCGGGCGCTTTCCAACGAGGTGGGCAAACTCTTTCGAGAGCAGCGCCAAGAAGAAGCCACCGAGCTACAGGAGCAGAGCAGGCTGCTCGGGATTGAAGAGAAGCAGCTTGATGCGCGTGCTGAAGAGTTGCAAGGGCAGCTGCGTGATCAGCTTCTGCAGATTCCAAATCTTCCCGCAGTGGATTGCCCCGATGGTGGCGGTGAGCAAGACAACGTCATCTTGCGTGTTGAGCAGTATCAGCCCGACTCGTATGCGTCGTGTCAGCGAGTGCCACATTGGGAGATCGGCGAGCAGCTCGGGATTTTGGATGTTGAGCGGGCAGTAAAGATGTCGGGATCAATGTTTGTGATGTATCGCAAGCAGGGGGCCGCGCTGGTGCGAGCACTCTGCCAGTTAGCGATCGACCGAAACGTTGATCTGTACGAAGAGGTGCGTCCACCAACGTTGGTGAAAACGGCAACCATGGTTGCCACAGGTCACCTTCCGAAGTTCTCTGAAGAGGCCTACGCCGTAGAACGTGATGACCTCTGGGCTATTCCTACCGCCGAGGTTCCGCTGACTTCTCTTGGCCAAGATGAGATTGTGGCTGAGGGGGACCTACCTATGAGGTTCTGCGCTCACACCAGCTGTTTCAGGCGTGAGGCTGGTTCCGCAGGAAAAGACACACGCGGGTTGCTGCGTGTTCACGAGTTCGACAAGGTCGAGATCCTTGCGTACTCAACGCCTGCACAGGCGGCTGATCTTCACGCAGAAATACTGCATCGTGCAGAGAGTTTGATCGCTGAGCTTGGGTTGGCATACCGGGTGCTAGATCTTTGCGCTGGCGACATTGGAAATTCGGCGGCGCGAACCTTTGATATTGAGGTGTATTCGCCTGGAGTGGACCAATGGCTAGAGGTGAGTTCGGTTTCTTGGTTCGGGGAGTACCAAGCCCGGCGGGCCAATCTGCGCTACAAGCCTGAGGGGGGTAAGGGGACCGAGATTCTGCACACACTGAATGGTTCTGCGCTTGCAGTTCCACGAGTGTGGGCGGCAATCGTGGAGACCTACCGGCAGGAGGATGGTTCGATCAGAATCCCCGAGTTGTTGCTGCCCTACATGCGAGGTGCGACCAGCATCTCTCCGGCTGAATCACGCAAGAATGCCTGAGTCTGTTACGCACCTGCCTGCCCTCCTCACTCCCGTCGGAGAACCACCAGAAGATATTGGCAGTGCTCATCCGATGCGTCAGATCACCGAAGCAGTAGCCGATGACCCGCTCTCGTGGACACCGCAGGTTGCTCAACAAGTTGCTGGCTTCTTCGATGAGATGGCGGAGGGTTGGGCCGCCTCACAGAGCAGGGGAAGGGGGCAGGAGGTCCTGCAAGATCTGCTGTCGCGCTCCGAGTTGCCCACTGGGGTAGTGGTTGAACTCGGAGCTGGCACGGGCTCTGGAACGGCGCTGCTGCAACAGCACTTTGAGCAGGTCATTGCAGGAGACCTCTCTGCCGAGATGCTGAAACGGCTTCCAAAGGAACTTGGGCAGAGAGTGCAGTTGGATTCCAGCGCGCTTCCGTTTGCCACTGGAGCCGTCTCGGTTCTGGCATGCGTCAACATGATGTTGTTTGCTGATGAAGTAGTCAGGGTATTGGCAGCAGACGGGGCATTGATCTGGGTGAACTCAATCGGAGATCGAACACCAATTCACCTGTCTGCCGAGCGAATCGCCCACGCTCTTCCCGCACAATTCGAGGTCACGGCCTCTACTGCGAACTGGGGAACCTGGGTACTAGCTCGCAGTCGGATGAAGGAAAGCCGCCTGAGTTAAGAAGCTGAAGTAAGGAAGCTGAGTTAAGAAGCTGAAGTAAAGCAGCTGAGTAACGGAGTTGGGGTGGGGCTCAGCACACTGCCTTAAAACCGCGTTATGACGAAAACTCTGGCGGATCGCCTGTGCGGGATTCACACGATTGGGCAGTGCTCCCCGGTGACAATCTGCCTGCGACTCTGCAGACTGCGCCGATGGAAAATTATAGGCGACCGCTCTTTCTCTATCCCGAGTCCTTATGCGGCGCCAATCTGAGGTACTGCCTGCTCACGCTGTTGCATCAGGAGGGCAAGCCGCGCAAGATCGCCGAGTTGCGGGCCGCACTCGAGCAGTTGGGGTTGACCGTTGGCGGGGCTGATCCCAACAAGGTGATCTCGGATGTTCTGCGCTACGAGTTGCGCCTAGGTCGAGTCGCTCGGACTGGGCGGGGCCAATACGAGTCTCGCTACCGACCGAACACGACTGTCCGCCGGCACAGGGCACGGCTCCAAGCTCTAGTTGCCAAGGCGAGACTCAATGCCAAGTCTGCAGGCGGCTTTTCGTCGTGACGCGGTTTTATAAGTTCATTTGCCTGTCGATGCTTCCCGTTAGGAGCCGCCTACTCAGGGCGCTAGTCGCCGAGCTAGGGCGCTAGCCGCCTAGTCAGGGAACGAGCCGCCCGAGAAGAGCTTCGCTCGTCAGCCATATCAAGCCTGCGGTGCAAGCAATTCCCACAACGACGTACCTCCACCGCCGGTTGGACCAGTTGGCCAGCGCAACGACAAAGGGCAGAACGAGTAACCCGTATCGACCGAGTGAGTCGGTGACCTGTGAGGAGAGCAACAAGAGCAGTGAGACACCCGCGTATGCAATCCATGAACTTGGCAGCCTGGCTATACCCCTTTGAGCCCCAAACCCCGTATAGGCAAGAAGCATGTAGAGGAACAGCAACAAGAACAGAATCATGAATCCGAGGTTGTAAACATCGCGAAAGTTGCCACGGAACAGTTCACCGATTGGCTCAAGCACCCGCGTTACGGGATCTTGAAACCCTCCTCGAATTTGGCGTTGTAACCGGAGGGGGAGCAGCAGATCACCCGTGGATCGTTGAATCCAAAGAAGCGCAAGGCCTAGTCCAGCCACTGGCCCACCAATGCCAACGACCCAGTTCCACCAAGCGGGACGGGGTCGCGCTCGGAGCAGCTCAACAGCAATCGGCACCAGAAGGAGACCGCCGACGGGACGAATAGCAGCCGCGATGAGCGCGAGCAGCCCGGCAAAAACAAAGTTGCGGCGCTGAAGCGCGAGCAGTGCTCCTGCAACCACCAGGAGCGCTAAGCCCTCTGAGTAGGCAAAAGCTAGGACAAAGGCCGCTGGGAAGATTGCAACCAATACTGCCGATCGATTCGCAATGCCAAGGGGGTCAGCGCCGGAGGAAAGGGCGGCACCGTGTGGTCCCCGAACTTCCCGAACTTCCCGAACTTCCCGACCGTCCAGAACCTCTGAAGCGAGCTTCCAGAGAACCCAAGCGCCAAGAAACGCTGCGATGTTGCTAATGGCTATCAATGCCCAATCAGCGTGCCCACCCAGAATCGGGCCAAGAGTTCGGGCTAGAGCCGGGTAGACCGGAAAGAACCGTGCTTCCTCACCAGTCGCACCACTTACTGCACCACTCACTCCACCGAGACTGCCTAGTGCCGGCCGTGAGTACCACTGTTGTGCCAGACCCCGATAGAACGCACCATCCCAGGTGAACAAACCTTGTTGAATCTGTTCTGATCCGCGAGGGGTATCAAGTCGATCCACCATGAGATGCGCTGTTGCGAATCCAGCCGCGATGCAGAGTCGGGCCCAGACCCATCCAAGACACACAGCGGGAAGACCGGCGCTCCAACGGCTGCGGGTGTGGCCGCGGGTGTGGCTATGGCTGTCGGTCTGGCTGTGGGCGAGGGAGTCAGCCTCTAACTCGGCGGGCGCAGTCATCGGTGGTGGGCCCTATCAGCCTCGGGGGGTAAATGCCCAGAGGTTGGCCGACTCGTCTATGCCACTGTCGTCAATCTCAAGGAGCAAGCTCTGATCTCGATCTACTGCAAGGGCAGCGAGCAATCCATCGCACTGTCCCTCAAAGGTTCGATATGTCGGACTCTCCACCACATACACAGTGGCATTTTCTGGGATTCGATCGGCTACTTTCTCGAGAAAAGCAGCGGGTGAGGCTGCGGAATTCCGGTCTGCGTAATCCACCCAATCCACAAACCGGGGATCGCCACCTGTGGGGTACGGAATGACAGCACTAGAAAAGGAGGAACTACTACCCTGCTCGAGTTCCCGCTCAAGCGAGACCCCGAGTTGGTCTGGGCAAGAGATGACCACCGCAGGAACCGATGTTTGTGCAGCCAGAATCTTCTCAGCAATCTGACCAGTTTGAGATCTCAGGCCACCAATCGCTCCAAAGGCACCAACTGATCCGATGAGCACAATTGCAGCGAGCAGCAGTGCAGTGCCGCGAGGGCTGCGAATCACGGCGATACCTGCAGAGATGCTCAACAAAAACAGCGGGTAGACCCCAGAGGCATAACGTGAAGAGAACGTTCCGCTAGCTGCAGTCGTTGCTACCCATCCGAGGCTGACGGTGAACAGGATCACCAAGAGTTCAACCCGGATCCGTGGCTGCACAGATCCTCTGACCACAACCTCCTGTGCTGCGTTCGTCTGTGCTGCGTTCGTCTGTGCTGCTTCTGCCCGCCCTGTTTTTGCTTGCCCTAACGGTTCCAGGGAGCGGACCTTCTGAATCATCGCGAGTGCGCCAAGCAAGATCAGTGGTACCAGCAGGTAGGTGAAGAGGTGAGCGATCCCGTATTTTGCACCGGCAAAATCAACGATAGTGAGCACTACCACTGAAGCCGGGCCAAACTTATCGCCCCAGGGAGTACCAGTATGAGCAGACTGATACAGCAGAGTGGGAACCCAAAGAGTAAAGCTCAATCCACCTAAGAGGAGTGCTCCAATGAGCAGGCGTGCTCCAACTTTTCTCTCACGACTCGGCGCCTTCCATGCCTGAAACAAAGCAACGATGCCGACGGCACCAAGCAGCCAGAGCGACCAGTAGTGAGTCCACAGCAATGCAGAGGCCGTGAGGGTAGCGCCAAGGAAAGTGATGAGCCGACGAGTTCCACTTGAGCGTGCAGCAAGAAGTGAATCAACCAATAAATAACCTGCAGCCGAGAGCGCAATGACCAAGGCGTACATACGTGCCTCGGCTCCATAGCGAATACCAAACGGCATAGTGGCAGCAACGGCCAGCGCAATCAGTCCCGTCCGTTGGATCCCTAACGGCCCAGCACCTTTTCGCTGGGCTACTCGCCTTCCGGCGAAGTACATAAGTGGCAAGGTGAGTACCGAAATCAACCCGGAGAACGCCCGGATGGACCAGTCTGAACCACCACCGAGCGGCTTGGGCAGAGAAGTCCAAAAATGCAGGAGTACGTAGAACAGCGGCGGGTGACCGTCTCGTCGGAGTGCTGAAGGTATGTCGCCTAGTGGAAGCTGTGCGATGTTGCTAGAGAGGGCCTCATCTAGCCACATTCCTGATCTCGGTGCGAAGCGCAGTGCAATGCCAATCAGCACTGAAATGGCGACAACAACACGAAGAAACACATCAACACCAGGAGCAGCTCCTGTTTCTGCGCTGTGCTGTGACTCGGGGCTGTGGTGTGACTCTGGGCGGTGCTGAGTGTCTGGGCTGCCCTGGGTGTCTGGGCCGTCCTGGGTGTCTGAGTTGTGCTGTGTCATTTGGACTCTTGAAGCCTCAGACTCGGAACCGTGCGAACAGCCTGTGCCACAACTTCTGCCGTGTCAGACCAAGATGGAGGACTGTACATGGAAGCTTTGTCTTTCATGGCTAGGTGATGTTCGGGGTCTTCAAGATGGAGTCGGATCAGGGTGACCAAACCATCCACATCGGCCGGGTCGATGAGTTCGGTGAAGCCTGCGCCAGCTTCTGGGAGTGCACCTCCGGTGGAAGCAATCGTTGCGCAGCCATGAGCCAAAGCCTCGAGCACTGGAACACCTAGACCCTCGTACAGGGAGGGATTGATCGACAAGAAGGCATTCTCATAGAGCCAACTGAGTTCTGCATCCTCAATTCCACCGAACCAGCAGACTCTTCGATCGTATTCCGGGTGAGAGCGAATCCTTGCCACCAACGAGTCCACCATCCACCCCTCTTTGCCAACAAGGACTAGAGAGAGATCTGGGAACTCGCCACTGAGCTGATCGAAGGCATCGAGCACAAGCTTCTGGTTCTTGCGCGGCTCAAGGGTTCCAACCACGAGCATGAACCTGCCCACCTGTTGGGGTAATTCAACTTCAACCCGCTCAGTCACGAAGTAGTCGGCGCCCAAGGGGATGACGACTACATCAAGTTCCTCGTTTCGTCCATAGCGTGCCGCCACTGAGCGAAGGTCCCTCGCCGTGCATTCTGAGTTGGCAAGAAATCTGGTGCTCCACTGAATGTGCGCCTGAATCCAGGACTCAAAAACTGCAATGTGGCGGGGATCAAACCATTCGGGGTGAACAATCGGCATCACATCATGAACGAGCGCCATGCTGCTGACCCCCTCTGCATTCAAGCGGGGAAGAAGTACCGACCGCGGTTCGGGGTCATACCAAGAGCCTTCAAGGTCTAGAAAAACTGAACCCGGCTGCGAAGTTCCTAACGCCAGAGCGCTATTGACCGGGTGAAGCTCGCGTCGCTTCTTGAGCACTTTGCCGACCTGCACGCGAACCCAGATAACGATCGACAGGTCGCCGAGAACCCGCACCACTGGAGACAGAAAGCCAAAATTGTCGGCTCGTCTGCCCGCACGCCCGCCGGGAGGATGGACCTCGAGGCGAGTCTGTTCCTCGTCGGTCAGCGTCCTATAAGCGCCCTTCACCGAGGGTTTCAGGACCGGGACAATCTCTAGGCCTTCGCCCGCTGCTCCACGAAGCCCTTGAATGATTTCTCGCACGACGCGCTGTATCCCAGTGGTGTAGCCAATCGAGATCGTGTCAGTAACCTCGACCAACACTCGCCTTGGCAACACAGGTGTCGGAGCCGTCATGTCACAGATCGTAGAAGCTCGAGGCGTTCGCTAACGATTTAGAGCAGCGACAGGCTCGGGCTACGACAGAGTCGTGCCCGAGCCAGTACTGACCGGATCTGCTGGTCTTGGTGTTCCCAGAGAGGTTCTCGGCAGCTCTCAGGAGCAACCTGAACATTTTCAAGAAAAAAGTTTAGCTAGGACTACCGGGTCAGAATGACCGAAGATCCATGCCCAAAGAGTCCTTGGTTGGCAGTGATTCCAACCTTGGCGTTCTCTGCCTGCGCCCCTTGGGCGGTACCTCGGAGTTGCCAGGTGAGTTCGCACACCTGAGCGAGGGCCTGTGCCGGGACTGCCTCGCCAAAGCAGGCCAAGCCACCAGAAAGGTTGACTGGCAATCGGCCCCCGAGGGTGGTGACACCATCTCGAAGAATCTTCTCGGCTTCACCGACTCCGCAAAAGCCTAAGTCCTCATACCAATCGAGTTCGAGCGCTGTGGAGAGGTCATATACCTCTGCGACGTCAACGTCATCGGGACCAAGCCCTGCCTGTGCATATGCCGAATCACCGATGGCTTGTTTGAACCCTCGGTCAGGCTTTGCAATTCCAGCAGCCGAATCGGTTGCAAAGTTGGGCATCTCCAAGATGGTGTTGGGAAACGTCGGGGTGACTGTAGAGATTGCTGCCACCTTGACAAGCGGGTCCGCTGACCCTGCGGAGGTGCTGAGATGCTTACGTGCGTACTCCATTGAGGTAAGCACGACCGCAGCGCCACCATCAGAGGTGGCACAAATGTCTAGCAACCGAAGTGGGCTCGACACCGTTGGCGACTTCGCAATGTCTTCAGCGGTGACCTCTTTGCGGTACCTCGCATAGGGATTGTTGAGACCATGGCGGGCGTTCTTGATTTTCACCTGAGCAAAGTCATCGCTGGTAGCGCCAAACAGATCAATTCGCCGACGAGCCCACATTGCAAAATACGCTGGGTTTGTCATGCCGAGAAGGCGAAAACGCAACCAATCGGGATCGTCACCGCGTTCGCCCTTATTTGGCTTGAGGAAACCCTTCGGGGTGGTATCGGCACCCACTACAAGTGCAACATCGCACATGCCGGAAAGAATGCGCTGACGGGCAGCGTCAAGTGCCATTGCACCCGAGGCGCAAGCCCCGTAGGCACTGGTGACAGGGATACCAGTCCAGCCAAGTGCCTGAGCAAAGGTAGCGCCGGCAACGTAGCCGGGGTACCCGTTACGCATGGTGTCTGCACCAGCGACAAATCCAACATCTCGCCAGTCGATACCGGCATCGGCAAGGGCATCCTGCGCGGCGGCAACGCCATATTCCACAAAGTTTCTGCCCCATTTTCCCCAGGGGTGCATGCCAACCCCGAGCACGGCTACTTGGTCAACGCTCATGCTTCGCCTCCTGGAGTTGCTGGCGCTACGGGGCGCCATTTCCACATTGTGTACTCAGTGTCTTCATCCTCATAGAGCGTGCCCAGAACGAGCTCCATCTCCATGCCAACCACCAAGTCATCAATGCCGACTCCGGCAACGACTTGGCCGAGAACAACAAGTTGCTCCGTTTCTAGTTCAACCGCAGCTAAACAAAACGGCTCGTAGGGGTCGGTTGGCGCTTCAAAGGGTTCCGGTGGCTGGTACTGGGCGTCGGTATACGACCAGAGCCGACCACGAGTTGAGAGTTCCACCTCTACGAGTTCGGATCCTGCAAACCCAGGAGCACGAGACATGACCCGTTCGGGCGGGAAGAAGTAGGTGCCGCTCTCGGCGCAACGGGTGCCAATGAGCGCAACGGGGTCTGCCCCCTGCGGTCGCGGAGTGGTCTCACTCGGCGACATCGTGAACCATCCCTCTACAGCGGGGAGTTTGGCCTTTGCCATTTTTGCCTCAGTTCTGGCAGTCGTAGTTCTGACGAATCGTCAGAGTACTACGGGGCCTGAACCCGACACATTTCGAACTTCGCAGCAGCGAGGAACAGGTGCCGTGAGTTTGTCGGCCTGATCAGTGGCCAAACTCACCATTGGGGAGGGACCCGAGGGGTTTCCTGAGTCGGAGGGTCTTCAAATGTCGCGATGTTCTCAATCTTGCGTCGCGGCCGCCGTGCCGGTGGTTTTGAGCGGCCCTTGATCCAGTTCCTGACCCAGATTGCAGTGGCAACCATTCCAATGAGGCTGAAGATTGCCATGATCAAACGCACAAAGCCGCCGGCCCCAACTGATGACGCTTGGGTCACCTCGACTCGGAGTCGAACCTTGGAATCGGCAGGGTCGGGGGTTGCGCCTTCGGTGCCACTACCAACGGGTGCCTGCGCTCGATCGATTTGCTGAGCGTCAACATCGATCTCGGTAGCTACTACACGAGCATCAAGGCGACCAAGAGCCCCTAGTGCGATCTCTAGGCTCTCTCCCGGCAGACTGAACTCGAGCGCTGTCTCATCTGGCCGGATCGTTTCTTCGCCAACTCTTGTGCCACCCCAAGTACTCGCACTTGCCAGGATTTCTTGACGGGTCTGCAGCACTGCCGGCTGATCATCCGCTTCGATCTTGACTACTGCATCTGCTTGATTGGGATCTAGAAGGTCTCCGCAAGAGGTTGCCAAGAGAATCATCGAGGCCAGAGCGAGTGCCGCTAGCACGCGCGGCGCTCTGCGCTTGGTCGTGACAGTTGGATATGAGTTCGTGAAGGACCTGCTACTCACCGTGATGAGCTAAGCGTAGGAACCTTGGGCTCAGAATCGGGGGACCATCAACTGCAGTCGTTGTCAGTTGCCCTCAACTGCATCCAAGAACGCCGGCCGTTCCCCGCCACCGTGTAGCCAAATTGAGGTTCCGCTCACGTACGACGCAAGTGGGGAACCAAGCCACCTACAGGCTTGAGCAAGGTCCTCTGGTGTGCCAAGGCGGCCGGCCGGAACAGTTGCTGCGGCGCGAGCAACTGCCGCTTCATCGCCGTAGTGAAGCTCGGCCTGTTCTGTCAGGATGAGCCCCGCAATGATCCCGGTCACTCGAACCTTTGGGGCCCACTCGACCGCAAGCGATTGGGTCAGGCTGAGCAGCCCTGCTTTGGCTGCTCCATACGCTGCAGTGCCAGGTGAGGGGCGCACAGCCGAGACCGAGGCGATATTGATGATTGCGTTCGTGCGGCCATCTTGTGGCGCTGCTTGCATATGGAAGTTGGCGCGTTGGGCAACATGGAGCGGCGCTAGCAGGTTGAGCTTGATGATGGACTCGCTAAATCGAGGTGAGGCAGTTGCTGCGTCAGCGGGCGGCGCGCCGCCCGCATTGTTGATCACGGTGTCGATTCGGCCGAAGCGGTCAACTGTTGCATCCACTAGGGCTGCAGCAGCATCAGGGTCTCTTACATCTGCGGCCATAAACCCAGCAGTTCGCCCGCCCGCCGTTGGAAGCTCTGCCGGTTCGGTGCGCCCGCAGGTCATCACCTCGGCCCCCCAATCCAAGAAGCGCTGCACGATCACCCGGCCGATTCCCTTGGTACCCCCGGTGACCAAGACCACGCGGCCTGTGTAATCGAGTCCGCTAAATTCTTGGCTGCTCTGTGTCATCCTGCGTTCCTCTATAGGTGCCCGATTCGGCTTGCAAATATACGCTCATGGCGCCGCGGTCTGCCCGGCGGTACCGTTGCCATCCTGACAGAACTTGCAGGCCCTGCAGAGTGTCTTGTCATGAATCGACTTACTAGGGAGCACAGCATGGGAATTTCGGTCACGATCACAGAGGGCATTGCCGAAGTTGTGATGGACAATCCGCCAGTGAACGCGCTGACGGTTGCCGGTTGGTATGAGTTGGCCGAAGTAGTCACTTCGACGGGTCGCAATCAAGAAGTGGGTGCGCTGATCCTGCGTGCCGAAGGACGCGGTTGGAATGCCGGGGTGGATATCAAAGAGATGCAAAACACCGAGGGCTTTGACGCACTGCTTGGGGCTAATCGTGGTTGCTACGCAGCGTTTGCTGCAGTGTACGAGTGTGAGGTTCCCGTGATCTCGGCTGTCCATGGCTTTTGTTTGGGCGGAGGCATCGGCCTTGTCGGCAACTCGGACATCATCTTGGCAGCAGAGGGCACCCGGTTTGGGCTACCCGAGGTCAACCAAGGTGCGCTCGGAGCGGCCACTCATCTGGCTCGGCTTGTCCCTCAGCACAAGATGCGAGAGATGGTCTACACAGCAGAGCCCGTTGATGCCTCGCTGCTTGAATCTTGGGGATCGATCAGCAAAGTGGTGCCGCTCGAGGATCTGCGCGACGCGGCTTTTGAAGTAGCGGCCAAAATCTGCACAAAGAGCAGGTTCGTTATTCGCCGTGCAAAGGAATGCCTCAACGGAATTGACGTAGTAGACGTCAAACGCAGCTATCGCTTTGAGCAGGGCTTTACCTATGAACTCAACTTGTCTGGCGTGGCGGACGAGGCCAGAGATGCCTTTGTGGATAAGACCGAGGCCAAGTTCTCGAAGTAAGCGTTCTCGAAGTAAGGGCTGTCGAAGAAAGGGCTGTCGTCCCTAAAAAGACCTGCGGCACGACCCCACCGCTAGGTGAGGTCGTGCCGCAGTAGTCACTCAGCTGTGGAAACACAGCAGTTTCAACTCGCTTCTATCAACCGGCAGGAACTGTGCTGGCGCTTGGGTCAGCAGCGGGATCTGAAGGAGGCGTAGCCGGTGCGCACTGTGCCTGATAGATCGTCTGGTATTCCGTCATGGCAGCGGTGTATCCGTCGCCCGAGAGTGCCTTCTGTCCTGCATCTCCTGACAAGAAATCTGGCGGGTAACCTGCGGCTTCTGCCTCTTTCTGCAAGGTATCGGCAGCCATACGAAGTGACTCACTCGATGCGGCTGATTCCGCAGGGAATGCGCCAGCCACTGCGTTGAGCAGTTCTACATACAGCCCAACGGCCTCTTCGGTTTGCTTAGGGTTCGTCGGCTCGGGTGGGCCTTCGGTGGTGACCGTGCTCAAGGCACACAAGTCAGTTCCAGCGCCTGTGATTGCAGTTGAGATTTCTGCAACCTTGGCGCTGTAGGCCTCATCGCTCAGTGGCTTAGCAGTCGTTTCGGTGGTCTTATCGCCCTTGGCGGTGGTCGTGGTTGTGGACTTGCTGTCGTCGTCGCTGCTGCAAGACCCAGCAAACAGGGCAACGGTTGCGACAAGTGCTACGCCGCAGATGCGCCGCCAGTTATTGTGCGGATTCATTAGAACTCCTCTTTCCCCATGTGGCCAGTCGGCCATCGGTGCGATCACGATATCGGTCCTTCTGTCTCCTTGTGGCCATATTCGCTAGAAGCAGTGAACAGTCTCAGCATGACCCGAGCGGACGCGATTTATCGGAGGGCTCCTGACCGTCTAGATTTCATTATCTGACGCCTCATCAGAATTGAGGCTCTGCCGTCGCTTGAGTTCGTGAAAATCGGGTTCAGGCCGTAACCAAAGGGGGTCCGGTGCCCGGACCGGACAAGCGCTGCACAGAAGATGAAGTTGTTGCCGAACTGAGTTCCGGCATGACCATTGGAATCGGTGGGTGGGGGAGTCGGCGAAAGCCGATGTCGCTCATCCGCGCGATCCTTCGCTCAGACCTGACTGATCTGACCATCGTGAGCTACGGCGGACCCGATGTTGGCCTGCTCTGCCGCAGCGGCAAGGTTCGAAAGGTGATCTCTGGGTTTGTCTCACTTGACTCCATTCCACTCGAGCCCCACTACCAGGCCGCTCGGCAAAACGGCAGCATCCAAGCTGCTGAATGGGATGAGGGCATGTTGCTCTTGGGCTTGCAGGCTGCTGCTTGGCGTGTGCCGTTCTTGCCCACTCGGGCGGGCCTCGGCTCGGATGTCATGAAGTACATGTCAGACCTGCGCACCGTCACCTCGCCCTATGCAACTGTTCTTCCCGGGCAGTCATCGGGCGGCGAATTTGAGGAGTTGCTAGCCGTGCCAGCGCTCGAACTTGACGCTGCGTTGGTGCATCAAAATGCTGCTGATGTATCGGGCAACTCTGTCTGGTTGGGTGAGGACCCCTTCATGGATGACTTGTTTGTGCGCGCAGCACAGCGCTCCTATGTCAGCACCGAGCGGATTCTGCCAACTACCGAGCTTGCGGGGCTTGGCGATATAACTCATCTGAAGATCTCTCGTATGGATGTGACCGGCGTGATCGAAGCCCCCCACGGTGCGCATTTTACGGAATGCCTACCTGACTATTCTCGTGATGAGGCCTTCCAGAAGCGATATGCCGCCACTGCGAAGTCAGATGAAGCCTGGGATGAGTTCCGAGCTGAGTTCTTAGATATTGATGAGGCCGGGTACCAGGCCAAGGTGAAGGAGTTGCAGGTATGAGTGACGTGAGCACACCTACACCTAGCAGTACCGCTGTGACCCGTGCAGATATCTGCGCAG
>WLJI01000160.1 GCA_009701845.1 Actinomycetota bacterium
ATGCCCACTGGGCTCGGGTTGCACTTGAGCGCATGCTCGAGATCACCTGAGCTCGTACTCGAAGTCACCTGAGCTCACCAGCGAGCAGTCACCTGAGCTCACCAGCGAGCAGTCACCTGAGCTCACCAGCGAGCAGTCACCTGAGCTCACCAGCGAGCAGTGGCGCAAGAAAATGGCCGGTATAGCTGTGCTTCGCTGCAGCAATTACTTCTGGTGTTCCTTCAGCCACCACTGATCCCCCGCCGCGACCACCTTCTGGGCCAAGGTCAATCACCCAGTCTGCTGTCTTGATCACATCCAAGTTGTGCTCAATGACCAACACAGTATTGCCCTGATCAACCAGCCGAGACAGCACGGTCAGCAGCTTACGAATATCTTCAAAGTGCAGGCCGGTGGTTGGCTCATCCAACAGATAGATCGTGTGACCCGTTGATCGCTTTGCTAGCTCAGATGCCAGCTTGACCCGCTGTGCCTCACCGCCAGACAGCGTGGTAGCCGGCTGACCAAGGCGCACATACCCCAACCCAACATCCACCAAAGTTTGCATGTGGCGGGCAATGGTGGGCTGATTCGAGAAGAACGCCAGAGCCTCTTCACAAGGCAGGTTGAGCACCTCTGAGATGTTCAATCCCTTGAAGGTCACTTCAAGGGTGTCTCGGTTATAGCGAGCACCGCCGCAGACCTCGCAGGGCACATAAATATCGGGAAGGAAGTGCATCTCGATCTTGATCGTTCCGTCACCAGAACAGGCTTCGCAGCGGCCACCCTTGACGTTGAAACTGAATCTGCCGGGAAGATAACCGCGAATCTTCGATTCAGAGGTCTGAGCAAACAGCTTTCGGATGTGATCGAACACACCGGTGTACGTGGCCGGATTTGATCGAGGCGTTCGACCGATGGGCGACTGATCAATGTCGATCACCTTGTCCAACTGATCAAGGCCCTCGATGCGCTTATGCAGCCCCGGCGGAATCTTGGATCCATAGATCTGTTGCATGAGCGAACGCATAAGGATGTCGTTGATCAGCGTGGACTTGCCCGAGCCCGACACCCCCGTGACAGCAACAAAGCACCCAAGGGGGATATCCACGTTGATATTGCGAAGGTTGTGCTCTCGCGCTCCTTGGATCCTCAGCCATTCCTCGCCGGGCTCCCTGCGAACTTCGGGCAGCGGAATGGAACGCCTGCCTGATAGGTACTGACCCGTAACCGATTCCTTGGCACGCAAAAGACCTTTGAAGCTGCCGGAATGCACCACTCGTCCGCCGTGTTCGCCCGCCCCTGGACCAACATCAACGATGTGGTCGGCAATCCGTATGGTGTCCTCATCGTGTTCCACCACAATCACGGTGTTGCCCAGGTCCCGTAGGCGAATCAGCGTCTCGATCAGGCGGTGGTTGTCGCGTTGATGTAGTCCAATAGATGGCTCGTCGAGCACATAGAGCACTCCTACTAAACCGGAACCGATCTGTGAGGCCAACCGGATGCGTTGAGCCTCACCTCCCGAGAGTGTGGCCGCCGAACGGGCAAGCGAGAGGTAGTCCAGGCCCACATCGCACAAGAACTTGAGCCGAACGTTGATCTCTTTCAAGATGCGCTCCGCTATGAGAGTCTGACGCTCATCAAGATGCAGATGCAGAAGCTTCTCGGTGGCCTCTGCTATCGACAGGCTGCAGAGTTGGTGCATGTTGAGCCCATCAACGGTGACTGCAAGGGCATACGGGTTCAGCCGGGCACCGTCGCAGGTGGCGCACGGAACCAGGCGCATGTAGCCCTCGATGGCATCGCGTGAGGAGTCTGTTTCGGCCTCGCTGTGACGGCGTTTGAGATAGGGAATGACTCCCTCGTATTTAGCCGAGTAGCTGCGCGTCCTGCCGTAGCGATTCTTGAACTTCACGGCAACGCGTGTTGAGTCCTCAACGCCAAAGAGCAACAACGTCTGCTGCTTCTTCGGGAGCTTCTCGAACGGAGTGTTGATCTCAATCTCAAACTCCTCGCAGACAGACTCCAACAAACGGTGAAAGTACTTGGCATGGCCAGAGGCCCAAGGTGCGAGTGCGCCATCGGCAACCGAGACCTCTGGGTCTGGCACCACAAGTTCTGGGTCGACCTCAAACAGGGTCCCCAATCCATCGCATGCTGTGCACGCCCCATATGGGGTGTTGAACGAGAAGTTTCTTGGAGCGAGTTCCTCGAAGCTTTTACCGTCCGAGGGGCGAGCCAACTTCTCGGAGAAGGTCAGTGTTTCTGACTCTGCGTCGGCAGCAGCATCTTTGGCAGGAAGCAACTCAATCTGCGCCACTCCCTCGGCCAATGTGAGCGCAGTTTCCATTGAGTCAGTCAGGCGTCGCTCAATGCCGTCTCGCAATACCAGGCGGTCGACGATCACCTCGATGGTGTGCTGTTCGTAGCGAGCAAGGTCGAGTTCAACCGGAAGCTCATGCACTTCGCCGTCTACGCGAACACGACCAAACCCTTGGCCCGCAAGGTCAACAAAGAGTTGCTCATAGGTTCCTTTGCGTCCACGAATGACTGGCGCAAGCACCTGAAACCGTGTTCCCTCGGGCAAGGCCAAGATGCGGTCGACAATCTGTTGCGGAGTTTGGCGAACTAGGGCCTCGCCAGTGTCTGGGTCATGCGGCTCGCCAACTCGAGCAAACAACAAACGCAGGTAGTCGTAGACCTCGGTGACCGTTCCCACAGTTGAGCGCGGGTTGCGAGATGCCGATTTCTGATCTATTGAGATTGCTGGAGACAAGCCCTCGATGACGTCAACATCGGGCTTATCCATCTGACCCAAAAACTGGCGCGCATACGAAGACAGCGACTCCACATATCGTCGTTGACCTTCGGCATAGATCGTGTCGAATGCCAGCGAAGATTTGCCCGACCCAGACAGACCAGTAAAGACAATGAGCTGGTCTCTCGGGAGGTCGAGTGAAACATCGCACAAGTTGTGCTCACGTGCGCCCCGAATGGTGATCCGATCGAGGGCATGGTGCGACTGCGCCCGCTTGGCGGCTGCTGGCTTGGCAGAAGCTGGCTTGGCAGAAGCTGTCGTAGCAGTACCTGTCTTGGCAGAAGCTGTCTTGCGGGGAGTGGCGCTGGCTCGCACCTTGGGTGTCGACATGGATCCCTAGTTTAGTTGGCGAACATGTGTTCGTGCAGGTTGTAGCTAGTTCTGCCCTATCTGGACAGGGCTGTCTAGACGGGTCTGCTTGTTCCACAGGAATTGCAGATCTGGCAAAACAAGGTGTGGGGCGGCCTGCGCTGACTGCCATACTTGCGTGTTATGAGTTCAAGTACAGGTCGCCTCTTTCGCATCACTACCTTTGGCGAGTCTCATGGTGGCGGCGTTGGCGTGGTTCTTGACGGATGCCCCCCGGGGCTTGAGCTCACCGAAGCAGACATCCAGCCCGACCTTGACCGCCGCCGCCCAGGCCAGAGCCGATTGGTCACGCAGCGAGACGAACTAGACACCGTCGAGATTCTTTCAGGGGTGTACGAGGGTCGAACACTCGGATCGCCGATTGCCATGCTGGTACGCAACGCCGATCAGATTTCTGGCGCGTACGAGGACATGAAGAATACCTACCGCCCCTCGCATGCAGATTGGACCACAGAGGCCAAGTACGGCATCAGAGCAGTGGCTGGCGGCGGCCGAGCATCTGCACGAGAGACGATCGGCAGAGTGGCTGCTGCCGCTGTGGCTCGCAAACTTCTGACTCAGCAGTGCGGGGTAGAGGTACTGGGCTGGGTGTCGCAGATACATGGGATCACCTCAAGTGTCGACCCCAAGCTGCTGCAACTCGATCAGGTAGAGGCCACACCGACGCGCTGCCCAGACCCAGTGGCGGCCGAGCTCATGGTGGCGGCAATTGAGCAAGCACGCCGCGATGGTGACTCGCTCGGCGGCATCGTGAACTGCATTGCACGCGGGGTGCCAGCCGGATGGGGCGAGCCCGTATTCGACAAGCTCGAAGCCGACTTAGCGAAGGCCGTGATGTCGCTTCCGGCCACCAAAGGGTTTGAGGTGGGCAGCGGTTTTGGATCAGTGACGATGACGGGCAGAGAGCACAACGACGCTTTTGTTCCTGGCGCAGACGGCAAGCCGCGCACGCTCACCAATCACTCCGGCGGCATACAGGGCGGCATCTCTAACGGCGAAGAGATCAATATTCGGGTGGCTTTCAAGCCAACTGCCACCATCTCTTCTGAGCAACAGAGCGTCAACCGAGACAACGACGCAGTCACCTTGGCTGCAAAGGGTCGCCACGATCCCTGCGTGCTTCCTCGTGCGGTGCCGCTAGTCGAGGCTGCAATGCTGCTGGTGCTTGCCGATCATTGGCTGCGCCAAGAATCGATTCGCGGCAGCGCCGTGCAGCCCTAGGCGGCCGAGCACTTACGCGCCCCCAGCAGTTCGAAGCTCACGGCGCAGATCTTTGATCTCGTCTCGCAGCCGGGCGGCCTCTTCGAACCGCAGTTCTTCTGAGGCTGCGTTCATCTCGTCTTCTAACAGCGAGATCAGCCGGCCAAGGTCGGACGGGGGCAGATCCTTGAACTGTTCTGCGCGAGCACGCTCACCGGGGCGTTGCTTGCGCTTGTTCTGGCCGGGGTACGGCGCCTCCGTCGAGGTTCCTCGCAGCTGATCCAAAATATTCGTTACCGGCTTGATAATCGTCTTGGGGTCGATTCCATGTTCGATGTTGTAGGCCTCTTGTAGGCCTCTGCGCCGGTTGGTCTCTGAGATTGCTTTCGTCATCGAATCGGTGACGCGATCCGCGTACATGATGACCTGGCCTCGCACGTTTCGAGCAGCACGGCCGATCATCTGAATGAGAGAGGTTTCAGAGCGCAAGAATCCCTCTTTGTCTGCATCAAGAATGGCCACCATCGACACCTCGGGAATATCGAGGCCCTCTCGTAGCAAGTTGATACCCACCAACACATCAAACTCGCCGAGTCGCAGATCTCGTACCAGTTCAATGCGCTGCAAGGTGTCGACATCGGAATGCAAGTAGCGAACCCGCACACCCATCTCAAGCAGGTACTGGGTCAGGTCCTCGGCCATTTTTTTGGTGAGCGTGGTGACCAACACACGGTCACCAAGCTCAACACGTTCGTTGATGTTGCCTAACAAGTCGTCAATCTGGCCTTCGGTGGGCTTGACCACGACTTGCGGATCGATCAGGCCAGTTGGGCGCACAATCTGTTCCACAACCTGAGAGCTGTGTTCAATTTCCCATTTGCTCGGAGTGGCAGACAAGAACACCGTTTGGCCGGCACGCTCCACCCACTCCTCAAATCGAAGCGGACGGTTATCGCCAGCCGAGGGCAGCCGAAACCCGTGCTCAATCAGATTGTTCTTTCGTGAACGGTCACCCTCGTACTGCCCATGCAGCTGCGGAATCGTCACGTGGGATTCATCGATGATGGTCAGGTAATCACTCGGAAAGAAGTCGAGAAGCGTGTTGGGCGGCTCCCCAGGACCTCGCCCATCCATTTGCGCCGAGTAGTTCTCGATGCCGTTGCAGAACCCCATTTCTTGGAGCATCTCAAGGTCGTATTCGGTACGCATGCGCAGGCGCTGGGCCTCGAGCAGCTTGCCTTCGCTCTCAAACAAGGCAAGGCGCTGCTG
>WLJI01000161.1 GCA_009701845.1 Actinomycetota bacterium
CTTTGAACTCAGGAGAGCGCAAATCTAGCAGGTCTGGCTCTGATGCTTGTTGACTCAGCCGCTAGGCGACGCGAAAGGCAAATAGGTTGTTCAACCCAAGTTGAAAGCTGGATTTGTGCGCAGTGACGAATCCTCCAGCGTGAAAGACAGGCTCAGTATCGCGCTTGGCATCAAACCCGTAGTGCTGGTGAATCGAATCATCGACTACGAGCTTTACCTTCTCAAGTACGTCAAGGATCGAGTCCACCTGCTTGGAAGGAATCGTCAGAATGACTAAGCCACCGGGGTTCAGCAATTCCTTACACTTCTGAACCACTTTGGGCTGATCGTCTGGTGAGATGTGCTCAAACAACGCCAGCATCGTGATGGCATCGAAGGTGCCAGAGTCTTGGGGCATCTCTGCCGGAAACCACCCGGGAACCAACTGATAACCAGAAGCGGTTACCACACCTTCTAGATCGGGATCGATGCCGTATCCCTCGCTCAGACGGCTACCGAGTTCACGGAAAAGTCGGCCATCTCTGCAGCCAACGTCCAAAACCCGCGACCCCTGCGGAACAAGGCCGCAGGCTTTACTGATGCGCCGATCACGCAAGGCATCGTCAAAAAATGTCACTAGTCACCCTCCTGCGAGTGAGTCCGGGAAGAGTTCCTCTAGCCAAACACGCCGTTCGGGAAAGTACACCACTAATCCGTCGCCGGGGCGCACTGACTCTACGGAAATCTGCTTGCTCTGAAGGTATTGCTCAAACTGCGCTGCCCCAGGCGATCCCTCGGCGAACACCCACGGGCAGTTCCCTAGGTCTTCTGCCTGATCCAAGTACAGCGGATTTCGGTTCTCGTAGGTTGAGATTGAAACGATCTTCCCTTCTGTTTCGAACATCAGTCGATGTCCGCCGGCCCAGTAGTCACCGATCGCACATTTCGCTCCCCGAGCCTCGAGCAACTGCGCTGTTCTTTCGGCAGTTGCCTGCCGAGGCAAATCCACGCTGAGAAGTCCTGCCAGCGCAATGAGCGGAAGCAGTGCAATGGCCGCGGCCGCCTGCAAGTCAGAGCGCCACTTAGCTGCAAGCAATAAACCCAGAATCGGTGAAGCAAAGAAGATGTACCGCAGGTTGGCATAAATCGGGCCTGTGCGAAGAGTGATCACCAAGAACACGATCGGAACTCCGATGGCCAGAACGCTCAGCAGCGACTCATTGGCGAAGGCGGAACGCCGAGCTACCTGAAAGATCAGTAGGCCAAGAAACACGACAAACGCAACCTTCCAAGCAACTCCGCCTAGCCATGCGCCGGTCAGAAGTCCGCCGATGGGAACTCGAAAGCCAAACCACCCGGGAAGCTGGTGCAGGCTGAGCAGCTCAACGCGCTCAGCAAAGCCGTAGCCGACGCGATCGGTGTAGTTGTTTCGGCGGTCGGTGCCCGCCAAAGTGAGAAACAGAAAAGGAAATGCGCCAAGAACGAGGCCTCCGAGGAGCTGCAGACCTGGAAGCACCACCGCGCGAACCCGAGCGCTAGCGCTCCCAGAGATCGATCGAGCCTCAGCAAGCGCCCGCCAGCCAATCCAGATCAATGCCGGGGCAGTCAGATAGAGCGAACCAGGGTTGATCCAAAGACCGACTCCGGCAGCAATCCCGGCCACAAAGAGACTCCGCCGAGAGAGAGCTCCTGAGCCCAAAATTTCTGCAGGGGTACGACGACGCTCCATCCTTGCAATGATGAAGATTGTGGCTAGGCCAGCTGTGACCGAGGGTACGAAGTACATGGTTTCACGGCTAGCGAAGAACACTGCAGACATCGGAAAACACCACACGGCTGCCGCTGCAAGTGCCGCCCGCCGGCGCGACCAGTTCAGTTGAATGCCGATCCCATAACTCATCGCGGCGTTCACGAGGCCAAGGAAAACAGTCGGCAGGCGCAGGCCAAATGCGTTCATTCCGAACACACGAATCGATGCAGCAATGCCAAACAGCCACGGTGTTCCCCCATATGGCTGCCCACGCATAAGCAGCGGCCACTCTCCTCGCAACAGTTGCTGAGCCAGAAGGGCGAACTCGGCCTCATCCGAGTCGGGACCTGGCTCAATTCCCGTGTAGTAGCGGTAGCGAAGTGCGACTCCTACTGCGATGGCAACTGCAACAACGACTGCAACGACAACCGTGGTTGGGTCAGAGACACGCCTGAGCAACCATTCGCGCGGGTGATACTTGCTCACCTCGACTCGCCGAGTGCGTCTGGAGCGGCAAGGCCCTCAGGGCCAGATTCGCTCACTAGTTGGTCAGGGTTTGGACCATACGAAACATTGCTTGAGGAGATCGGGCGCAGCATCGACACGGCTAGGTAGGCAAGGCGCCGCTGCTCTCGACTGACTTGTCTCACAGAAGAAATGATAAATCCGCAGGTCAGCAACAAGAACGCTATGAGCTGCAGGGCAACGGCTAGAAGCGCTGTCGGAAGGCGCAGAACTAAACCCGTTTCTATAAACTCCTCGATCACAGGAACACCGAGTATCAGAGCGGCCAGGGTCAGCAGAACTGCCCCGAAACCAAAGAATCGCTTGGGGTGCACATCTCTGAACAGCCGAAGCGCACTCCAAAGAATCTTGATTCCATCGGTATATGTTCCGAGCTTGCTTTCTGATCCGTCAGGTCGGGAGTAGTAGCGGGCGGGAATCTCACAAAACTCGAGCTTGAGTTCGGACGCATGCGCAAGGAGCTCTGTCTCAATATCGAAACCAGATGTTGTCGCGGGAAAAGACTTCACGAACCTGCGAGACATCGCCCGGTAGCCAGAGAACGCATCCCCGATTGCTGAGTCGAACATGGCTGAATAGAGCTGAGAAAAAAACTTGTTGCCCATTGCGTGACCCGAGGGGTACTCGCGCCCGTCGCGATCAGAGGGCACTCGGGCGCCAACAACCATATCGAGCACATCACTTCTGAGGCGGTCCACCATGAGAGCGGCAACCTCTGGCTCGTAGGTGCCGTCGCCATCCACCATGAGGTAGATGTCAGCCTCAACCTCGCTAAACATCTTCCGCACCACGCTGCCCTTGCCGCGACGCATGGCACGCACCACGACGGCACCGGCAGATCGCGCAACCTGTGCCGTGTCATCTGTGGACATGTTGTCGAACACATAGACCGTTGCCTCGGGTAGCACTCTAGAAAAGTCTGCAACTACCCCAGCAATGGTGGCAGCTTCGTTAAAACAGGGGACCAAGACGGCAATGGATATCTCTTCGGTGGGAACGGCAGAGATCATTCCGCTGCCTCGGCCAGCGCTTCTGACAGAGCAGGGTGAACAAATAGGCTCTCGGCAATGTCACTCACCGTCAGGCTATTCGTGACTGCAAGAGCCAGAACAGAGATCAGCTCGGCTGCATGTCGGCCCACGATCGACCCGCCAAGAACAACACCGGTAGCTGGATCAGAAATGATCTTTACAAAGCCGCGAGGATCATTATTGATCAGCGCCTTTGCCTGAGACCCAAAAGGCACCTTGGTCACCCGAACCTTTCGACCCTCTGCAAAGGCATCGGCCTCGGCAAGGCCAACATCGGCGATCTCTGGTTCGGTAAAGATCGCCGAAGCAGCTTTCTCGTAGTCAATATGCTTGTGGTCGACCTTGTGCAGGCCCATGACATGCTCAGCGATCTTCCTGCCCTGCATCGAGGCCACCGAGGCGAGGGGCAGCTTTCCCGACAAGTCACCTGCAACGTAGATGTGGGCAATATTTGAGCGCAGATGATGGTCCAGGCTCTTGACCCACGGACCATCCATCTGAACCCCTGCCTCGGCTAAACCAAGGCCTTCGGAGTTGGGTTGCGATCCGATGGCGAGCAAGATATGGCTGCCTTCGGCAGTTCGACCGTCGTCACAACGAAGGAGTACCCCGGAGGCTTCCGTCCGCTCAAGACCAACTGCTCGAGCACCCTTATAGAGCTGTACACCGCGCCGAAGAAAGTCCGACTCCAAGGCAGCCGCTACCTCGGGGTCTTTTGTTGGAAGGACCTGTTGGCGTGAAACGATCAGCGTGACCTTTGAGCCAAAGCTCGAAAACATGTGCACAAACTCCACACCAGTCACTCCCGAACCCACCACGATGAGGTGCTCGGGCATGGACTGTGGCGGGTAGGCATCCCGAGTCGTGAGCACCCGGTCACCATCGGGGCTGCACCAGTCTGGAATTCTCGGTCGACTGCCGGTCGAGACCAAAATCGCATCCGCAGAGAAGGTTTGTTCACCGCTAGCTGTGGTCGCCACAACCGTGTGGTCGTCTACGAGGCGGCCCGTGCCACTCACTAGGTTGACGTTCTGGCTTTCGAGGAGTCGGCGATTCGAATCGGCGAGCTTGGCGGTCATCACCGAGATACGGCTTCGCAGCGCATCAATATCTACATGCGGGTCCATTGACTCAAGACCCATGCCTGCGGAGGATCGAATCTGATTCAGCTCGCCCCCGGTGACAATCATTGCCTTCGAGGGTATGCAATCCCATAAGTTGGCAGCACCGCCAAGGACGTCTCGCTCGATCAAGGTGACTTCGGCACCAAGGCGTGCGGCATTTGTTGCTGCACTCACACCTGCGGGGCCGCCCCCGATAATCACAAAGCTCAGACTCATCGCCGTATGGTATCGGGCCAAGTAGCCGCGCTGGGACCTCAGGGCACGAGTGCCCCACAGTGCTCTACTAGCTTGTAGGGGTGACCTCCGCAGACGACGAGAGACAAATCGAGGAACTTCAGAGCACGGTTCAGCAACTCCGCAAGGACTTGCTCACCACCCGTGATGCTCTCATTGGCGCTCAGGCGGAGTCGGCCACGTTGAAGGTACGCAATCGCGAGATTGAAGTTCGCGTTGCTCAGGTAGAACAAGCGCTAGCAACACACAGCCGCATCACTCGTATCGTTGAGCGGGCCACGAATCACCGACTCACTCGTGGCCTGAGCCGAAGAGTGAAATCGCTCACTGGCTAGGTCCGTCTACTGAGTCAAAGCCCTGACAACCTCGGCTAATGGCTCACGAAAGTCCCTACTGGGTGTGAACCCGTGGGATCTCCAGGCAAACCCGTCGAGCACAGAGTTCGCCGGGCGAGCCGCTGGGCGCGGTGGATCAAGCTCGGCTGTGGTGATCGCCGAGATTCGGTTTGGATCGTGACCTGCTGCGCTGAACACCGCTTGGGCAAACTCGTACCAACTCACCGCACCTTGGTTGGTGGTGTGAAAGACACCCGGTACTCGCTCAACGCCAAGCTTTGCCAGCATCTGTGCAAGGTCGCCGGCAAAGGTTGGGTGGCCAATCTGGTCATCGACGAAGGACAGCGTGTCGCGCTCCCCCGCAAGGCGCAGCAAGGTTTTGACCATGTTGTTTCCGTGTGCGCCACACACCCATGAGGTGCGTGCAACTGTC
Source organism: Actinomycetota bacterium (assembly GCA_009701845.1). Classification (GTDB taxonomy): domain Bacteria; phylum Actinomycetota; class Acidimicrobiia; order Acidimicrobiales; family Microtrichaceae; genus IMCC26207. The sequence continues at coordinate 5,412 of WLJI01000161.1, forward strand.
CAACTTGGGTCAATCTCCATCTCTCCACCAAGTTTCGTTCGGCCGTACACCGACTGCGGATTTGTTGCATCCCATTCCAGATACGGGCCTTGCTTGGTTCCGTCGAAGACGTAGTCCGTTGAGACGTACACCACATGGGCTCCCACGCGACGAGCCCCATCGGCTACAAATCTGGTGGCCACACAGTTCACCAAGTAGGCC
>WLJI01000162.1 GCA_009701845.1 Actinomycetota bacterium
TCAGCTACGAGTTCGGCTACTGCGGCCTCAGTATCAGGCCAAGTCAAAAAGACATCCGCATGTTCAGCAGCAACTCTGCGTGCTGGCTCGGAATGCCCACCGAAATACAAATCTGGGCAGCGTCCAGACACGGTGGCGACTCGTGGAGGCTGCAAGTCAAAGTCAAAAAACTCTCCGTGATGGCTCACTTCTTGGCCGTTGAGCAGCTGCCGAAGGATGCTCATCACCTCGGCAGTTCGTCGATACCTTGGCTCGGATTCAAGTGGCGCTCCGGGCAAATCGCTCGAGATGATGTTGATGGTCAATCCACCGCCAAGCATCTGATCAAGCGTGGCCAATTGCCGGGCCATCTGCGGCGGCCACAGCTCACCGCACCGCACCGCAGCGAGTAGTCGCATTCGGTCTCGCACCTCGGCAGCTACCCCTCCGGCAAATACCAGCGCATCAATGCCGAGCTGATAGCCCGAGGGCAACAAGATGTTGTCGAAACCCTGATCCCGAGCAGTGCGAACAATCTCAGCGCAGTGCTCAAACGAACTCTGCAAGTGCGGTGCCGGCACTCCGAGTTGCTCAAAGTCGTCGTCACAGAGGGCCGAGAACCAAGCAAACTCGGGGCTGTTCGGGCTCTTTGAGTCAGTCACGGAAGTCGCTCCCCGGTTCCAGCCTGATACAGCGAGTACCAGTCTTGGCGACTCAGCTGCACAGTGAGTGCCTCTGCAGATCCGGCTATGCGCTCCACTCGCTGAGTTCCAAGAATTGGGATCGGCGCCGACGGGTGAGCCAGAACAAAGGCCAGTGCGAGAGACGACTGCTTCACCCCGTGACGAGCCGAGAGTTCCTCGAGCAGCGTTGCAAGATTGCTAGCAACACCCTCGCCTGTGCGAGAGGAGTCTGAGCTCGGGGCGCTCACTCGGCCTCCCCCGAGCGGGCTCCAAGCCAAGGGAGTCATCTGCAGCTCAATGCACTGATCCAGAGTTCCATCACGAACAGCCTCGCTTTGGAAAACACTGAACTCTGGCTGAGTCGTGACCAGCGGGCGTGGAAGAAAGCTCTGTAGCAAGTGCAGCTGAGAAGTGGTGACGTTTGAGAGTCCGAACTCTCGCACCAACCCCCGTTCATACAGATTCATCAGCGCTGCAGCAATCTCTTGTGGGTGAGTGAGCGAGTCGGGCCGATGAATCTGATAGAGGTCAATGACATCTACCCCAAGACGACGCAGCGAAGCCTCACATGCTTCGGTCAGATACTTTCCCGAACTGTCATATGGCACGCCAGGGCGGATGCCGCCCTTGGTTGCCAACACCATCTGCTGTCGCAGGGCAGGTGCCTCGGCAAGCACCTCTCCGAGCAGGGTCTCGGCTCGACCAAACCCGTTCTGCCCATCAAAGCCATAAATGTCCGCCGTGTCGATCAGGTTGAACCCCGCGTCTAGCGCTGCTTCGATGGTCGCCCGAGCTGCCGTGCGATCGCCTTCGGCCATTCGCCAACAGCCGTAGGCGATCGGGCCAACGCTCAGATCAGAGCCGCCGAGCCTGCGGTCGCTGCGGCTCTGGGGTGCGTGCGGCTGGGGAGTGGGCGGCAGGACCGCTTGTTCGTCAACAGATTCATCAATCATTGGCTCGCACCATACTCAGGTCATGGAGAACACTGTGCCCATGAGCAAAACAGCAGCCGCTACAGACGAGATCCGCTATGGGTTTATCGGGGTTGGCATGATGGGCCAAGAACACATCCGCAACGTTCAAGCCCTTCCCGGTGCCACCGTCGTCGCAGTCGCAGACCCAGAGTCCGCCTCGCTCGCCGCGGCGCAAGAACTTGTGGGCGACACGGTCTCCTCGTATCTCTCGACTGCCGAGATGTTGGCAAAGGAGTCACTTGATGCGGTGGTGATTTCTTCGCCCAACTTCACCCATCGATCAGTGCTCGAACCCCTGTGGGAGACCTCGTTGAATCTTCTGATCGAGAAGCCACTGTGCACCACAGTGCCAGACTGCCTCGAGGTTCAGTCCGCAGCTCAACACCATGACGGCATTGTGTGGGTTGGACTCGAGTATCGCTACATGCCCCCGGTGCAACGCTTCTTAGAAGAACTTGCTCCCGGCGAGGTGGACGGAAGCGGAAGTTCGACTGGGAGGGTGCGGATGCTCTCCATTCGCGAGCACCGATTCCCCTTCTTAGAAAAAGTCGGCCACTGGAACCGCTTCAGCGCAAACACCGGTGGCACTTTGGTGGAGAAATGCTGTCACTTCTTTGATCTCATGCGCTTAGTGATTCCTAGCAAACCCATCAGCGTGATGGCCTCTGGCGCACAAGACCTGAACCACCTAGAAGAGCAGTATCCCGAAGGCACACCCGACATTTTAGACAATGCCTTCGTGATTGTTGACTTCGAAAACGGTGCCCGCGCCAGCCTTGATCTGTCGATGTTTGCAGAGGGGTCAGCCTTCGAACAAGAACTTGTTGCAGTGGGCGACCTTGGCAAAGTTGAGGTCAAGATCCCAGGGTTTATGGAGGTCTCTCGCGGTAGGCAGGCCGAACTCACAGTTGGATCAAGAGGGGCAGGCTGGCCAGTCACTACCTCTCTCATTGGTACCGAGGAATCAGTTCTGTATGTCGGCGCGCATCACGGTGCTAGCTACCTAGAACACGTTGATTTCTGCGATGCGATTCGCAACGACACTGCACCGCTCGTCACCGTTGAAGACGGGCTGTGGTCAGTCGCAATGGGTGCAGCCGCTCAGATTGCTCTGAGCGAAAGACGAAGCGTCACACTCGCTGAACTAGGTCTGAGCTGAGGCAGTTCGTCGAGAAAAGAGCAGTATCAGTTTGCTAGCTGGCGGCATCAAGCGCTGCCATGGTCAGTGAATACCGTTGCTCAATATCGTCTACATCACCGCTCACAAAACTGCCGGAACGTGCAGTTTCAACGACCAACTCGGCATGCTGGCGCAGCGGAACAAGGTGCTCTGGCCGAACCACGGGAGCCATTGCATAAATGGCATCAAGGATCCGAATCAGAATTGCCGGATTGTTTGAACCCGACTGTCGGATCAAATCAAACGCTGTCTTCAATACTCGGTCAAACTTGAGCGGCGGGACCACCAAACGCAGAACCCCGTCGTGGTCACAGACCCCGCCAGTGCGTTCTGGGTACGTGCCGACCTGCACCATGGCTGCGCCCAGCCAATCTAGGCAGGTCAAGCCGGTATAGGTGTCATTGATCGCCGGCGAGAGAGCGCGCAATGCGATCTCGACCACTTGAGCAATAGCGAACTCCAGATCCTGGCGAAGGGTTCGGTATCTCCCGATCTCCACGGTCTCGGCGATCATCTTTGTCACCCGGCCCGCGGCGTCTGCTGGACTCACCCATGCCAAGGTTTGCCCGACTTGGGTGAACTGACCTGGACGACGGTTCAACACAATGACAGCTCCAGCAGAAGCTGCGGCCTCAAGGAGTCGCTCAACATCAATGAGTTCGACGTAACCCGTTTGGATTGCAGCAATCGGTTGCCCCGACTCACGGCTTTGAGCAACCACTGCCGCTACCTTTTCTAAATCATCTTCTTGCAGCACTAACTGCAGAGATGCGGCGGTATCTTCAAGGACCTTTCCCATGTCGGCGACCACCGATGCCACCACGTTGGGCGCTTGGATCGTGGAAGCAACTCGATGAATATAAAAAACTAAGAGCCCAAAGCAGCACAGCGAAAGGACTTCTACAAGGAACACGCTGAACGTCGGCAGGCGACTGCCGGGGGCACTGCGAATTGCAGACAGAGTGAGCACGTTGAAGATAACCGTGCCCAGAAATGCACCCAGGGTGACCTGCGTGACTGGGTCCTTCATAAAACGTCGAATGAGGCGCGGGCCAAGCTGAGACGAGGCCAAGGAGAAGGTCAAAATGCTGGTAGAGAACACCAGCGCTAGTGCCGTTGCCACGGCTCCAAGCAGGGCAGTGACCAAGATCGCTGCATCTGAAGCTGAGTCGTCGATCAGCGCATTCGGAAACCAACTCAACCTGAGTTCAACGTTTCTATCGATGTAGACGGAGAACGCAAAGAGCAGTACCGACCCAATCGACATCAGCAGCGGAGTGACCCACAAGTTGGGCCCAACACGGTAGGAAACCTCCCACCACCACGTTGAAAGCCGTGAGCGTCTAGATGTGGTCATGTCGGTTCGCCCTCTGCTACTTCGGTCGGCCCCGACAGTAAGCGCCCAATCAGCGGAACGGAGACGAGACCTTCGAGCCATGCATAGCGCAGACCCACTTTGGGAAGGTCAGCCGGATCCGCATAGATCAACACCCGTGGGAGCCAAGTCGGTTGGAACTTCTCGTTGAAGTCTCGCAAAGCCCGAATCTGATAATACGGATTTACTAGGTCAACGAGCTTTCGCAGCGCTCGGTTGCCACGCGTGAGTTGGACATCGTTGTCGAGGAGTCGGCCAAAGGCTGCAAAGTTCAGCGACAGCCTGACAACACCCAACTCACGAAGTTGCTCGACCGTATGGGCAATCAGGTACTCGGTGAGGCCATTGACAGCATCGGGTCGTCTCCGCATGAGATCGAGCGTTTGACCGGGAGGAAAGCGGTCGCTGCGCGAGCTTGTTGGAACTAATCGCAAGAACCCTGCCGGCACATCCGAACCGTCGGCATTGACCTGCCAAGCAACTGCGAGCATCCGGTTCGAGCCAGCTAAGGACACGTCAGAGCTCATGCTCATGGTGTAGCCGCGTTCGTCCTCCCCTTTACGCCACAACAAACTGATCTCATTGAGGGCTGCAACGAGTTCAGCCGAGGCTGAGTCCTCGGTCATCAGCTCAAAGCGATGTGACTTCTCTGCGCGGCGGACTGCTTGTCTCACCGGTGCCATCCCATCGGCATCGAGTGAGAATGTTTGGCAGTCGAGAATTGCCTCATCGCCTAGGTAGAAACTTCGGAATCCACGCTCGGCATAGAGCGGCACATCAACCTCTCGGGCAGCCAAAAATGCTGGCTGCCAGCCATGATGCTGACAGTGAAGGATGAACTCATCGACCACGAGCGGAATGGAAGCATCCTCTCCGATTGGGTCACCAGAGACCAGTGCAAACCCGCCGAGGTACCCATAGGCCACCATGGCTTTGCCATCGGATGAGAAGAAATAGCTCTTGTCATCTCTGCACGCAAATGGTGCCAAGGTGTCCCAGCCGAACTGTTCAACCATCGAAGCTGCACGCTCGCGACCCTCCCCGACCCGGCCCCGAACAGCAGGGCGTAGCAACAGCCACAACAACAACAGAAGTCCCACAGCCCCGAGCACCTCAAGCGATGCAGGGAACAGTTTTGCGAATCTGCCCGAGTACTCATATGGCTGCTCACCACCTACGAGTCCGACCGTAACTGCCCACAAGGAGTCACCCAGATTTATGGCAGGCGACAGCGTGCCCTGCTGCGCCCAAAGCGCAATCAGCCCATAGACGTAGACCAACAACAGAAACCGAGGGATGGAGCGAGCAACTCGAATCAACGAGGGCGGGTCAGCAAGACCAGTGAACTCGTTTCGGGTGAGCAGCAAAATCACGATCATGGTCA
>WLJI01000163.1 GCA_009701845.1 Actinomycetota bacterium
GCGAGAACCCTCATGTCTGGTACGGACCTGACTATGTGTTCGAGTTTGCATCCGCGGTCACCGCAGAGCTTTCTAAGCTCTCACCGAAAGCAGCCAGCTACTTCACTGCGCAATCAGACTCTTGGAGCACCAGTATGCAGCCGTACCGGGACGAAATTGCCAGCATCAAAGCCGCCCATGGCGGACAAAGCTACGTAGCCACAGAGTCGGTGTTCGACTACATGGCAGTAGCTCTTGGACTACAAGATGTCACCCCAGCAGGCTTTGCAGCAGCGGCTGCAAATGAGACCGACCCTTCACCTGGCGATGTTGCAGAGTTTGACGATTTACTCAAAGCCCAAGGTGCGCAGGTGTTGATCTACAACATTCAGACTCAAGGCGCTATCCCCGAGCAAATCCGCAGCACAGCCGAAGCATCGAAGGTACCGGTAGTTGATGTCACTGAAACTGTCGCTCCCGGCGCAACAAGCTTTGAGCAATGGCAGGTCGATCAACTTGTGGCGCTCTCAGCTGCGCTAAAAACAACAAGGTGACCGACAAATCCAACCCCATCGGCGACTCGGTCACAACGGCAGTCTCGCTCCGTTCAGTATCGGTATCGCTCGGCGGACGAACGATCTGGTCTGAGGGAACCTTCGATATTCCAAGTGGTCAGATCGTTGCTGTGATCGGGCCAAATGGATCGGGAAAGACCACCATGCTGCAGTTGCTGCTGGGTCTGATTCCGCCCTCTGCTGGCACGGTTACGGTATTTGGCGAGACTCCAGAACGAGGAAATCCTAGGATTGGCTACGTTCCCCAGCACTATTCAGAGGCCGTCGGTCAAGCAGTGCGATGCAGGGATTTGGTATCACTCAGTGTGACCGGAACTCGTTGGGGAACGCGAAAGAACGCTGCAGATACAGCCGCTGTGAACGCAGCGCTTGAAGCCGTTGGCGCTGCGGACTACGCAGACTCTCGGATGTCGGTGCTTTCTGGCGGGCAGCAACAGCGCGTTGCCATTGCCCAAGCGCTTGTGGGTAACCCCAAGCTATTGCTGCTTGACGAGCCCCTTGCAAACCTTGATCTTCGCAACCAACGAGAGATTGTTGATCTACTCGCCGAGCTGCAACAGAGCCGAGCAGTAACTATTTTGGTGGTCGTTCACGATATGAATCCACTCCTAGCTCACCTTGGTGGATCGGTGTATCTGCTTGACGGTCACGCCCACTACGGCAGCGTGGGAGAAGTTGTGGATTCGGATTTGTTATCGCACCTGTACGGCACCCAGATCAAGGTAGTTCGCACGGCTCAAGGCGACTTGTACACAAGGAGCAACTAGGTGCTGAACCTGTTCTTGCTCCGGCAGCACCTTCTGCTTGCCGACGCCGGATACCAAAGCAACTGGCTTGAAGTACTCGGACAACCCTTTATGCGCAATGCGTTTATTGCCGGATCGCTCGTTGCGATTGCATCAGGAATGCTTGGCTACTTCGTCGTAGTTCGAGAGGGCGAGTTTGCCGCACATGCCCTGGGCCATATTGGGTTCCCTGGTGCAACCGGCGCTGTGTTGCTCGGCTTGTCTCCCACTCTAGGGCTCGCAGTTTTTTGTGTAGGTGGAGCGCTAGTGATCGGGGCCTTAGGTAAGAGAGCCTCCGAGCGAGCAACCGCCACAGGAACTGTGCTTGCCTTTGCCACCGGCTTGGGCATTTTGTTTGCTTCGCTTGCAACCGAATCGAGCACCACGGTCACCAACGTGTTGTTCGGAAACCTCTTGGCAGTTTCAACAGGGCAGATCAAAGTGTTTGCGCTGTTTACGGTGGCTTTGGCTGCTGCTCTCGCAGTCATTGCGCGACCACTGATGTTTGCCTCGGTGAACCCCGAAGTAGCCGAAGCCAAAGGCGTTGCTGTTCAAGCGCTCGGAGTCGTCTTTTTGGTGCTGATGGGTCTAGTGGTGACTATGGCAGTGCAAGTGGTGGGCACGCTGTTGTTGTTTGCACTTGTGGTGACTCCGCCTGCCACAGCGCTCAAGCTCAGCGCAAGGCCAAGCCGAGTCGTGGCTCTAGGTACTGCAATTGGCTTGGCTTCGGTGGTGCTTGGCCTAGTCACGGCAACCATGTTTAACCTGCCGCCAAGTTTCTTTATTGTTAGCTATTCATTTGCTACTTGGCTCATAGTCTTGGGCGCGACACGCGAAAAGCACCGGGCAAATCACTGACCTTCAGTCAGCTAACGGTGGATTTTTCTAGCAATTGGCTACGATTGTTCCAATGAATCTGCATTTAAAGAAGGCTCCCGGGCAGAGTCGCGCCGGCCGTCTCGTGGTGTTTGCACTGCTTGTGCAACTCCTTACGGTGGGGTTTGTTGTTGCACCCAGATCTACACCGGTAGCAAGTGCCGCTCCCACGATTCAACTCACGAAGACCGCCCCCCGTTCTGTCCTCGCAGGCGCAGAGGCAACGTACCGACTGACGGTAACGAACCCTGGAGACACTGTTGAGTTCAACGTTTCCTTCTCTGACGTGCTGCCTAACGAGGCTCGCTTTGTGGCGGGGTCAGTGGTGCCCGCAAGCGTTGGCAACCCCCGAGTGTCAGTCAATCCAGATACCTCACAGCAGGTTTTGCAGTGGATCAACGTAGGCGACGTTGGCCCTGGGACGTCCACGTCGGTGGAGTTCAGAGTCACACTCGGTGAAGCAGGAAAAGAAGTCGGAAACACACTGATCAACAACTCCTACGCAGCATCGCAAACGAACCCAAGAATCGTTCCACGCTTTGACTCTGCGGGCATCCCAGTACCGGGGTCATATACCGAATCTGCGACTGCTTCCGCGAGTACCAACGTCTCTGCAGTTCAGATCAAGAAGAGTTCCTCGAATGCTCCCGAGGGTGAACTCTTGCGTGGAGTACATGATCAGCGTTCCACCTACACCTTGACGGCTTCGAATAATTTTGTGGCTGCAACCACTGATATCACCGTTGTTGACTATCTTCCTGCAGGCCTTGAGTTTTTGGGCTGCGGAACCTCTGACAACACCGCTCCCCCTTCGTTGGTTGAGTATCCGGGGGCACCGCGACTAGGGGTGCCGGCGCTTGATCTTGGCCCCACCTGCTTGACCCCGATCAGCGTTGACACCGTGACTGATCCCGCACCGTTGAACGGTGTGGTGTACCCCGAAGGCGTGTACACCCGAGTGGAGTGGTCACTCGGCGATCTTGCAGCTGGCGAAACGGCAGAGATCCTCTACGTGGCAGGAATCCCCCTGAAAGAGAACACCGATTCTTGGGTTGGCACTAGGCCCACGTCGCTCTCTGGCGCTCAGGGGTCAAACCTAAACAACAACTCTGGGCCTTCAACGCGTGAACTGCTCGCAGAAGCGACCCTTCGGAACTTTGCCGACATGACCGGCACCTACACCGCAGCCCCCGTCGGTTCTGACCCGATAGCTACTTCTGAAGATTCCAAAGCAGTCAGCATTGAAGATGTGCGAATGCGCAAGGCTGTCACCCCCCAAGCGTTCGCGACGGACAGTGGAAACAACATCGCAACCTTCACGCTGACGGTCGACACCTCTGAGTACGTCACCGGGTCTGGGATCGTCATCACTGACGTGTTGCCCGATGGTTACTGCCCCCTCGGCGGCAGCACCAACTTTGCTCCCGGTAGTCCTGCAGACTGCAACCCCGGAGGCGGTAGCGCTCCGACCACGCCTTTCTCGAGTGTTGTGTATGACGCAAGCACAGGCGCGTACAACATCGTCTTTTCGCCGCTCGCACTCGGTGACAACTCAACTGAAACCATCAGTTTTCAAGCAAGAATGCGCAGCGTTTACACCGCCGGGGATCAGGCGGGATTACCAACAGTTGCGGGCGATTCATTTACCAATCGGGCGTCACTGCAAGCAACGACAACACCAATTCCAAACACCGATGAATCTGGCCCACAAACGGTCGCTGATACAGCCTCAGCAACCCAGAACACGGTGGGTCCAACTGTTGATAAGGAACTCAAGCCAAGAGACACCTCACCCCCTCAGACGGGCAATCCGCTCGTGGACTGTGCAACAACTACCTCGCCTGCTTATGGGGAACCCTCGGAGTTCACCACCGAGCAACTCACCTTTCGCCAAGGCGATCAGATCTGTTTCAAGCTTCGCGTCAACTTCCCATCTGCGATGAAGACTCGCGCCCCGGTGCTCAGTGACTACTTCCCGGTTGATACCAGTTACGTGGTCAACAGCGTTGCGCCAACCTCGGCGAACACGGTGACTGTTGCCGAGTTTGTTCCGCCAGCAACTGCGCCCGGTATTGGGGTCTGGACTCTTGGCGATCTTCAGAACGGGGTGCGGTTCGCTCAAGCTGGTCAGGTGTTTGAAGCAGTGGTTGCAGTCACTGTTCTCGAGCCCACAACGGGTGCCAAACCAGACCTCTTAGGCAATCTGATGAAACTGCGTACCGAAGATTCTGCAGGCCGCGTCCTCTCCACACGCGACGCGGTTGACTTCTCGGTAGCACCCGGCCCCAATATGGGAATCACCAAGGGCGTGTACAGCGTCGACTCACCGGCAAATGGACCCAACCCACCTGACACAGATGGAATACCAGTCACCGAGGAAACAACTGCCACCTTCAGAGTTGATATTGCGAACAAGGGCCGAGAGGGATTCCCTGGAGCCAACTTCTCGGTTCGAGGGCTGAGCACATGGGATGTTCTTCCAGTCGGTATTACCTGTGCCGCCATCTCTGACTTTGAAGTCGCCACCCACGGGCCGCTGCCAGCGCCGACTGTTCTCTCTACCGCCCCGCTACCAGGTGGCATTGCAACCTGCACAAACCCCGGTAACCCCGGCCACCCGACGGTCGACGCAGCCTATGGAAACTCCGCAGTTCAGAGTGTCATCGTGTGGTCCTTCCCCACGCCAGACCTCGCGAACACGTACTCGCTGTCCGTGGGCGAAACGATGTCGCTTACGTACCAGATGCGCCTGCCAGCACAGATCAGCGTCTCGACTCGCTTCGAAAACTCTGCTGCGATTGAATCCTTCCGCTCCTTTACCAACGTCGATGGCGAGACAAGCGAGTACTACCCCGCTCAAAATATCAACCCGGATGCGGAGCCACTCGAGAACGTCGCAGCCGCAAGCGATAACTCGTTTGTTCTCACTGCGGATGCTCAAGTGACAAAGGCTGTTGTCACTCAGATTGATGAGTCAAATAACAACCTGCCGTCTCAGGCAACCATCGGCGAAGAAGCGACCTATACCGTGGGCGTAATCGTGCCTGCGCGCAGCACGGTCTACAACGGCATCCTGACTGACCCGATGCCCACTGGCCTCACCTTTTTGAGTGCAACAGCGGGCTTCTCTGCAGCGGGAACACCCCCGGTTACAGCCTTGCCCAGCGGGTTCAGTCTGGATGGAGCGACAGGAACACTGAGTTTCCCGGCCTCGTATCAAAACACCACGTCTACCGACCAACTCTTTCAAATCACGATCACCGCTCAGATGTCTACGTTGAGCAGCAACAAGAACGGTACCGTTCGCACCAACACGGCGAGCTTTGCTAGCACCTCTGCGGTCTCGGGGGGAAGCGACC
>WLJI01000164.1 GCA_009701845.1 Actinomycetota bacterium
ACCAGAACAGCGACTGCGCGCACGGGATCTCCGCTCAGCGCCCAAGCCGCTGCCGCTAGCAGCAAACTTGCAAGCAAGAACCATCCGGCGAACCGGTCAGCCATGCGCACAAATGGGGCGTTCGTAGCCTGAGCTTGCTCAACGAGCCGGACCACACCGGCGTAGGTACTCTCTTGTGCCGTAGTAGCTGCTCGCAGATCGAATGCGGAGCCGGCGTTGACGGTTCCGCTGCGGACTGCGTCACCCACGCTATGTTCCACCGGGAGCGGTTCACCAGTGAGCGCCGACTCGTCGAGCACCGCGACTCCGGCCTCGACCATGCCATCCACGGGCAGCACTTCGCCGGGTTGAACCAGCAGCAGATCACCTTGTTCGACCTGCTCGATTGGCGATTCGCTCAAACCGTCTGGCCCGTAGCGGTGAGCCGTTCGCAGCGCCCGGCCGAGCAACGCCCGCAAATCACTTTCGGCACGCGCTGCGGCTCGTGCCTCAAGCAGCCTGCCGCTAGCGAGCATCACGGTAATGATTGCTCCTGCTAGGAATTCCCCCACCATCAGGGCACCCACCTGTGCCAGCACTGCAACGATGTCCACGCCAAATTGACGGCGCCGCGCTGCCGCCATAACCCAGAACAATCCAATTCCAATCCCGACGCAGGTGGCAGCCGCCCACACCAGGTGAGCTGCGTTCTCCTGACCTATCAGGAACAGGCTTCCTCCCAAAGCGAGCAGCACGAGCGCAACCAGCAGCAGCATGGCCTCGTTCTTTGCCGCTCGCTTCTCGTTCACCGTGGGAATGGTAAGCAGCAAGGATTGCTGCGGACTAGAGGCGAAGGGCACTCAATCTTGCCTGCTTCAAGCGCCCAGACGGTGCGACCTTGCGCTGTTCTCGAATGCGGTATCCGAGGGGCAAGTGTGCTTTGGCGCCGGTAAGCGACGGTATCCGTAGCTAACCGGCGCCAAAGAGGCAGTAACTGCGTGGGTCCCTAGCTACTTTGAGCCCTCAGCGGTGACCCACTTGGAGGGAGCCAGATCCGCTCTCGAGAACGCGCCGCAGGAACCGCCGACATTTGGGCCACGTACTGCGCCATGGTCTGGCTCGGGTACACCAGCTTCGATCGTCGAAACAGACAGGCAGTTGCTGCAAGTCTGTATTTCCGCTGCGGCGAAGGCGACAGCTTGATGATCAATCTGTCCACCGCAACTAGGAGGACTCAGAAGTAGCGTGTCAGAGCTAAGAGAGGTTCACAGAAGCTGTTGGATCTGCTACGTTGACTTTGAGGGCTCACTCAGAATACGCGTGGGGTCTCACAGCAAGTCAACGTTGGGTCGCCCCACTCTGGCGAGAGACTCTCGCAGGCCAGGTGGTCAGCGAGACTGCGTCAGGTGAATGACAAGTTGCTCAGTTACCCCGCTGTGCGGTCAGCAACTTGCGAATTCGTCTCTACTCCGAGTAGGTCAGCCAAGCGCCTTCGACAAAGTCGTCGATAATGATTGAACCCGCTCGCGGGATGGGCCTGGCCTGTGAAGGCTTGAACGGTGGGCCCACGAAGTCAGGATGAAGGTCTGGGGCGTAGTACTTGCCATCGGCGGCAAGCCACCATCGTTCACCCATCAGTATCACTCATATCAAACCTTCCTTCTCTGCACCGTACACCCTGTGCCGAGAGTGGCCCTCTTGAATATTCGCAAAGTCTGAGGGATCCGCTTGAGGATGCCCGCGAAGTCGTACTCGTACCTCGAGTTACTCCCAAGCCAGAGTGGCCTTATTCCGCAGCCATCACGGCTTGAGAACCCGTACTACAGCGTCTGCTTACAGTCCCCTCCAATCTCGCGAGCTACAAGCAGGTGGCGTGGCGAGCTGCCGATCGCACACCTCGGTGAGCGTCATCGCCTATGGATTGGCTGCGCCGTCTGTTTTCTTCCATTGCAGCATGTCGATCAGCGCGTAGTCGCCACAGTTCCCAGTCCCGGGCCAGATTCGGTAGCTGTTCCCATGCCACACCTGCTCGTTGCGCCCCGACGCATAACCGGTCAGCCTTACTTCGAGTGCGACGCTTGTCGCGGTGGCGATCATGAGCACTGCGATGCACAAGGCCGAGTAGCGAGGTCCTCTTGTCATCACCTTCCACATCTGCTCATTGCATGCAGATCTCAACGAACGATCCCGAGGCGGGATCGAATGCAGGAACCGTCGACGCCGTTGAGCACACCGCGGCCATGGCAACTATCCAAAACATGATTCGCCCTTTCGGGAGCTCGGGCATCGTGAGCGTTATCGGACGCTCGCGTGATCTCTCCCTAACAGGCGAACCGCCTAGGTGCTCCAAGGCCTCTGTGCCTGAGCGCTGCCGCTTCGGTCGTCTGGCTTCGCTCGTCTGGCTTCGGCTCTCTGGCTTTGGCTCTCCGGCTTCGCTTCTCCGGCTTCGGCTCTCTGGCTTCGCTTCTCCGGCTTCGGTTCTCTGGCTTTGGCTTTGGCGCCGGTTAGCGACGGTTTCCGTAGCTAACCGGCGCCAAAGATTCAGGGATGATCGGCGGAATCGACCATGACTCGCTTGGCAACCCATACCGCAAGCAGCAACGCCGGTAGCGCACTGAGATCTGTTGTGTCTTGGACAAGACCAACAACTCGAATACCGGGAAGCCCTCTGCCCTGCAGCAAGTCGCCCACCGCGTAGGCAGGCCATAACAACACGCCAAGGCGTGCACGGTAGAAAACTGCGGCCGGTGACCAAAGTTTGATCAGGGTGAACGCAAGGCCGACGGTGACCGAGATCGCGACGACTGAGCGTGGTCCGAGCTGCCACGGACGACGCCTGAGCAGCCATCGGAGTGCCTCCAAAGTGGCGACCACAAACAGCGGAAAATAGACCAATCCCACAAAGTCAGAGAGCTTGCCAGTGAATGCACTCGGGTAGCGCACCTTGAGTACTCGATCATTGAGGATCACCAAGACAAGCGCCGCGAGGGCAACGGGGTGAAAAAGAAGATCACCGGGAGTCCGATTCGACGGACTCCCGGTAACTCGACTCGGGACGACCCGATGTGGGTCGTCAACGGTCATTGGATAGCGAAGAACTTCTGATCCTTGGCCTCGTCCATCGTGAACGTCGACTCTCCAAGCAGAACTGTCCCCGCAACTTCAGCGGTCGGAATCTCAAAGGGGATCACGCCGGTCATCGACGCACCTGGTTGCATCTGAGCGCTTGTCTCGATCTCACCTGGCAAGCCCAAAAGAAATGCTGGGTCTACTGCTACACCGGACGGCGGAAGGGCCGAAATATCGATAGCAAAGAGCGGCTCGTCGGGCTGGTCACTGTTGTTCGTGATGGTCACGTTCACCAGCACGTACTGCTTGCCCTCGTCGGGCGTAAAGAATTCGTTAGCAGCAGCAACGGTTGCGTTCGCATCCAATTCGGCAGAATTCACCTTCATATTCCAGCCCTTAGCAACCTCAACCTCGGTGCCGAGCGGAATGGGACTTGCCTGTGAAGATGCCGGAGCAGCTGACTTCTCATCCTTGTCACCAGAGTCGCTGCTGCTTGAGCTGCTTTCCCCCAGGGTTGCAAACATCGCAGCCGCAATCAGACACACGCCTAAGCCGGCGCGCAAGTATTTCTTTGACATAGTAGGTTCCTCTCCCTAGCTAACGGCTCACCCGCAAGCGTTGGAGATGTTAGGGCACAATGCGGCCAAAGGGTTAGCTAGTAACCGAACTTGACTGCTTTGCCAGGGTGAGAGACACCGTGAGCACGGATGAGCTCGGCCGCTGACCTGCCCAGTGCCTCTCGACTCAGGTGCGATCCGTCTTCAGCGAGAAGCACTCCGCCCACAGTCCCGAACGAGACCGGACTCACCCACTGCCGCGGTGACAATCAGAGCCCCGTGGTGCTTACCCCGTAATCGGCCTGCTCTAGTGAGAAGCCTTCGTAGATCAACTGATCAACGAGACCACTTCGAGAGAATGATGTGACGCTGAGATACTCCGCTGCGCTCTTGGCAGCTTGCGCGTTCCAATCGATGTCGAGGGAATCGACAGCGAACGTGGCATCACCACCACTGAAACCCTCATACTGAAGTTGCTCGATGAGGCCACTTCGAGAAAACGCTGTGACTTCGAGGTAGTCCGATGCCGACTTCCGTGCGTTCTGCTGACTGATTGTCCCGTTGGCAGCCGGTGGCGAAGTGACCGGTGGTGCTGGAGGAGGCGGAGGCGGTGGCGCAGTCGTCGTCGTGGGAGGGACCGTTGTTGTAGCCGGTGGGAGCGTGGCGGTCGTGGGCGGCATCGTGGTCGTTGGGGGCCGTGTTGTAGGCGCAGAGGCCAAACTCGTAGTCGACTCCCTTATCCCGACTGAAGCGTTCTCTTTCGCTGGAAGCTCGGACCCGCCAGAGCCCAGAGCGCTAATTACAACGAGCAGTGCACAGGCAATCGAAATACCAACCTTCCACCCCGCCTCCTTGCGACTCGTCCACAGCAGAACAAGTCCAACAGGAAAGCAAAGGAACAGGCCTGGACCAATGGCCCATCAGGTCTGGTACCACGGCACTGGAGCGTTGACCTGTGTAACCGCAGACGGCTCCGCTGGAGCATTCGTCGCCCAGGCGGGCGCAGCGTTCGGTTGCGCCGTCCACCCTGTGGCAGCGGTTTGCTGCGCCGAGTCCGACGGCGCCATCCATACTGGCGCTGAGACTGGAGGGCCCGTCGGCGGACCTAATGGCTTCCCCGAATGCGCACCCGTTGCAGCACTGTCAGACTCCGCACCTCTTGGATTCGTGAGCGTCTGCGGGAAGGCAGGATCCTGATAAGGCGGTGGGGTCTGCGGGGGTGCGGTCTGCGGGGGTGGACTCACAAAGTCCGGGTGCAGTTCGGGCGCGTAGTACTTGCCGTCGCTGGCAAGCCACCAGCCCTCGCCGAGTGGCGCATCGCTCATATCGTCTCTCTCCTAGGTCTCTGCACTCTGCACCGGGATTCCAACCGGAAGCCAGAGTGCTTCGGAGGCCCCAACGAGACTCGACGGTTACTTTATGATTCCCTCGCAGGAGTACTCGTATTTCGCTTTGTTGCCCAACTGAAACGGAAGCGTATCGGAGCTGTATACGTCGTAATTCTGAAAACCAAAGTAGACACTCTGCGTGCAAGCGCCGAACTCGAATGTGTCCGCGTAGATACGCGAGCTAAGCGTGCCACTGTTTGATTCGGAAAAAAGGGTCAGCCGTTTCCCTAATGCCCACTCAACGTCCTCCAGACTCATTCCGTCGACTATTGCGTCATACTGCGCTCGTGACACCAAGTTTGCCGGAGTTGTGGGAGCTGCTGCTGCTGCTGGTGGCGGCGGAGCGGGCTCACAGCCCGTGATCACCCCCAACGCAGCAAACCCAAGCGCGACCATTCCCAATCTTCCCTTTATTCCCATAACCGGGAAACTAGCAGGCCGGACCGCCAAGTGGCCTACGAATATTGAAATTCCTTCAGATCGGGGTGCCAGAGGAACCGTGTTAGCTACCCCGATGACCGAGCGACTCGGCGACCATGCAGCCCGACGACTGAC
>WLJI01000165.1 GCA_009701845.1 Actinomycetota bacterium
ACTCCGGGGAGTTCAGTCTTGATTCGCCGGATGGCCTCGATGGTGGCGATTGCGTCTTTACGAAGGTCATCGTCACCGGTTGACAGTGGGAAGGTGAGCGCATCAAAAATCAGATCCTGAGGCTCGAGGCCGTAGCGGCCCACTGCAAGATCATGGATTCGGTGCGCAACGCGCATCTTCCACTCAACGTCTCTGGCTTGGCCGTCCTCGTCGATCAGAAGGCAGATCACGGCTGCACCAAACTCTTGGGCCAGTTTAAAGACCTTGTCTGCGCGAGATCCTTCAGCGTCGGAGTCTTCGAGATTTGCCGAGTTGAGAATGGCGCGGCCGCCGAGCCAACGAAGGCCTGCTTCGAGGACCTCTGGCTCGGTTGAGTCAAGGACCAATGGAACAGAGGCTTGGGTTGCAAACCGCTGAGCTATCTCGTCCATGTCGCCAGCGCCGTCGCGGCCCACGTAATCAACGCACACATCAATAATGTGCGAGCCCTCTTTCACCTGCTCTTTGGCCATTGCTACGCAGGTATCCCAGTCAGTATCGAGCATGGCCTCACGGAACTTCTTGGAACCGTTGGCATTTGTTCGCTCCCCAATCAGCAGCAGATTGGTGGCAGAGTCGTCCTCGCTTCCAAGTGAGACTGGCGAGTAGATCGATGCAACTCCGTGCTCAAATACGGGCGTCCGCTGCAGCGGTTGCAAGTCTTTCACGGCCTCTGCGAGTTGCCGAATGTACTCGGGCGTGGTTCCACAGCAGCCGCCGACGATGGTGACGCCAAACTCGGTGACGAACCTTTTGTGAAACTCAACGAACTGCTCAGCCGACAGGTCGTAATGCATATGTCCGTCCACAACTGACGGCAGGCCAGCATTGGGAAGAACCGAGATTGGGATGCGCGAATGCTGCGACAGGTGGCGAATGTGCTCGCTCATCTCCTCTGGTCCCGTTGCGCAGTTAATGCCAATCACGTCGGGTTTCATAGCGTCTAGCGCCACGAGAGCGGCACCGATCTCTGTTCCTGGCAGCATCCGACCTGTCAGCTCAATAGTTACCTGAACCTGAATCGGAACCTCACGACCGACTTCCCGCATGGCATCGCGGCAGCCGTTCATACCTGCCTTGATACCTAGAAGATCGAACTGTGTTTCTAGAAGCAGAACATCGACACCGCCGCGGATGAGCCCCCGAGACTGCTCGGCAATCTGATCTCGCAATTCCTCGTATCGAACGTGGCCAAGTGAGGCAAAGCGGGTGCCAGGCCCAATCGAACCTGCGACAAATCGAGGTTTCTCGGGAGTCGAATAATCATCGGCGGCTTGACGAGCGATAAGCGCTGCCATCTCATTGAGTTCTTCGGTGCGATCCCCGAGGCCGTATTCGTTCAGCGTGGCGCGCATGCCCCCGAAGGTATTGGTCTCGATGATGTCTGCGCCTGCGTCTAGATACTCGGTGTGAAGCTGCCGAATAAGTTCCGGACGAGACTCGTTCAGGATTTCGGGGCAGCCGTCAAGCTCTTCCGATCCGTAGTCATCTGGCTGAAGGTCATGCAATTGCAGCCACGTGCCTGCTGCTCCATCAAAGACAAGGACCCGGTTTTGAACTGCTTCAAGATACGAAAATGCCATGGTGCGCATCAGATTACTTGTGTCGCAGTCTCAGCGCCGAATGGGGGCTGCAGTGTTCGTCCATCACTTCGATAAGGTACGAGTTCACTCGGAGGGTTCTAGCCATGAAGATCTACACAAGAAAAGGCGACGACGGTACAACCGGCCTTCTGTACGGAGGCCGAGTTCGCAAGGATGCACCGGGACCCACTGCGTACGGCGACGTCGACGAGGCGCAGTCATCGATCGGCCTAGCCAGAGCTCACTGCCGTTCCGGTGGAGAGTTAGACGAGCTCCTGATCTCGATCGAACGCGACCTCTGGGTTCTGATGGCTGATCTTGCAACTGATGCGCAGAACCGAGAGAAGCTGACGCCCGGAGTCTCACTAGTTACTGAGCAGATGGTGAAGCACCTTGAGGATCTGATTGATTCCTACGCGAGTCGCTTTGAGATGCCGAAAGAGTTTGTGGTGCCCGGCGAGGATCGAGTCGCAGCATTTCTTGATGTTGCACGAACGGTGGTTCGTCGAGCTGAACGACAAAGCTTGGCTGCGGCCAGCGAAGGTTCTCATGCTTTGGAGTACCTGAATCGGCTCTCTGATTTGTTGTGGACACTCGCCCGATGGCAAGAGGGGGACTCTCTCACTGCCCGCAGACCAGAACCCGAACAGTCCGAATGAACAACAGTCCTAGCCAACAAGCGCCCTCATTGGAGAAACAACATGTCAGCTCCCGTATCAGTAAAAATTGCTAAGACCGCTCCAACAAGCGCAACAGCAATTGCTGTTACTGCTTGTTCGGATCGTCTCGGCAAGATCCCCGGTGTACGAAAAGCAGCGCTAACACGCGCTGGCTTCACTGGCGCAGTTGGAACAAGCTTGGTACTCAATGACGGGGAGTCCACACGCGTTCTGCTTGGACTCGGCCCATCGGACTCTGCAGGGGCGGCGCAGTTGCGAACTGCCGCAGCAGTGTTTGCCCGATCGGTGAGTTCACATCGAAAGGTCGCGTTTGAGTTTCCTACACAATCTGACCTGCCCGAACTCGATCATGAAGACGGGGTGCGCGCCGTAACAGAGGGGTTGATTCTCGGCTCATATAGCTTTGACATTTACAAGCCTAAAGCTGCAGAGAAGCCCCGAACTGATTCAGCAACCATTGCCGTTGCGGAGGAACTCACTGCGGCAAGATCAGCTGCGCAGCGTGGGACTGCTACTGCCGAGGCAGTCTGCTTTGCGCGAGATTTGGTGAATGAGCCCGGTGGCTCGCTCACGCCCACGGTATTTGCTGATCGAGCAGCCGAACGGGCGCGCGAGGTTGGCCTAACTGCAGAGATCATGGGTGAGGATGAGATTCTCGCTTTGGGTCTCGGCGGTTTGATCGCAGTCAACCTAGGTTCCGAGGAACCAGCTCGGTTCTTGAAGCTCACATATGAGCCAGCAGCCGAGCTGACTGACTCTCTAGCGGACGGACCTTCGACGGTGGCACTCGTTGGCAAGGGCATCACCTTCGATTCGGGTGGCCTCTCACTTAAGCCAGCCGAATCGATGATGGAGATGAAATGCGATATGGCGGGCGCCGCGGCTGTGATTGGTGCCATGACGGCACTAGCAAGCCTCGGGGTTGCAGTTCGTGTGATTTCGTTCACGCCGATGACCGACAACATGACCGGCGGTAAGGCGCAGCGGCCTGGCGATGTTTACACGGCGCGCAACGGCACCACTGTTGAAGTGCTCAATACCGATGCCGAGGGACGCCTAGTGCTTGCCGAAGCCCTAGTGCTGGCGTGCGAGGAAGAACCTGCAGCAGTAATAGACCTTGCCACGTTGACAGGCGCGTGCATGGTGGCCCTGGGCACCAAGATCGCCGGTTTGATGGGTAACGACAAGGAATTTTCCGAGAAAGTCGCCCAAGCAGCAGCTGCGGCAGGGGAGCGCGTCTGGGAATTGCCATTACCTAGCGATTACCGCAAGAGCTTGGATTCCTCGGTTGCAGACCTAAAGAACATCGGTAGTGGCCGAATGGGAGGAGCCATGACAGCGGGACTCTTCTTACAAGAGTTCGTGCAAGAGGGGACTCCTTGGGTTCATCTTGATATCGCTGGGCCTGCATTTCTAGATGCGCCAGATGGCGAATACCCCAAGGGTGGAACAGGGTTTGGTGTGCGCACACTGTTGCAGTTGCTCGAGACCTGGAGCGAAGCGCCCGAAAGCTAACGATTCCTATGCCGCCCGAGGTGGCGGCGAAGGGTGCTGGGCCAAGGCGTCTTTGAGCTGCTTGACAGCTTGCGGCTGCTTCGTTGATGCAGTGTTGCTCACCCCAGGGATCTGTTGTTCCGCGAGCCAGCGTTCGTGAGAGTTGCGCACTGCCAGCGGCAGCCGAGAGAGTTGGCGTTGGTTGAGCTGCGGCAGGTGAGCTCGAACCTGAAGCTCCGATGCAGAGACCCGGCGCATGGTGGTGAACATGCACGCTCGATCGATGGTCCGGTTGATGGGTGCCTGACGACCAATTCCACCCCCAAGGCCAATGGCTCTAGATGTATCGGCCAACGTGATCTGAAACCCCGATGGGTGCTCTTGCAGACCGCGAGAAAGGCGCCGGAGAAGAAACACAACTGAGGGGCCAAGCACGCCAAGCCAGTAGCGCTCCACATAGGCGCTACGCGGATCAAACCCTGCCACTGCTAAGTCCGGATCCCACCAAGGCCGGACTACCAAGCAAGTGGGCGGGGCTTCGTCTGCAGTGTGAGCTGAATCTGGTTGGTGATCATCGGCTGTTTGTTGATCATCGGCTGTTTGTTGATCATCGGCTGTTTGTTGATCGAGGGCTGATTGGTGATCAAGGGCTGGTTGGTGATCAAGAAGGGACATTTTTACTCCAGTGCTGTTGGCGGCTCGAGCCGCATGGGTAATGGCTGGGTTCAGCTGGTCTTATTTTTTTGGGGGGGGTGTGGGGTAGGCGGAGAGTGCGTGAGTGAGAGCGGCAGCCGTGAGTGGGATGCAGGGGGAAGGAAAATGGAGTCGGTGCCTACTTGGGAATGGCAGGGCACGACCTGCTTGCCTCGCAAGTTCCTGGGTCGGGTCCAGAGGAGCGCCCCGTATCTTCAGCAGTTGGCTGCCAAGGGGGAGTTGTAGTTTTCGCTAGGCGTAGGACTGGCCGCCGAACGAGGGCAGGCCCGCGAAAGACTGTGGACGGCATGTGCTGCGCAGGCCAAGAAGGAGATGGGTTCACGCCTGGTTCTTGAGAACTCATGCAAGCGGTGGCAGCTAGGAGGATCGCAACTAGTCCCGCTCGACTACACAGAGAAAAAACAGGTTGTATCTGAGCTAGGAATGGGTTCTGCATGGGGCTCCAATGGGCTAGGAGTGGACCCTTGCACCATATGGATTGCAGTCCCGGTTGTCAGCGGGGAGCAGTACCCGGCACTTGCGCTGCTACTTCGTCTGCACGGCCAAAGTCATCGTCCAAACGAATGATGTCGTCTTCGCCGAAATAGGAGCCGTGTTGAATCTCGATGAACACGAGCGGCACTGATTCGCTCAGGTTCTCGATCCGGTGAGCGCTGCCGACCGGAATGTCGATTGCAGAGCCGCTGCGGACCATGGTTTCAACGTCATCAAGCACAAACTTTCCTTCGCCCTGAACAAAAAACCAATGCTCTGAGCGGCGAAAGTGCCGTTGATAACTCAGCCTCATTCCTGGATCGACAGTGATTCGCTTGACCTTGTGGTCAGCTTCATCGCTCAGCACCAGATATGAGCCCCAAGGCCGAATTGAACTCTCCATGCACATATCTTGCCTACAGAAGGGGTCGTGGTCGAATCCGTTTACTTGGAACACAGGCAATCCCTATGGTGTTGTTACAAGTGACGACGAGGTTGGAGGAATGTCGAT
>WLJI01000166.1 GCA_009701845.1 Actinomycetota bacterium
CTGGGCACTGTCTACCTTGCTCTGGGGATTTCCGGTCATGCGCCGCCTGCGCAAAGCGGCAGCCTGAAGGCCAGAGCAAAGAGGCCCTAGAAACGGTGCATGTCTACAGACTGTGCCTATCTAGAACTCGTGCCTATCTAGAACTCGTGCCCGTCTAGAACTCATGCCCGTCTAGAACTCATGCCCGTCTAGAACTCGTGCCCGTCTAGAAATGCCACGGGAAAGGCGACCAGTCTGCGTCTCGCTTTTCTAGGAACGAGTCGCGGCCTTCGGCAGCCTCATCAGTCATGTAGGCCAAACGCGTGGTCTCGCCGGCAAAGATCTGTTGCCCTACAAGCCCATCATCAATCATGTTGAAGGAGTACTTCAGCATGCGTTGAGCGGTTGGGCTTTTTGCGTTGATCTTCTGAGCCCATTCAAGTGCAACCGATTCAAGATCGGCGTGGTCAACCACTGCGTTCACCATTCCCATCCGATGAGCATCCTCGGCTGAGTACTCGTCACCTAGAAAGAAGATTTCGCGGGCAAACTTTTGCCCAACTTGCCTGGCCAAATAGGCAGACCCAAACCCGCCGTCGAAGCTCGCAACATCGGCGTCGGTTTGCTTAAAGCGGGCATGTTCTCGGCTAGCGATGGTGAGGTCGCAGACCACATGCAGGCTGTGCCCGCCGCCCGCGGCCCAGCCGGGCACAACGCAGATCACCACCTTGGGCATAAAGCGAATCAGTCGCTGCACTTCAAGAATATGTAGGCGGCCACTGCGAGCAGGATCAATACTTGCCGCAGTCTGTCCGACCTCGCCTGCCTCGCCATCGGCCATGGTGTAGCGATAGCCATCCTTGCCACGAATACGCTGATCGCCACCAGAACAAAACGCCCAGCCGGCATCCTTGGGAGATGGCCCGTTACCAGTCAGCAACACGCACCCCACATCAGATGACATGCGTGCGTGATCCAACACCCGATAGAGCTCGTCCACCGTTGCTGGGCGAAATGCGTTACGGATTTCCGGACGGTTGAACGCAACCCGGACCGTGCCTGATTCTTTGGCACGGTGATAGGTGATGTCTTGGAGTTCAAAGCCCGGAACTGGATCCCAAGCCTGCGGGTCAAAAATCTCAGATACGAATTCAGCCATAGCTCAGGAGTGTAGAACTCAGCTGTACAACCCTGTACTGACCTGCGCTGCACTGACCTGCGCTGAAGAAGACAGCCGGGAGCACGTGACTAGATGGCGTGAATCTGAGCGATGATCTCTTCAAGCAACCCATCGGCCAGTCCATACGGGGTATAGATCGCAACCCGGCCAGTATGTTCCGCATAGCGGCGAGCGATCTGATCGGCCACTTGCCGCGGAGTTCCCCGGACCGCAATGGCGTTGAGCAACTCGTCATCAATGAGTTCGGCGAGTTCCTCCCAGCGACCCTCGCGAGTCAGGTTGCGCGCTAGCGGCTGAATGTGTCCCTTGCCCTCGATCTCAAACACGGGCTTGTAGGCCGGCGTGGAGGAGTAAAACCCGATGAGGGCCCGACACCCAGCATCGGCTGCGGCTTGCTCCTCTGGCGTGCGGCCAGCGCAAACGATGAGTTCGGGCAGAATCTCAAACGAGTCGGCGCTAGTAGTTGGCTCGGAGCCAACGGGTTTGCGCCGGTCAAGACCGCTCTTCACTGCAGGCAGGGTCCGCTCGGTAAAGAACTGTTCAGAGGTAACCGGCATGACTGCCAAACCATCGGCAACTTCTGCTGCCATGGCGCACATCCTTGGCCCGAGGCCACCGACAACCACCAAGGGGGCTCCAAACTCACTTGGCTGGGGAGAGAAGATCGGGGTCATCAACGTGTGGGTCCGGTATGCGCCGTGATAGTCGAGCGGCACACCATCTTGCCAAGCGGCAAATATGGCTCGCACGGCACCGACGGTGTCTCGCATTCGCTCAACTGGGTGATCAAACTCCTCACCGAATCGTCGCTCAATATGGGTGCGAATCTGCGTGCCTAGGCCAAGGGTAAAGCGGTGATGAGAGAGCTGTTGCAAGTCCCAAGCTGAGTGCGCCAGATGGACGGCGTTTCGGGGAAACGCAATCGCTACATTGCTCATCAGTGACAGATCGGAAGCAGCGGCAGCAACGGCGAGCGGCAAGAAAACATCGTGCGGTCCTTCGAAGGTGAAAGCTCCGTCTACTCCCGCCGCTTGCAGTTGCTGGGCTTCGGTTCCCGCATCAGTGAGACCATAAATAGGAGCAAGAACCTTCACGTGACCTACCTTCAACGGGTGCACACTTTTGCACTGACAACCGAAGCTAGTGCTGTGTGCCACCCGGACCGAACTGAGCAAAGGCAAGTTCGATGTCTGCAGTCACGTGCAGGTGGCTCGACAGGTCATAGTTTGCGAGAAGTTTGTGCACCTCTGGCGACACCTCGGTCAGCACAAAGTGAACACCGTGAGAGCGCACCTCATCGCAGAGTTCCTCTAAGACTTCAGAGGCTGTGAAGTCAATGTCGTCGACTGCACGACAATCAACCACAAACAGACTCACTTCATCGACGGCCTGCTTCAGCAGAGTGCGCACACGCTCGGCAAAGTAGTCGGCGTTCTCGAACACAATTGGGCCGCCGAAGCGATACACGATGGCACCCTCGACAGAGGTCACGCCAAGGCGATCTGCCACAATCGGATCTATGTGTTCTCCATCAAGGAGCACCTCATCCACAGGACGGTACTGCCGGCGGAGCCGATCAATCAGTGACACACCGATTGCAACAAACACCCCGACTTCAACACCAATAAAGCCAACTGTGAGCAAAGCAATAAGCGCCACTGTGAACTCGCTTCGCCGCTGCTCAAAAATCTGCTTCAACTCTGCGGTGCGGATGAGTCCAACTCCAACGGCAAACACGATGCCGGCTAGAACGCCTTCCGGGATGTAATCAAACAATCCAGTGAATGCAAACAACACAACAGCGATGGTTGCAGCCATCACCAGATTGACCATCTGGGTGTTGCCGCCGGCCTCGTCTGCTGCAGCTGTTCGTGGCGGGCTTCCATTCACAGCAAACCCACCGCTCAGTGCACTAGCAGCGTTGGCAAACGAGAAGCCCAGAAGGTCAAGGTTTTCGTCGTGCTCCTCTCGGTGATCTCGCGCAAAAGACTTTGCAACAGGAGCGCTCTGAGCAAGTATCACCAGCGAGATCACGAGGGCCGCAGGTATCAGCAGCGTGAACTCCCGAAGTGATACAAGAGGAAGGCTGAGCGGAGGTAGCCCTGCGGGAACTGCACCCACAACTGCGATGCCATGGTCGGCTGCACCAATTGCAGTAGTGATCCCCGTGGCAACAACCATGGCAATCAGAGCAGCCGGTGCACGCGGCACAAAACGAGACAGCGAAAGCATCAGCACCACCGCCAAGGTCGACATCGCGGCCGTCCACCAGTTGATCTCAGACAGGTGGGTAAAAGTCGCGATCAAGCGACGACTCGTCGGCTCAGTTGTGGTGTAGCCGAGCATCACCGAGGTTTTGGAGATCATCAGTGACACACCGATACCACCGAGCATCCCCACAAGTACCGGGCGAGAGATGAGGTTGGCCAAGAACCCCAGCCGAGCAAGCGACATCGCCAGCAAGACAAGCCCGGTGAGGAGTCCCAATGCCCCCACGGCTTGCGCGTGGTTTGACGCTCCCTGAACCGCGATGGTCGAAGCCCCTGCCGCGACCAGTGCAGCAGTTGCCGAGTCTGCGCCAACGACGAGTCGACGAGTGGAGCTCAGAAAGGCAAAGACAATCGCAGGAAGTACTGCGCAATACAGACCTGTCTCTGGTGGAAGGCCGACAATGACGGCATAGCCAAGAGACTCGGGAACGGCGATAGCCGCAACTGTCACACCGGCAATGACGTCCGGACGCAGCCAGGCTTTTTGGTAGTTGCGCAACCAATAGTGCGCCCAGAACCTGCCAAGGGTTCGAAGAGCACCGTTGTTGGCCACACCTCATCTTGTCAGGTGGGTGCGGCGAAGGCTTGCCGAATAGGCAATCTCGCCTAGGAGGATGCAAGTTCCTTGATCCACGAAGCACCTACAGTGACAATGGCTGAGTAGAGCGATGTAGGGAGTTCCGTGAGATTACGCAAGGTACAGATTCATCAGACCGCGCATGCACGCCTTACTAGGCGGAAGAACCCCTCTGTTCGAAACCGGCTACCGGTGCTTGGGGCGATTGCCGTTCTTGGTGGGATCGCTGCGGCGTGTACGCCTGTTGTCGGCCCTGGGACTACAACAACATCGACGACTCTGGCCACAACCCCAGAGCAACCTGTCATCGCAAGTTTTGCTGCTTCAACAAGCATCGGAACGAGCCCAGCTCTAGTGACGTTCAACTGGGCTGCGAGCGACCCCAATGGCGATGCGTTGGTCTGCAAGATCGATGGCAACGGTGATGGCACCGACGATGCGATCATCAATAATTGCGAGCTCGGAGGCAGCCGAAATGTCTCTGTCACCTTGGATGATCCCGCAGTTGCTCAAACCATCACGGCTCGCTTGATCGTTGAGGATGGCAACACCTCTGCAGCGGTGCGCACAACCGATTTTCTGCTGCAGCCCGGCCCGACTGAACTGTTCAACATCACGCTTCGCGGCGCCGATCTCCTGCCCGTTGCCGCACAGCCTGCGTTCAACGGTGCCGCAGCCAAATGGGAGCAGATTCTGACTCGTGGCGTAGCCGACTTCGGTGAGGTCCCAACGACCTGTCTGCCAGCGGGGACTGCGCCCATCGCCTCGGTCGACGACATTGTCATTGATGTTTCGGTGGTGCCGATCGACGGCGTGAACGGAATCCTTGGCCAAGCGGGACCTACCTGTGTGAGCTTGTCAACCGAACTGGGCTTGCACGGCACCATTGAGTTTGACTCTGCAGACGTGACTGCGATGCTGGCAAACGGCACGTTCTCTCGGGTGGTACTGCATGAGATGGCTCATGTGCTCGGATTCGGAACCTTGTGGAATACAACTTCCATTGGCGGAACACGCACTCTTGCCGAAGGCCAAGGCAGCGCAAACCCACGCTTTATCGGGGCCCGCTCCGTAGCTGAATGGTCACAACTCGGCGGGCTCAGTGGTGTTCCACTTGAGAACACCGGTGGTGCAGGAACCGTGGGGTCACACTGGAAGGAAACCATCTTCGGAACCGAACTTATGACTGGCTATATCAGCCCGTCCTCAAACCCCCTGAGCCGACTCACCATTGCTCAGTTCGCTGACCTCGGCTATCACGTTGACGTTTCTCAAGCTGACGCTTATTCGGTGCCGGGCTTTGGTTTTCTTCGCTCGGCCATAGCGTCGCAGGATGCGCCGATCGAGGGCATCATGCTCAATCCCCCGATCAACACCACTCGCTAACCACCTGATCAGACGCGCTACTGATCAGACGCGCTGC
>WLJI01000167.1 GCA_009701845.1 Actinomycetota bacterium
GACACCGCGCTAGGCCACCGCTGCGGCGAATTGTGCAAAAAGGTCGCCCGGTAGCGGGAACTGCAGCCGCCAAGTGATTGCCATCGGCCGCTCGCCTTGATGGCGCACATAGGTTGCCGGGCCGAGGAACCAAAAGGCTCGGTCCTCGGGTCGGAGTCGACCAAACAACATGATGCTGCTGCCCTCTTGAGCGTGGTGTTGGTAGCGAAGCCCGGTTTTGCTGCTCTCACGAGTGTTGGACTGGCTCTCCCAATGAATGAGGTCGGGGCTGAGCGCATAATCGCGATAGCGAGTCGTTGGCGAGAAGTTCCCGCCAGTCTTATCCAGGGTGAAGGCGAACAGATCGGTTGACTCGGCCGGCGAGTCTCCTGGCAACCAAAACACGCCGCTCTGCCACATTGCCACCTGCTGCGAATTGGGGTTCCCATGCCCAAATGCAGAGAGGATTTCGAGGCGGGTGTAGCGAGCATGAACTCGCAGCGGCACCTCTTTGAAATTCGGTAGTGAATGGTGAACGTGATCAACTCGTCCAGCAAGCACAGCCAAAAGCTCAAGGGCCTCGGCCCGGACCTGCGGGTGCTGCCAGAGGAAATCAGCACTCTGCTGGAGTTCTCCGGGTGCAGGGATCAGGTCGTTGTCTACTTGGCCCATCAGCTGGCTCATCAGCATTCGGACGCACCGAAATTCGCTGCCGGAAAGACCCGAGAGGTCAGGCACCTGTCCACCCGTCAGGAACTGCCGGTAGAAACCAAGTCTGAGGTCATCGTCGATGTGTAATAAGCGCCCCAGACTGCGACGAAGTTTCTGCTCCTCAGGCCCAGCTGACTCCACCGGCAGCCCAGCCGATTCGCAGAGGTTCGACCACCCTGACTTCTCTTTCGCTGAACCTTTACCGGGATAAACATCTTCGAGCTCCAGCCCCGTGTGATCCAGATAGGTAGCAAGCCTTGGATCATGCCCGGCAGTTACCAGATTGCGCAGTTCCTCGACCTTCTGCGGCCATCGGGAGGGAAGTGCCGTCTTGAAGCTCTCAAGAATTATCTCTGAGGATTTTTGGTCGAGTTGCATCTGGCACCCGGCCGGCAAGTAGGGAAATCCTGCTGCAACCTGCTCCGCAAGTTCTTTTCTTGTGCCACCCAGGAGGGCCGCAAGCCGGCGGTCAAATCGAAACTCCTGGCGGTGCTGACCAACAAAGTCCAACACTGTGCAGACTGATTTCCCCACGTCGCGGCGAAGTCCTCGGCCTAACTGTTGAATGAACAGCGTCGGACTCTCCGTCGGGCGCAACATGAGCAGCGCATCGACGCTGGGCAGGTCAACACCCTCATTGAAAAGATCTACCGAGAACAGGACGCGAAGCCGTCCGTCGGCCAGTGCAGCAAGAGCTTCCCGGCGCTCGTGCTCGGGGGTCTCACCCCAGACAGCAGCCGCGGCAATCCCCGCCTGGTTAAACAACCGGGCCATAAATTGAGCGTGGTAGACACTCACACAAAACCCAAGGGCACGAACCGTTGACAGGTCATCAATGTGCTCGGCGAACTCCTTGATGACTTGCTGAGCCCACGCATCGGAGGCGGTATAGACGTTCGTAAGGGCCTCAACCTCATAGCCAGAGCCTCGGCGCCAAGCCACGTTGCTCAGGTCAGTCCCATCGTGAATGCCGTAATACACAAACGGAGTCAGATACTGCTGGTCGATCGCATCCCAAAGCCGCAACTCAGCCGCGATTCGATCATCAAACCATCCCAACACCGGGAGTCCATCGGAGCGCTCCGGTGTTGCTGTCAGTCCTAGGAGTTCGACGGGTTCAACATGGTCTAGGAGTCGCCCATACGACTTCGCTGCAGCATGGTGAAACTCGTCAACGATGACCATGTCGAAGTGCTGTTGATCAAGCAGGTCGAGGTCCGCCCGGTGCAGACTCTGAACTGAGGCAAACACGTGATCAAATTTCTGGGGTCGCTTACCCCCAATCCATTGCTCCCCAAAGTTCGGTTCTCTTAGAACGTGGCGAAAAGTGGCTTGACTCTGATCCAGGATCTCTTGGCGATGCGCAACGAAAAGAAGACGGCCCGATGGAAGGTGTTTGCGCAGGCGCTCGTAATCAAGGGCCGCCATAACGGTCTTGCCCGTACCAGTAGCAGAGACCAACAGGTTTCGGTGGTGGCCACGCGAGCGGGCGAACTCCAGTTGCTCAAGTAAGCGTGACTGAAAGGGAAGCGGGGTAACCGCAACCGGGCTCAGAAAGACCAGCGGGCCCGAAGTCTGCTCCTTGGCCATGTGACTGCTGAACTCTTCGGCATCGAAGGAAACGAAGTCAGAACTTTCCCAGTAGGAATCGAATACCGCCCGGACCTTGTCGATCACATCCGGGTTGCGCGCGCCCGAGATGCGAACATTCCATTCCAAACCGGCTACCTGAGCCGAATGAGTCAGATTAGATGAGCCGATATAGGCAGTAGAGAAGCCCGAGGGACGATTGAAAAGCCATGCCTTGGCATGCAGACGAGTCGTAGACAGGTCATACGAGACCCGTACCTCTGCACCAAGATCAATTAGGCGTTGCAGTGCGGTCTGTTCAGTAGATCCGGTGTAGGTAGTGGTGAGCACCCGCAGTTGGCCGCCTCGTTCGCAGTGCTCCCGCAGGCTCTCGATCATGGGTCGAATTCCGCTTGTGCGAATGAACGCCATCACCACATCGATCGACTGCGCGGAATGAATCTCCGCCTTCACCTGATTCCCCACCCCGGGCTCACCGGGGGCGTTGGTCAGCAACGTGGTATCAAGCAACGGGATCAGCGGCGCGTCGATCGCTCGGGCTGAGCCATCGGGGAGTGCAGTCGTAACCGAACGCAGCACACGCCCGGGTGCTACTAGGGCCTCCGGCTCAAGTTCCACCTTTTCGACGATCTGTTCAAGTCGACCGAGCAACTCGCGAACGACTTCAACCCCAACTGCGACCCGATCCTTCTCGGGCACACCGTCAAGCGCCTTTTCGATCTGACGACTGAGGTGAAGCGCTATGCGGTTGGGTGCTTCTGCTTGATGGAGCGCTGTGCGGTTGACATAGCGGTCATCGATGGCGCGCAACTTCTCTTCAAGTCCAGCGGTAATCAGTTGCTCATATAGGCCGGGCGGCAAGCCGCCAGATTCTTCCTCCACGTCACCAGGATGACAGAGATCAACCGGCCGCGGCGCACTTCACCCCAATCGGAAAACTTCAGCCCGCTGGTAACATGTTCTCTTCGCAGAACGACAACCTCGCTAGCTGACTCAACTGCTAGCGATGACAAGAACTGCAGGGGAAGCATGGACTTAAACCCAGCGATGATCGTTGCTGGCGCGATTGTGGGATTCATCGTCGGCTTAACCGGCATGGGTGGCGGCGCGTTGATGACCCCCGTGCTGGTGCTGGTGTTCAACATGGACCCTGCAACTGCGGTGAGTTCAGACGTGATTGCCAGTTTGATCATGAAACCATTCGGTGGCGGCGTTCATGTGCGTCGCGGCACCGTGAACTGGCGCCTGGTGGGCTGGCTCAGCGTTGGCTCCGTCCCGATGGCTTTTCTCGGCGCCTATCTGATCGACAGCGTGTTTGGCGGTCCGGAGTCAGCAAAAATCATCAAGACGATGCTGGGCTGGGTTCTGCTCGTGGCCGCCGGCGCGATTATTGCCAAGATGCTTCTGTCGGCCCGTCGCGGCATCGCACCGAATGCCGAACCCATGGGTGGCGCTGCAGTGCGACCGCTGCCCACCATGTTGATCGGCGCAATCGGCGGCCTGATTGTGGGGCTCACCTCGGTAGGTTCGGGTTCGCTCATCATTGTGATGCTGTTGTTGTTGTACCCGCTGCTCTCGGCCAAAGAGATGATCGGTTCTGATCTTGTTCAGGCCATTCCACTCGTGGGCGCAGCGGCGATCGGCCACGCAATATTTGGCAACCCTCAGGTTGAAGTGATCGGGTCGGTTCTTGTCGGTGCCATCCCCGCCATCATGATCGGCGCAAACTTCTCCTCTAAAGGCTCTGACCGCTATATCAAGCCCGCACTCATTGCAGTGCTGTTGATTTCATCTCTCAAATTGTTGGAGCCCAATAAGGGTGACTTCAACTTGTTAGTACTGGCAATTGCGGTTGCCACAGCTGTTGGCTTGGTTCTGATGTACGCATCAGACCGTCGCAAGGGCCGCCTGACAGAAGGCTTGGTCGGGGTAGATGCCAGCAGCCTGAGCGAGAAGCGCTAGACCACTGCTCCGTACTCAGCCAGCACTGCGCGAGCACCTGCGTACTTGTTTTCAAACCACTCGGCATCCGACGCGCTGAGCTTTGCAACCCGCTCGGGGTTGGAGTTATCAAGATTGTCGGCCAGCTTGACCCAGCGCCCCAAAGGGTTCTCTCCTGCGCGCCGCACCATGTCGAGGTACTCCTCGCCCTCTCGCTTGGTCACAGAATCCACACCGTCGATCACCTGTTGACTGAAGCCAAGCACAGCTAGGTCTTCAAGTGTGACGGGGCAATCTTCAACCACATCATGAAGTGCGGCAACCACCATGCAGTCCTGCACCAGATCTGCCGGAGCGATCTTCTGCACACCCTCGATGACTCGCCGCACATGCAAGATGTACGCAGCGCCCGCCTTATCGGTCTGGGTTGCATGTTCTGTCTCGGCAAGCGCAAAGGCTTGATCGAACCCTGCCGCTGGCATCCCGCCTGCTTCAGCCCCGGCGCGTGAATCTGAATCCGAATTCTGAGACATCTGGCCCTCGCTGTTGGCGTGTGGTCAGGGTAGTACCCGTAGAGTGTGTCCTTGGGCGCTGGCTGCACAAACGGGCCAGGTATCGCTGTGACCGTGGGAGTTGCCAGATGACCGACAGCCAAATCACCGACAGCCAGACCAGCAACAGCCAGATGACTGACAGCGAGCTCTACAGCAAGCAGGGCTTTGGGCAGTCCTCTGGTTTTGGGGTCAGGCCAGCACTGCTGATTGTTGACCTGCAGGTTGGTTTTACTGACCCCGAGATCTTCGGCGGCGGCAATATCTTGGATGCCGTGGCCAACACTCAGGTCTTGTTGAAAGTGGCTCGAGACTGCAAAATCCCAATCGCTCATACCAAGATTGTGTACGCAGATGACGGCTCTGACGCTGGCGTGTTCTGCCTGAAGAACCCCGGCCTGCTGCAGCTCACCGAGGATGCTCCGATGAGTCAGATCGTGGCCCAGCTCACACCACAGGGGGGCGAGCTTGTGGTTCGCAAAACCCAGCCCTCAGCGTTTATCCAGACGCAGCTGGCGGCCTGGTTGATCAACAAGGCTGTAGACACCGTGATCGTGGCGGGCTGCACTACCTCGGGCTGCGTGCGAGCCTCGGTAGTGGACTCGATGAGTCACAACTTTCGCACCATCGTTGCCGAAGACGCCGTTGGCGA
>WLJI01000168.1 GCA_009701845.1 Actinomycetota bacterium
CTCGCCAAGTGGTTCAAAGCTCAGGGGCGCAATCCCATGTTGGTGGGCGCAGATTTGCAGCGCCCCGCTGCTGTTGCTCAGTTGCGAACCTTGGCTGCGCAAATTGATGTTCCCGTGTTCTCTGCAACTGATGAGGTAGTGCTCTCAGGCGTCGGCGACCCAGTAGACGTGGCTCGAGCAGCAGTTGCTGAAGCACGCCGCTTGGGACGCGACGTTCTCATTGTTGATACTGCCGGTCGTTTGGCAATCGATGCCGAGTTGATGACGCAGGTTCGACAGATCTCTGATGAGGTACAGCCCGACTACACCTTCTTGGTAGTCGATGCCATGACCGGCCAGGACGCAGTCTCAGTTGCAGAGTCCTTCCACGCCACGCTCGAACTCGATGGCGTGATCTTGACCAAGCTCGATGGCGACGCTCGCGGTGGAGCGGCTCTGTCGGTCAAAGAAGTCGTCGGCCGGCCCATTGCATTCGCATCCACGGGAGAGAAGCTCGAAGACTTCGACCTGTTCCACCCAGATCGCCTAGCTGGGCGAATCCTCGGCGAGGGTGACCTTGCCACACTCATCGAAAAGGCCGAGGGAGCTTTCGAACAGGACCAGGCCGAAGAAGCCGCCGCCCGTTTGATGGACGGCACGTTCACTCTTGATGACTTCCTTGATCAGATGCAGGCGCTCAAGAAGATGGGTCCACTCTCTGGTGTGATGTCGATGTTGCCGGGGGTCCCTAAGGAAGTTCGCGATGTAGAGATCGATGATCGACAGATCGCTCGTGTCGAGGGAATTATCAAGTCGATGACTCCGGCCGAGCGAATCAAGCCCGAGATCATCGATAATTCTCGGCGTGACCGCATTGCAAAGGGTTCTGGTTCTTCTGCAACCGACGTCACACAGCTTGTCAATCAGTTCAAGCAGATGCGTCAGATGATGCAGCAGATGGGCGGAAACAAGTTTGCCAAGCGCAAGGCCAAGAAAGCCAAGAAAGGCAAGAAGGGTGGCGGCAGGGTCACAGCGAAAGGTCCCGTGCAGCTTGATAAGAAGGCATTCGCGCTACCAACTCTTGAAGAGATGGAGGCACAACTTCCCACGCGTGGAGGCTCCTCGGGACCGGGAAACTTGGCTTGATTGCTCGTTGTGACAGTCGCCCGCTTTGGGCGCTGCATGAGAAACTCGCTCTGAGCTTGCCCAAACCACCCTGCTCCGACCATCATATGTAGCCGCCCGTTTTGGGCTGAGGGTGTTGCAGGTCGTTCTGCTTCACCAATAAGAACCACTTGTGGCGCTCTCACACTCCCGTGGGTGCGTCACCACCGAAGAACCAGACTGAAAGAAGTTACACATCGTGGCAGTTCGACTCCGCCTCACGCGGGTAGGCAAAAAGAAGCAACCTTCGTACCGCATCGTTGCAGCAGATGCCCGCTCTCCTCGCGATGGCAAGTATCTCGAGATCGTTGGAACCTACGACCCTCGTCGTGAACCATCGGCAATCACAGTCGACAACGAAAAGGCCATTGAGTGGCTCAAGAAGGGCGCACAGCCCTCGGAGCGAGTACAGAAGCTCCTTGTGATTTCTGGTGCTTGGGATGAGTTCCAAGCATCGAAGGCGAGCAAGTGAGCGAGGAAGACCTCGCCTCCGAGGATTCCGCCGATCAGCAGGAGCCTGCAGGCAGTTCCGCACGGCCGGTTCAAGCAACCGCCGTGTTAGAACACATCGCTCGTTCTCTTGTAGAGACCCCAGATAGCGTTCGGGTTGAGGTTGTCGATGGACCGTCTCATCCCAGGCTGAACCTGTACGTGGCTCAAGGAGACATGGGACGCATCATTGGCAAGCGTGGACGCATGGCCTCTGCCATCCGAATCGTGACTCGTGCTGCAGCGGCACGCGACGGCGTCGAAATCGACGTCGAGTTTGTCGACTGAATACCTCCATGCCAACTTCGGGTGCTTCACGCTCCGAGGGAGATGGCCTGCTTGAAGTGGGTCGAATCACCAAGGCGCACGGCTTGCGTGGCGAAGTTGTGGTGTACCTGAGTTCGGATCGAAAAGAGCGCGTCGCTGCAGGATCTCAGCTTGAGTCCGATCGTGGCCCGCTGACAGTTGTGAGTTCTCGTAAGCACCAAGATCGATGGATTGTTCACTTCAAAGGCTGCGATAGCCGAGAGGCCGCAGAACAGGCCCGAGGTACTGTGCTCAGCGCTGCTCCAATCAGTGACCCCGAAGGGCTGTGGGTTCATGAACTCATTGGCTGCATGGTGCAGACCCCTGATGGAACGCAGCGAGGTCGCATCGAGTCTGTGATGGACAACCCGGCCGCAGATTTGTTAGTGCTGGAATCTGGGGTTTTGATTCCTGTGGTGTTTGCCGTTGGCGGCCCAGTCGATGGGGTGCTTGTTGTCGACACTCCCGATGGACTGTTCGAATTGCTCGACTCATGAAGGCCTGCGCCGCTCCTCGGAAGCTTGTATGCGAATCGATGTTCTGACCATCTTTCCCGAGATGATTCGCGAGTTCGGCGCGCATAGTCTGATCGGTCGTGCTGCACAGCAGTCGTTGCTTGATCTGCGTGTGCACGATCTTCGTGAAGCCACCGAGGATGTACATCGCACTGTGGACGATTCGCCGTTCGGCGGGGGAGCGGGCATGGTGCTCAAGGCCGGCCCAATCTTCGACACGGTCGAAAGAGAGCAGCCTCCACGCCCGCTGTTTTTGTTAGGACCGGGTGGCCGCAAACTCGACCAAGCTTGTGCGCAAGAACTGGTGGCCTGTGGCGGATTCTCGCTGCTGTGCGGCCGCTACGAGGGTATTGATAATCGAGTGCGCGAGCACCTTGTAGATGACGAACTCTCTATAGGGGACTTTGTTCTCTCGGGTGGTGAGGTTGCAGCGATGGTGGTGCTCGAAGCCGTGGGAAGGCTGATCCCTGGCGTTATGGGCAACGCAGACTCTGCTCAAGAGGAGTCGTTTTCTGCAGGCCTGCTTGAGCATCCGCAGTACACCCGACCAGCAGACTTCCGCGAGCTAGCTGTGCCAGCAGTCCTGCTCAGCGGAGATCATGCTCGCGTTGAGCGTTGGCGCAAGGCGCAGTCGCTGTGGAAAACACAGCAGGTTCGGCCCGATTTAATTGAGCTTCGTGGTGGGCTGAGCGCCGAGGACCGTGCGCTGATGAAGGAGTTCAAATCAGAGGTAGAGAACCTTCCTCGCTGGCAGTCACCAGATACTGCGTAGTTGCAAGTTCGTTGACCGGGTTTTGCTCCCCATTTTCTTCTGTTCCCCAACAGCTACTATCATGTGCATCTTGCGCATTCCGGTGCTGCATGTCCGCAGCGCTGTTCTAGGAGACCAGACATGAATCCCACCGACTTCATCGATCACCCCAACCTCCGTGAGGGCATTCCAGAGTTCGCCCCAGGCGACAAACTCAAGGTGTATGTGAAGGTCATCGAAGGCAACAAAGAGCGCACGCAGCTCTTTCAGGGCGATGTGATTCGTCGTCAGGGAAGCGGTATCCACGAAACCTTCACGGTTCGTAAGGTCTCCTACGGCGTTGGAGTCGAGCGCACCTTTCCCGTGCACTCTCCGATTATCGACAAGATCGAGCGCATGTCCCGCGGTGACGTCCGTCGGGCAAAGCTGTACTACCAGCGTGACCGCATTGGTAAAGCTGCGAAGATCAAAGAACTTCGCGACTGAGCAACTGCTCTGTGTATCTGGCTGCTTCTCAGCATTCAGATTTGTTACCTACCCTTCCCCTGAAGCAAGCCCACCGTGCAGTTCGCGCGAAGTTGGGCCACGCAATCAGCGAGCAGGGGAGAGATGTCGAACTCAAGATTCGATCCAAGAAAACTGGGTGCTTACGGCGAGAACCTTGTTACCCAGTGGTACCTCGACCGCGGCTACTGCGTCCTAGCACGCAACTGGCGCTGCCGATCTGGAGAGCTTGACATCATCTTGGCCAAAGGCCGCCACATTGTTATCTGCGAGGTCAAAACCCGGTCGTCTGAGCGATACGGCACACCGCTCGAGGCAGTAGGGCCTGCGAAGCGCAAGAAGCTCCGAAGTTTGGCCGCTCAGTGGCTTCGAGACGAGGCACCCTTTAAGCCCGATTCGGTGCGCTTTGATGTGGCAGGAGTGATGGGCCGCAAGATTCAAGTGATCGAGTCGGCACTCTGAGCAGGCCGCTCGGGGCTGGATTCATCTCCGTGGGTAGTGCGTTAGGCGTCGCTCCCAGCACCCTCTATGCCAGTGCCTTCGAAGGTCTGGAGCCTCAAACGGTACGGCCACAATGTGGCCCATTCCCGCTGGAATATCTCGGTTGCACCCTGGGCAGATGTACTGCTTGAGGGCTTCATACGGCTGAATACGGCGAACCTCGCAATCAGCTGTGGCAGTAAAATCAACCACAAGGGCTCGCCGAGGTTCCAGGTAGCGCAGCTGTCACCGTCACCCTAAGAACGCCCAGATGAGTAAACCGGCCGCCACTAGCAGCGCCGAGGCTACAAATAGGTAGTCCCATCCTGATTTGCGTGTTTTTTGATGAGGATTGAAGCCCACGCTTCATTATCCTGCGGATCATGACCGAGATGCACGCTGGCCCAGAAGAAGTTGAAACAGATCTGCTGGCTGAAACAGCTCTACTGAACGAAACTGAGGCTCGAGTGCTGGGCTGCCTCCTCGAGAAGGAGCGCACCACGCCGGCTGATTATCCGCTTACTACCAATGCGCTCACCCGGGCATGCAGCCAGACCACATCAAGAAACCCTGTGCTCGCTTATCAAGAGTCAGCAGTCGAATCAGCGCTGGTTGCGATGAAGGACCGAGGCCTTGTGCGGTTTGTGCACAGCCAATCCAACAGGTCGACCAAGTACCGCCAAGTGGTAGATGAGGTGTGGAATCTTGCGCCGGATCAGGTCGCTGTGTTGTGCGTGCTGCTGCTGCGTGGCCCGCAGACCCCCGGTGAAATCAAGACTCGCACTGAGCGCCTCTTTAGCTTTGACTCTTTGGATGCAGTCGAGCGCGCCCTGACCTCGCTGGCGAGCAGACAAGACGCGATGGTGCTCAAACTCGATCGATCTCCCGGGCAGAAGGATCAGCGATGGGTGCAACTGCTGACCGGAGCGCCATCTGCTCAAACAATCTCGCAGGCGGGGAGTAGTGATGGTCAGCCCAGTCGGCTTCAAGCACACAATGCTGCGCTTGAAGAACGGATTTCTGCAGTCGAGCTAGAGCTTGAGCGGATGCGAAAGCTCCTCGAGGATTTGATCGGCCCGATTGGTGATTGATTCCGCAAAGCGGATTCGGGCTCGCCACATAGGTCAAACTGATGTGGAACCTGCTTGTGGTTCGACGAGGTAGAGAGTGGTGTCGTGGCAGTCGAAGCAAACCAAGTAGCGAGTCCTGCGAAACGA
>WLJI01000169.1 GCA_009701845.1 Actinomycetota bacterium
GTACCGACCGCCTAATGTTCTTCGACTCTCGGCGAAAGGTATTGAATGCGAATCGGAGTTCTGGGCGCAGGCCGGATTGGTCAGACCCACATCACCAACCTGATCGAAGCGCCCGGTGTGACAGAACTGCTTGTTTACGAGCCGGATCTCCAGGCGGTGCAGCGTGTTCAACACCTCGCCACGGTGTGTTCCTCGGTCGAGGAACTTCTTGAACGTAGCGAGGGCGTAGTCGTTGCTACGCCAACCTCTCGACATCCTGAAGATGTTCGTTCGGTAGCCGACGCTGGCTTGCCCTGCTTTTGTGAAAAGCCTATCTCGCTTGATCTTTCTGCCACTGAGGAATGTCTTCGGTACGTAGCCGCCGCCGGCATCGAATTGCAGGTGGGTTTCCATCGCAGGTTCGACCCGGGGTTTTTAAAGATGCGCCGCGCTGTTGAGTCTGGTGACCTTGGTGAGCTGTACCTGATACGAGCAGCTTGTCATGACTACGAGCCGCCCCATGAGAGCTACTTGCCTACGGCTGGCTCGATTTTTTGCGATATGCACATCCACGATTTCGATGCGATTGCATGGCTGAGTGGCTTGACCCCGATCGATGTTGTTGCTCGCGGGTCAGTGCTCGTCGATGACATGTTTGCCCGATACGACGATGTTGATACCTCGGCTGCAATCATCACGCTCGAGGGTGGAGCCCTCGCGATGCTGACGGGTACCCGGCAAAACGGGGTGGGATATGACCATCGCACCGAGGTGATTGGGTCTCGGGATGCTCTGAGCGCTGGGCTTGGCCCGCAGATGCCGTTGCGTTCGGCAGACCCGGGAGTTACTCAGCCGGTTGACCCCTACCCAAGTTTTCCGGTGCGGTTCCATGAGGCCTATGCCGCCGAGATGGCGGCCTTTGTTGCGCTTGTTGCCCACGAAGGCCCCAATCTGTGCCCGGGCAGTGCTGCTACCGAAGCCCTACGAGTGGCCCTTGCGGCTGATCTTTCACTTGCTCGCAATGCGGCTGTACGAATTGATGAGATCTAGCTAACCAGCGCTGTTTCCTCGGGCAGAATGGTGCAATGGACCTGAGACTAGATGGCAAAGTTGCGCTGATTACGGGCGCATCACGTGGAATTGGCGCAGCAATGGCTGCCGAGTTTGTGGCTGCAGGAGCGCAGGTCATGATCTCTTCTCGTAAAGAGCCAGATCTTTTGTCAACAGCGGCAGCGATCGAAGCCAGATTCAGGGACTCGACTGATGCACGCAAGGTAGGAGTGTTTGCTGCGAATGCTGGCGATCCAGATGCAGCAGCGGCTTGTGTCGCTGCCACGCTTGAGCAGTTCGGTCGCTTAGATATTTTGGTCAACAATGCAGCCACAAACCCATATATGGGCAAGATGATCGAGATCGATCTTCCCCGGCTCGATAAAACCTACGAGGTCAATCTTCGTGGTGCCTTTGTCTGGGCTCAGCAGGCTTGGCAGCAGTACATGGCCGAACATGGCGGAAACATCATCAACATCTCTTCCATCGGCGGACTCAGCGTCGAGACGAGCATTGGGCACTACAACGTCACCAAAGCTGCGCTGTTACACCTGACTCGTTCGCTTGCTAAAGAGCTTGCACCCGGAGTCAGGGTGAATGCGCTGTGCCCCGGCCTTGTAAAAACAGACATGGCCCGAGCTCTGTGGGAGTCCGGCGAAGAGGCGATTTCTCAGATGATCCCGCTTCACCGCCTTGGAGAGCCCGAAGACATTGCCCAAGCAGCGCTGTTCTTAGCCTCTGATGCGTCGTCCTGGGTGACAGGGACCTGCATCGTGGTGGACGGTGGAATGCTGCTGTAGAGCTGCGATTGTGGTACTCAACGAGCGCTGGATGAGATTACGAGACGAGTTCCGAGCACCTCATCGCAGTCAACGACCCAGCGACCAGCAGCGACTTTGTGCGCTCCCGGAACATATTCGGGTTCGTCGAAGTTGAAGAACAAGTGACGAACCCGTCCTGGTCGATCACCGACCCAGTCGGCAATCTCTGCATGCGTTGCTTCAAGTAGCCGCAAGCGACCAGGGCCGCCCCAACCCAGCTCGGCCCAATGATTTCCGTCGATCGCAGCGCCAGTCGAGAGAACGCGACCATCGAGAAGGTCTCTAAAGAGGTTGAGGGCCGCTGAAAGATCATGGACGGCGTGCACAACTCGCCCAAGTGAAGCAACTGGGTGGTCAAACCCAATTTCTGGAAACCCCTCTGGTTCATCAAGGATCTCTGCGGGTTGATCTGTCATCTCAACGAGCTGGACAACGACACCTTGCGCGTCTCTAGGCCGCAGGAACGCCTCCTGCCAGCGGGGGTCGTCGTGGTTCTCGGCCACAGCCTCAAGGCCGGCCTCACGCAAGCGGCTGAGCATGGCTTCAAGGTCCGTCACTATAAAGGTCAAATGGTGAGGTCCTACCCCGTACTTCTCTAAGAATCGCTCCACGACTTCGGCCGTTGGCTCCTCTTCGCCAGTTGGAGTCTCTGGGTGGATCCCTTCCAGAATGAACCCATTGGCAAAGCGAAGGTCAGTCCATCCGTAACCCTGCCCGATGCCACTGCCGGCAAATCGCCCACCGAGCGACTCTGCGAGCATTCCCCACAGGTCGGTCGGGCGCTTCACTACAAGCGCCACGCGGTCAAAGCG
Source organism: Actinomycetota bacterium (assembly GCA_009701845.1). Lineage (GTDB taxonomy): Bacteria > Actinomycetota > Acidimicrobiia > Acidimicrobiales > Microtrichaceae > IMCC26207. Next base: position 2,663 of record WLJI01000169.1, read on the forward strand.
AACACCGATCTCATGGGTGCTAGCGGTTGAGTTTGATACTTGCGCGGGCCCGCTCATTGGTCATCCATTGGTCGAACGCTCTCCCGAAGAGAGTTGTTCCATGAGTCGCATTCTACGAAGCTTGCCAACCGAAGTGCGAGGCAGCGAATCCACAAGGCGAATTTCTTTTGGAGCGGCAGCCACGGGGAGCTGCTCGCGGACGAGTTCTCGGGCTTCTTCAAGCGTTGGTGGGAGCTGTCCTTGGGCGGGAACGACGAGGGCAACAACGCGTTGCCCCCACTCGGGGTCTGCAACACCAATCACAGCCACTTCGCTCACTCCGACATGAGAAACCAGCACTGTTTCTACAGAATGTGGCCAGACTTTCTCTCCCCCTGTCAGGATCATCTCGTCCGATCGACCGTGTACCGACAGAACCCCGGTCTCTGAATCAATCTGACCCAAATCGCCAGTACGCAGCCAGCCTTGAGCGTCAAGCGGGTCACTTCCATCTCGATAGCAACGCAAGAGCGTGGGGGACCTGAGCTCTATCAGGCCTGCAGTGGTGGTTCGAACTTCTACTCCGTTGAGCGCGAGGCCGTCGTACACCACGCCACCAAACGTTTCGGTCAGCCCATAGGTGGCGATGCAGTTTTTGGGTCGCTCCCGAGGGATCACCGAGCCCCCGAGCAAAATAGTGTGAAACAGTTCTGGGTTGATGCGCCCTAGGAGCGTGGGCACTAAAGACACATGTGTTGCACCCTCAATCTGGGCTTGTGCAATGGCTGATGGTTCGGCTCGGTCAAGCATCTTCAACCCGGTTCCCGTCAGGATTGCCCTAGTGACAACCGACAGGCCGCCAACATGTGACAGTGGCAGGCAGGCCAACCAGCAGGAATCGGCGATCACACCTGCTGCGGTTGAACTGCAAAATGCCCCATATTCAACTGCCGCGTGAGTATGCACCGCACCCTTGGGGGTACCCGTAGTCCCGGAGGTCATAACTACGAAGGCATCGTCTTGCTCCACGGGACGCGACCCGGGTAATGCGTGTCGTTCGCCAGTAGCGTCGATCAACGCAGCTGGCTGCATTTCGCGAAGGACTGCTTCGGTGAATGCACGGGGCGCTTTGGGGTCAAGTGGCAACACGGCATCGCCACGTTCCCAGGCGTCGGTGAGGGCATGAAGGAACGCTGGTCCAGCAGGTAGGTCAAGGGCAATGAGTTCTCGCACTGCACTAAGCGTGCCACCTAGAGTTGCCAAGTGCAGAACAGGCCCTCACACCCAGGAGTTGTCAGGTTGTCTGCCGGGCCTCCTGCATGGGTTCTCGCCGCTGTGCTGCCGGTCGCTGCAGTCGGGCTGATCTGGTTTCGAAGCGCCGACTCAGGGCTCTCCTCGACACCTTCAGACCCTGTCTCGCCGCTGATTATGGCCGTGGTGACCCTCGTGGCGGTGTCGGTGCTGGCTTGGCGCTGTGTCACTCAACGTGCCGCACTTGACGAGGATGGTCTGCATTGTCGGAACCTCACGATGAGCTATCACCTTGAATGGGAACGAATTGAACGCTTACAACTTGTGTATCGCGGTGGACTGCAGATTATCGAGGTCCGGGTTCATGGCCTTCGACGCCATAATCGCCTAGGCGCTGCAACTCGTTTTTTGGGCGAAGAGGCCGACGCGGTGCTTGATTCTTTGCGAGCGCATCCGCAGGCGTGTGCACTGCTCGACGAGCAGCAGTTCTAACATCGCAGAAAGATGACTGTCCCTCCTGCTAGCCCAAGTCAAGAACGACCGCCACTTCCCACCAATTGGAAGAAATGGGTTTTGGGTGCCCGCCCAAGAACCTTGCCAGCCGCAGTCGCACCTGTGATTGTTGGAACAGCAGCAGCAGCGGGTGCCTCTGCGGGGCTGCTCAAAGGGATTCAGCTTTGGATTTTGCTCTGTGCGCTTGGGGTGGCGGTCTTCGTCCAAGTCGCGACCAACTATGCCAACGACTACAGCGACGGTAAACGTGGCACTGATGACCCATCCGCTCGAACAGGTCCGCCCCGCTTAGTTGGCAACGGCCTAGCCACCCCATCTGAAGTTAAACGCGCAATGTTGCTCTGCTTTGGACTCACTGCGCTGTGTGGTCTTCCGCTGGTGCTCTTTGTCGACTGGAAGTTGATATTTGTTGGTGTCGCTGCCATTGCCGCAGGGTGGTTCTATACCGGCGGAAGCCGCCCCTACGGCTACGCAGGCTTTGGGGAACTGTTTGTGTTTGTGTTCTTCGGTCTCGTTGCAACAGCGGGGTCGTACTTTGTGCAAGCTGAGTCCCTCTCTTGGCTGAGTCTCGGTGCTGGGGTTGCAATGGGGTGCTTAGCAACAGCGCTGTTAGTTGTGAACAACTTGCGAGATATTCCCGGCGACACTGTGGCGGGCAAGAACACCCTGGCCGTGCGACTTGGAGATCGCAACACGAGAATCCTGTACGTGGTTCTTATCGTGATGCCGGTGCTACTCGTTCCGCTACTAGCGGGACTCAGCGGTAGACCAGTAGGCGTGCTGGCATTGCTCGCGATTGTGCCTGCGCGCCAACCCATTACCCAAGTGCTTTCAGGTGCCAAGGGCCCAGCACTCATACCCGTGTTGGTCCGAAC
>WLJI01000017.1 GCA_009701845.1 Actinomycetota bacterium
CGCTGAGAGATTGAGAACTGCGCCCCGCGCGCAGTTTGTAGCACCTTGCCTGCACCGGCATAGATCTGGCGGCTCACTAGGAACGGAATGAGTACCTCGGTGTAGTGGCCTAGGTCATCATCTCGACTCGTGAGGTAATTCTCATGGCACCCATAGCTGTTGCCGGCAGAATCGGTGTTATTACGAAAGAGATAGATATCTCCTCGGATCCCCTCCTCGCTCAGACGCTCTTGGGCGGAGTCGACGAGTTGTTCAAGAATCCACTCCCCTGCTTTGTCGTGAGCCACGAGGTCATACAGGGAGTCACACTCAGGCGTCGCGTACTCCGGATGTGAACCAACATCAAGGTAAAGCCGAGCGCCGTTACCGAGAAACACATTTGACGACCGACCCCAAGAAACGACCCTACGAAACAAGTATCGGGCCACCTCATCAGGACTCAACCTTCGTTGACCCCTCAGAGTGCAGGTAACCCCGTACTCATTCTCGAGTCCGTAGATGCGACGCTCCATTGATTCAACTTACAGGCGAAGCAGGCAGGTTACGTGCCGTTCTCTGCATCGTTGACACCTAGCACAGCAGTTACATCGGCGTCTTCGACTCTGCGGAAAGCTCGTCTTGCGCCCGCACGATCAAGTACGGCAACTTCAATCTCGCTGACCACAAGACTGCGATCTGGGCCTGCGAGTGCATCAACTGCGGCCTGAAGCGCTTGGGCAAAGCTGCATCCCTCTACCCACTCTTCGCTCATTCGAGCTCCGATTGCCTCGGCTTCGCCCCCGAGCACGCACCACCCGGTCTCGTCGATGAGAGTTCCGTCATAGAGGATGTGGAACAGTTGATCTCCGACCGAATCGTGACCGATTTCGGCCACAAGGATCTCTACCTCCATTGGTTTCATCTCGTGTGTAAACACCTGGCCGAGCATCTGAGCGTATTGATTCGCCAGGCTTCGCGCATCTACGTCCTCGCGGCTAAAGGAAAAACCCTTGAGGTCTGCGTGGCGAACTCCGGCGATGCGCAATTGATCAAACTCGTTGTATTTGCCGACTCCACCAAACGCTATGCGATCGTAAATCTCGGAGATCTTTCGCAACATGCGAGACGGGTTCTCAGCGCATAACAAGATGCCTTCGTCGAAAGTGCAGGCAACCATCGCTCGACCGCGTGCAATTCCTTTACGGGCGTAATCTGCCCGGTCTTGCATCATTTGCTCGGGGGCTACATAGAACGGTGCAGTCATCGTGAGCCTCCGCGCTCGGTTGCGACTTGGGCCAGAATGCTGAGGTAACGGGCCTCGAGATCATCATCGGCGAGGCGTTCAAACCCCGAGGAACTAATAGTTGCAACAACGGGGAAAATGCCCCGAAGGAGATCAGGACCACCCGTGGCAGAGTCTTCATCAGCGGCCTCATAGAGCGCACGAAGCACTAGGTCGATGGTTGCATCCTCGCTGAGGGAGTCTCGCCAACCCATCTTGATTACGGCGCTCGCGTGCATCTGACCAGACCCTGTAGACGCGTGATCAAACTCTTCGTAGCGACCGCCAGTGACATCGTACTGAAAGAGCCTTCCCGCAGTTCGAGAAGTATCGAAGCCAGCAAAGATGGGCACTACGGCCAAGCCTTGCATTGCGGCTGGCAGGTGGTTGCGCACCATCTGTGAGAGTTGATTTGCCTTTCCCTCCAAGCTGAGCGGAGCACCTTCAACTTTTTCGTAATGTTCCAGCTGCAGTTGGAAGAGTCGAACCATCTCTATTGCTGGCCCCGCAGCACCAGCAATCGCTACTCCTGAATGCCGATCAGCCGGAAAGACCTTCTCGATGGTTCGGTGGCTAATGAAGTTACCCGAGGTTGCCCGCCGGTCCCCTGCCATCACAACGCCGTCTTGGTATCGCACAGCAACGCAGGTAGTGCCGTGGGTGATTGTCAATCGGGCATCAACCGGGCTGTCTGGCACTACCGGCGAAAGGCCCATGCGCCTTACGAGCGCAGCAAAGTCTGGCCCTGGATCGTCGCTGATTCGGAAGCTGGGAAGAGTCACGATGCGAAGGCTACAAGGTGACTGTGTTGAGTGATTACTGTCCGCCCTTTTGGATGTAGGACTTCACAAACTCCTCGGCGTTCGTCTCGAGCACATCGTCGATCTCATCAAGCAAATCATCGAGTTCGGCCTTGATCTTGGTTCCCGACTCAGTAGCTGCCGGGCTGTGATCAACTTCGCTCTCGCGCTGCTGGGGTTCTGGCTTTTTCTTCAGTTCTCGTTCTGGCATAGTCAACCTCCGCTTGTGTTAACCGTACCCTGCTCAGCGATGGAATCGGCGACGCGTTTGACGAGAATCTGTGTTGGGGCGCTCTCGCCGCAGAGCCAGATGCGCTACTGCTGCAGCCGTTGGAGCAGCTCGGCCGCATTCGCAGAAGAGTCGATCAGCTTTCCGACTGCTTGTTGAGTTCCCTTTCCGGGCTCGAGCATGGGAACTCGCTGCAGGGATGATTCTCCCACGTCAAAAACTAATGAATCCCAGTTCGCAGCGACGACCTCATCAGGGAAGCGTGCTAGGCAGCGGCCCCGAAAAAACGCACGGGTACTTGGCGGAGGCTCTGTAATTGCCTGGGCAACCTCGGCATCTGTGGTGAGTCGTTCAAGTCCCATCCGGCGAGACAGGGAGCTCGCCGCTCGCAGGTCGTGATATTGCAGATCCATCGCGGCGAGTCTCGGACTTGACCAGTCCAGACTGTGTCGTTCGCGATACCCCTCGAACAGCCTGTATTTCGCAACCCAATCTAATTGTGTTGCAAGACTCTCGGGGTCTGACTCAAGTCCGTTGAGAATCTCTTCCCACTTGTCAAGGATCAACTCGCCCACGTCTTCGCCTACGCAATCCAATCCCCGACTTGCCGCCCAGTCCTGCGCGTGGCCAAGAATCACCCACTGGATCTCGAGTGCAGTCATTCGACTTCCGTCCTGAAGCAGCAGCAATTCACTCAGTGACAGGTCATGCGAGACCTGATGCATTGCAGAAACCGGATGAGCGAGTTGAGGCAAGCTATCAAGCACCTCGTCCTCGATCATCGCAAGCAAAATAGCCGTGCTTCCAAGCTTCAGGAAGGTTGCGACCTCTGCCATGTTGGCGTCGCCTGCAATGACGTGGAGTCTGCGGTACTTCGCTGGGTCAGCATGTGGCTCATCGCGGGTATTGATGATGGGGCGTTTGAGCGTGGTTTCAAGGCCAACCTCTTCTTCGAAAAAGTCTGCTCGTTGAGTCAGTTGAAACGGCACTGAATCACGACGCAATCCGGGCATTTCGGTGCCGACTTTGCCAGACCCAGTAAAGATCTGACGGGTCACGAAGTGCGTGGTGGCGTGCAACACAATCGAGGGAAATGGGGTAGCCCGATCCATGAGGTAGTTCTCGTGGCAGCCGTAGCTGTTTCCTTTCCCGTCCGAATTGTTTTTGTACACCACAATCTCTTGACCATCAGGCATCTGACGCTGCGCCGCAGCCATGGACTGAAGCAGAATCTCTTCACCAGCCCGGTCGTACAGAAGCGCTTGAGCGGCATCGGTGCACTCAGGTGCAGAAAACTCGGGATGCGCATGATCAACGTAATACCGCGCACCATTCGTCAGCACCGCATTCACAAGGTGGGTCTCTATCTCGGGTGCGACGCCGAGCAAACGCCGATCTTGGCGGGCGTCGTTTCCTGGCATCTCGTCTTCGAAATCCCAACCAACTCGATCCCTTTCAAGAAGCGACAGGTATGCGTTGATCAAGATCGAGGAGGAGGAGATTGGATTTGATTCGGCGACCCCGCGAACCAAAATGCCGTACTCAGTCTCTATTCCACAGATCTTTGCGATGGCCACACTGTGACGCTAGCGGTAGGACGAGTGCACTACTTGACGATCGGGCCGAGTCCCACGACCGGTGACAGCGTGAGCGGCATGATGCTGGCAGACCGACCACCATTTTGTGTCTCACGGCCTTCGGCAAAAGTGGCAAAAATGGCGCGCGCTGCGCCGGTGGTATCAGTAAAGAAACTCATACCGCCTGGCCCCGTTCTACCTGCAGAGGACGCAACCCAAGGCCCCGACGGATCTGAGGTACATGGTCCTAGTGGTGTGGAGCACCTTGCGATTCCTGTGGAGTACTGCGGCTGCCACCACACCCCGGCCGAATACGTGAGCAGATAATCGCCACGTGTGTAGTCATACGCCATGGCGGGGTTCTCTATGAAGTGGTACTCCCAGCCATATTGCCGACTAAGAATCTGCACGGGGGCCCCTGCCGGATTGGCATTGCCATCGAGGGGAATGGAGTGAAGTGGACTCTCGGTATCGCCAAAAGCCACGAGTAGGAACTTGTTGCCTTGGGCATCGGTCGTGATGTCCGGGTCGAGTGCGCCACCGACCTGCCCCAGCCCACAGGTAAACGGCTCAGGATCAGGAACAAATGGCCCTGCGGGGCTAGGCCCCCAAGCTCGGCCAACGCATTGAGCGTTATTGGGCTGAGGTGGGTAACGGCGGTCAGCGCTGAAGAACATGACCCAGCGAGACCCAAATTGCCCGACTGTTGGTGCCCAGAGTTGCTGTGGCCGAGCGACCCATGCAGCCGAGGTAGGCATTCCCTCAATCGTCAAGCTGTTCTTCTCTTGGAGTGAATACTGCCGATCAATATCGGTGGTTCTCGTGACAGGAGCTCTCAGATGATTGTTCGATCCGTAGATGAAGAACTGCGCATCTACTCGGACAACTGACGGATCCGAGGTCTCGGGCAGTGATGGCTGCGAAATGGCTGCCAATTTGAACAACGGTCCGAGCTCGGGAGCGCAACCAGTTGCCCAAGCAGCGGAACTCAGGCTCAGCGCAAACAGTGCAACTAGGCGAAAGCTAGGTATCCGAATCCGAATTGCGACAAGTTGTTTCCACAATTTGACACTCCCTTCTCCTCAGGAGAACGAAATTTTACCAAAGCAACAACTCCGTTTCAAACGGTTTTCGACAGTGAATCTTCCATCAGGCAATCTGGCAACTGCTAGCAAAAAACGCCTACAGGTACTGCCCAGTAGCAACTCGATCGATTGATCTCCCCCCAGCGGGGTCAGCATCGATGTGATGAACGAGCGTCCGAACGTAAACGATACGTTCACCCTTCTTGCCCGAGATCTTTGCCCAATCGTCTGGGTTCGTTGTGTTGGGAAGGTCTTCATGTTCTTTGTATTCCTGATGAATTGAGGCAAACAAATCAGCCACGCAAATACCAGTGCTGCCGCCAGCAAGTTGCCGCTTAATGGCAAGCTTCTTCGCCCGGCGGACCACGTTCTCAATCATGGCTCCAGAGGAAAAGTCTTTGAAATACATGATCTCTTTATCGCCATTTTGGTACGTGACTTCGAGGAACTGATTTGCCTCATCCGTTCGGTACATCTCCTCAACGGTCTGCTCAATCATCACAAGAATCGCCTTCTGCGGATCCCCACCACCGAGGCGCTCAACCTCTTGCGGATCGAGCGGTAATTCGGGTGTCAGATAGCGGCCGAAGATCTGAGCGGCGGCACGCTCATCTGGTCGATGAATCTTGATCTTTACGTCGAGCCTCCCTGGTCTCAGAATGGCAGGGTCAATGAGATCTTCACGGTTTGAAGCTCCGATCACGATCACGTTCTTGAGAGTCTCTACACCGTCGATCTCTGCAAGCAACTGAGGAACGATCGTTGCCTCCATATCCGAAGAAATTCCAGTTCCGCGAGTTCGGAAGAGAGATTCCATCTCATCGAAGAAGACAATCACCGGCGTCCCGTCGGCGGCTTTTTCACGAGCACGCTGAAATACCAAGCGGATATGTCGCTCCGTTTCACCGACATACTTATTGAGCAGCTCCGGGCCTTTTATGTTCAAGAAAAAACTGCGAGCCTCTCTGCCCGTTGACTCCGTCACCTTCTTTGCCAAGCTGTTTGCCACTGCCTTCGCAATCAGCGTCTTTCCACATCCAGGCGGCCCATAGAGCAAAATGCCCTTTGGGGCAGGTAGTTGGTATTCGCGAAACAGGTCCTGATGCAGGAAGGGCAGCTCAACGGCATCGGTAATCATTTCGATCTGCTCGTCGAGTCCCCCGATGTCTTCATAGGAGATGTCAGGAACCTCTTCGAGGATGAGTTCGTCTACCTCTGGGCGTGGCAACCTCTCGAGCAGCATGCCCGACCGTGAGTCCATCAACACGTTGTCGCCGGCTCGCATCTTGACCTTGAGCAGCTTGTCTCCTAGCTCGGCCACACGCTCCTCGTCTGCCCTTCCAACCACCAAGGCTCGCCTTCCATCCTCGAACAGTTCCTTGAACGTGACAATCTCTCCAGAGGATTCAGAGTCGCGGATCATCACCACGTTGTAGGCCTCGTTCAGCACCACCTCTGCGCCACTAAAAAGTTCGCTAGGAGAAATCGCAGGCGAGACTTCGACACGCATTTTGCGTCCGGCTGCCTGAACATCAACGGTTCCGTCCTCGTTGACGCCAAGCAGGGTCGCATAGGCAGCAGGAGGCTGGGTGAGTTTGTCGACCTCGTCACGCAGCGAAGAGATGTGGTCTCTAGCTTCGCGAAGTGTGTACGACAACTTCTCGTTTTGGCTGACGGCCTGAGCTAGTTGCCCCTTCGTCTCTAACAGACGTTCTTCAAGAGTTCGAACCCGCTTAGGGGCATCTTGAAGGCGCCGCAACAGAACCGAGACTTCTTCCGACAACTCGGCTACTTGCTCGCGGAGCCGGTCAGTCTCGCTGTCGCCGAACTCGGAATCGTTGGTGGTTTCCTGATTATCCATGGAACCCTCTCATCCTCTATTTGGGCGAACCGTAAACGCCCTTCCTTTGTATACCCCGCTTCGGCATGGTCGCGGGGACACAAAGCTGAGAAGGCTCAGGATTGTGACGGATTTCCACCGGGATTACCGTGCTAATTACTCAATGTGGCTATGATGGTGAAGTACAAGTTCTTCAATCAGGTTCCCCCGAGTTCCAACACTAAGGCAGGTTAGTCACATGGGTTTGAAGGTCTGGATCGATCAGGATCTCTGCACCGGAGATGGTCTTTGCGAAGAGATCTCTCCCGCTGTGTTTGCGCTACTTGATGACGGTTTGGCATACGTCAAACAGGGCAGCGACATCCTGAGCGACCCAGGTGGTGCTGCAGCCTTGGCAGACATTCCTGACAAAGAGATCGAAGGGGTCGTTGAATCGGCCGAAGAATGCCCCGGCGAGTGCATCTTCATCGAAGCGGGCTGACCCGAGCAAAATCGCTCGCTGACCGCCCTGCGATCTCCGCTCTCGTTAGGGAGCCGAAGTCGTTGTGGTGGTAGGAGCTTCGGTAGTTGTTGTCGTCGGCGCCTGAGTTGTTGTAGGTGCTTGAGTTGTCGTGGTTGCTGGCCGCTGCGTGGTAGTCGGGCGCTGGCTGGTGCTTGGAGACGAGGTCGTCACCGTGGTGCTGACGCTGCTGCTCGTTGAAGTTGTTGAATCAGCAGGCGCAGTTGAGTTGTCTCGCAGTACCAAGAACAACACCAACATCACTACCACCACTAGAAGCACTATCACTCCCACAGCCCAACCGGGGACACCGCCGCTTGGTTGAGTAGGGGCGGTTGCCGAACCGCCCGTCACCTGCGGATCGCCTAGCTGTGATCCACTTTGTGCGGCAGCGGCGGCTGTCGGCACTGCTGCGGTGGTTGGCAACACCTGCGTGGCATCTGAAACCGGCTCTGCCGACACTCCAGGCTCACCTTGGGTGAACCCGTCTTGGGGTGTGTTCTCATCTGACATATCGGGAGTCCTTCATCTATTGCGATCCGCACAGATATGCGTGAACTAAAAGATAGCTACTCAGACAAGGTTTTTCGGTGATTGCTCGGCGCCTAGGTCATGAAAAGGAGTTTGTGACTCAAACGCAGGTCCCGGTGCTCACTGCCCCGTTGCTTCCCTGTTCAAGAAGTTGAGCTAGCTCTGCGGAGGACAGCGCATACGCAACACCGGGTTTATCAGGTGCTATTGCAACCGCTACTCCGATAGCGAAACCGTCTGAACGCAGCACAGCGCTTCCAGAGTCACCGGGTGCAAGGTTGCTACCAAGCACCAGAATGTCTCTCGTGACTTTGGCCCGGTCGTAGATGTCATTCCCGCTTGCATCAACTCGCTCGCCAACTTCAAACGGCGAGGGATCAAACGGTCCGCCACCGGGGAAGCCCATGACAAGGCCACGGTCGCCCACTGCTGGTGGAGCTAGAGGCAAAGCTGGCCTATTCAGATCAGTAGAGATCAAAGCAAGATCGGTCTCGGGGTCGAAAGCAACCACTTGGCCATCGGTGACTTCACCCTCGTCGGTTGTGATCACCTGTAATGAGGTTGATCCAGAAACAACGTGTGCGTTGGTTGCGATCAAGTTCTCGGCGACAAAGAACCCGCTTCCGGCCTGAATTCGATCGCAAGCCGAGGCCTCGACGCGTACCGAACTTCTCGAGGCCGCAGTGAGCTGTTCTTGCGAGAAGGAACTCCCTTCAGGGGGTGGCACGATCTCTGGAGCGGAACGAAGACCCGAGAACACTTTCGGAAACTCGCCTCCTGTTAGCTGCCTTTCCAAATCAGTGATCTGCGAAGGTGGAGCAGGGAGGGAATTGCTGATCTCACGAGAAATCACCGATCCTCGCGCAGTTGCCGAGGGCCAACCCTCCGCCTCAGACATCACCGGCAATATGAGCCATGCCAGAGCAACGACTCCCAGAACTCCTAGGACTGCACCACCGAAGGCATCGAGGCCACGTCCGCCCGTGCTATCAACCCCTCGCCGCAACCTAGAACCGATGCCGGAGCCAATACCTTGGCCGAGCATAAATGCTAGGAACAACACTGCAGCGCTGAGTGTGAGGATTGCTATGTCTGAACTGACCCCAGAGACTTGAGTGAGTTTCGGAAGAAGCAGCAGCGCCAAGCCCAAGCCCGCTGCGGCTCCGAGCCATCCCGACAGGCGCTGCAAAAACCCCAGCTTCCAGCCCCCGTAAGCACCGAACACGGCACCGGCAATCAGAAGGGCGTCAAACAGATTCATCCCGCTGTTAGCAGCATCTGCTCATCGAGGTCGCCCACCGGCACTTGAGGAAGCACCGTCACGTTAGGAACCACTGAGACGTGCGTGAGTCAAGAAGCCGGTGTGAGCGACCATTCGATGATCCGGCCTCACCGCTTGTCCTTCTACGTACCAACCCCGCTGCAGCACCTCGAGGGTCTCACAGGCAAAGAAGGAAGCAGCAGCGAGTGCCTCTCGGAGCTGTGCCACCTGAGTCACGCTTGGGGTATACGCCAAGAAGATTCCCCCGGTGCGCAGACTCGTTGCTGCGTGCGGCACCACCTGCCATGGCTCAGGGAGGTCGAGCACAACGCGGTCAAGCTCCTTTTCGTCTATTCCCTCATAACAATCTCGCAATTCAACACGGTAGCGATCGAGTACATCGGCGCCGAGAAACTGCTCAACGTTCTTTTGCGCGCGCGACGCAAAGTCTTCTCGAAGCTCGTAGCCAACAATATCGGCGCCAGCGCGAAGCATTCCCATAGACAGCGCCCCGGAACCAACCCCTGACTCCAGTACGCGCACCCCAGGGCCGATATCGGCCAGCATCAGGATCGGGCCAATGTCTTTGGGGTAGATGACCTGAGCACCTCGAGGCATCTTGAGAATGAAGTCCGACAGTGTCGGCCGCAGCACGGTCAGTACCTGACCGCGAGTGGTATTAAATGTCGATCCCTCAGCGCGGCCGATGATCTCATCATGAGCGATGTAACCAGAGTGCGAGTGGAACTCTTTACCAAGGGTCAGAACTGCTTGGTACCGGCGACCCTTATTATCGAGGAACTGTACGAGATCCCCTTCGGCTAATGGTCCGCTCATAGTTCTGCCTCAACTTCTGTTGGTCTTAAGGGTGCCGTTGTCGACACTTCTGGTCCTACTGCTCGTTTGGTAATCCTGACAGGTTGAGCAGCACTCGTATCCCCGGCGCTTCTCAACCCGCGCTGCTCCGCACCGACTGACCCACCTGCTTTCTCTACCAAGCGACAAAAGGCGCATAGCGTTGACGTACTAGGGGCGGAACAGCGAACGCAGTGCGTCAGGTCCTCAACAGACTCAGTCGTGCCTCCCTGTGGTGCTGCTTCAAGATAAGCAGATCGGAAGAGTTCAGATGCTTTTCTTAAAAACCCTGAGTAGAAATCGGATTTCGTTCCGGGTGAAGCAAGTTCAATGGAGTTCAGGGCCTCTTTGTAGCCCAGATGCTTATTGCCGGCAGACATCGGGCACTCATCGACCATGTAGTCGATGCCAAGCAGAATGCAATAAGCGGCAGTATCGCGCTCGGACAGGCGGATCAGTGGCTTGACCTTCTTTGGAAAGCCTGGCCTTGCCTGAAGCACTGGCATCTGACGTGCTAAGTATTCGGTCTGCCAGCGAAGCACGTTTCCAAACAGCACGGCGGCCTCATCGTCAAGGTTATGGCCGGTGACCAGAACATCGTAGGAACCCTCGAGCGCTACTTTGTCGAAAAGGTGCCGTTTGGAAGTGCCGCAGGCTGAGCATGGCGCACGACGGGCGGCCCGTGCTCCAGACGGGATGTCGTAGCCATAGTCAGTAGGAAGGTCTACTTCGATCAAGTTCAGATTTCGTGACTGAGCGAACGAGCGTGCGAACACAACGGATGTATCGCTGTAGTCCTCTATACCGAGACCTAGATAGAGGCCGTCTGCCTGATACCCGGATCTCTGCAAGAGATCCCAAACGGCAAGCGAGTCCTTCCCTCCAGACACAGCAACAAGTACCCGGTCTGTTGATGACAACATGTCGAACTCTCGAATTGCTCGAGACATCTGTTCTTGACAAAAACGAACGAAGTGGTCGCTACAAAAATTGGAGTTTGCCCTGCGGACATCTATCACTGCCGACTCGCGGCAGACAACGCACTTCATTATCTACTCCCCCGGCTCAGGCAGTCGTTCACGGCAGACGGCAAGCTCCGTATCGAAAGCGCCACCGGAGATCACGGGACGAACTTCGACCTCGTCTTCATCCTCGAGCCGCCCGTCCCCAGCAACGATTGTTCCATTTCGGATCACGAGAACCGATTCACGGTTCAGCTCTAAGCGCTCAAGAAGGACCGAGACAAGCGCTGGACCAGCCATGACTACTTCACGGTTTGGATTTCGAAGATGCACAATCATCCCTACATGATGGACGACAGCGCCCAACTCTTGTGACCACCTAACGGAGGGTCCGTACGCGGCCGCTCACTTCGGCTGAGTTTGCTACTCAGTCGTAGACAGTGACCTTTGTTCGCCGACGGCGAATTCGATTTCTACGCCTCGCTAGCTGCAGGCTCAACGCTCGTGAGGTATCAAGTTGGGTTGTGGTTGAAGTGAGATCTTTGGCCACCCGCAACTGCAGTTTGCTCGGACGCATCTTCTGGTCGAACCGTCTACCGAGAGCAGCCTCTTTCTGGGCTCGCTTCCGACCGCGCTTAGTGGTGGGGGCCGAACGGCTCAGGCGACGTTGAGCGCGCGAGAGCTTTCTTGCAGCTCGAAGTTGCGACTTTGTTGGTCGATTGAGCGACTCAAACCTGCGGTTCAGCGAGCGCTGCGACTTTGCCAACTTTCGTTCTTTTCGGGTCGCAGGGGGACGAGCAACAACGGTGTAGCTCTCGCCTGCACGGAGGCGAACCCTCGTAACATCTTGGTCTTCTTTTTGGACTGCACTAGAGAGTTCTTTGCCAAGAAACTCGGTTCCCCGGACAACAACCCCAGAGGCCATACCCTCGCCAAACAGACGGGAGAGGAGCATCTCCCACAAGCTCTGAATCATCAGGAGCGGCGAACTTCAATGATCGCAGAGGACCTCTTGCCGCCGCGCCGACCAAGAAGGAACACGACGACGAGCGCAGCAACTGCTACTCCAGCGGCCACAGCAAGGAGTTGACTCTTTGCTTCACCAACTTGGTCAAGGGCTTCACCCTGAAGATCGCCGAGTTTGTTCTTGATGTCCTCACGGCTGATCGGAACGTCTGATCTGCTCTGACTCATTTCCATCCCTACTTCTTCTTTGTAGCCGTTGTGTCTATGCGGAGTGGGCGCTTGCAGCGTGATGCTTATTCAAGTTGACGATCAAGCGCCACAAGAACAGAACCACCAACACCGTACCGGCGGTAGCAGTAATGAAATAAGGGGCCCATGAGAATGTTCCACCATCGAGTTGAGTTGGATCATTGAAAACCGTGAACTCCTGCAGACCTCGCAGTAGCGCAAGGAGAAGCAAGAAGAAACCAAGACCCATGACCATGGAGCCCGCAAACCCGTAGCCCAAATAGCGTCCAAGGGTCTTCAGCGGGTCGACGGTCTGCTGCTTGGCATAGCCCGCAACCAGATCTTTCAATTCGGTGATCTGCCCGACCGGTCCTGATTTCGGTTTCGGCCGGAACTTCTCTGCGAATTGATCTGCCAACGTTTCCTCCTAAATTCTTAGCTGCAGTTTTACCACCCTCAACGCCGACAAGGCGTTACTACCCGGCTCCAATCGTCCAACTTCTTGCAAACAGCGAGTAGTGCTCTGAGCAACCGGCCCAGCAGATTCTTCAGTCACCGAACGAGAGGCGGCCTTGCAGCATCAGTTCTTGATCTTGCAGCATCTCGATCAGCAGTTGCGTCCGAGTGGTCAAATCGGGAGTCGTGAGGATGTGACGGCGGTCGAGAGCACCGAGTGGTGCCATGGTGGCGAGTTCATATAGGCGACTGCTGGGGTCGGCGCTGAGCTCACAATCTGCGAGTGAACCCTGTGCGCCCATCTCGACGGCTAACGCGGCAACGCGACGCGCAATCTGCTCTGCTAGGTCAAGCTTTGAAGCGTCAAATGGCAGCTTCAATTCTTCATCTGGCCAGGCTGCTACTGAGGCTCTTGGATACGGGTCGTCATCAAGCCATTCAAGAACTTGGATTCGCTCCGTTCCCACCGCTACCGCCGCCCAGGAGCCATCCGCCTGTTCCACAGCCTGAACAATGACTGCCCGACATCCCACGTGGCCTCTTGTCTCACCCCCGCCGACCTCGCTGCCTCGCTCAATCAGCACCACTCCAAATTCCTGAGAGTCGAGTTGTTGCAAGTCG
The DNA here is from genome assembly GCA_009701845.1 of Actinomycetota bacterium. GTDB lineage: Bacteria > Actinomycetota > Acidimicrobiia > Acidimicrobiales > Microtrichaceae > IMCC26207. Next base: position 13,172 of record WLJI01000017.1, read on the forward strand.
TACATCATCACTCGATAGCGAGGCTCAAAGATGTGCAGAGGCAACCCCATGCCGGGAAGCAGCACCGACCCGAGCGGAAACATCGGCAGGTCATGAGCCTCTAGCGAGGACTCTGGGTGAACCGAGGAGTTGTCCTCTCCATGTTGGGGCATCATCACTATCCTTTTGGCGGTTCCGGTGCTGCAGGAACCAGTGTGTCGAGAGGTGGCGCGTCGGGATACGTCAACAATGCCTGCAAAACCTCTCGCTGCGTTGTCAGGTCCGACGCATTTACATTTCTGCTGCCGGTGTTGATCAACAAAGAAAAGCCCAAGTTCTTCTGCGCTGCTGTAGCCAACCAACCAGAAAGAGCAGTGACTTGCAACAGAGTCCCTGTCTTTGCTCGCAGGCTGCTTCGAAGTGGCTCCGATAAGAATCGCTCATCGAGAGTGCCCGCTTGGCCAGGTACAGCCAGCGAGGTCGCTATTGCCGACTCACTGCCCCCCTCGGCGAGCAAGGACGAAAGAAACGCGCAGGTCACTCGATCATCTGGAGATAACCCGGACCCATCAACAAAGCTCACACCCTCAGCAGGCAGCGACGAGTCCGCAACCCATTTTGAAAGTGCCGCAACTCCAGCTGCTGTTGTCCCCGTTCCGCCTTCGGCTAGGCCGATCTCTTTGACGAGCATTTCAGTGGTGGTGTTATCCGAGAATCGAACAGCCTCAGTGACGAGTTCGCCCACGGTTGGGGAGTCGACTTGGATCAACTCAGTCGCGTTCTTTGGAGCCACTCCGACCTTGGGCTCGGACTGCACCTTGATTCCGCGAGAGCGGAGCAGCTCGGTCAGAACTGCTGCAGCATGCAGCGTTGGATCCTTGACAATTGCGCCGCTGCCATCCACTCCGTCATTGACCAACAGTGCAGACAGGGGTGCGACTTGGCCCTGTTCGGTATAGCGATCGGGCCAAGACTCAACCCCTCGAAGGTCATCGTGCCGGGATGCATCGCCAACAATCGAACCCGTAATCGTTCGGATTCCAGAGTCGTAGATCTGATCGGCGACCTTATCGAGGTCAGTAAAGACCTGTCCTGCACGATCTGGCCTAGCTGCAAATGAGGCAGTACTCAACACCGGGTCTCCGCCGCCGAGCACATACAGGTTTCCCTGAACTGTTGACCCGTCAGTGGCTTTTCCATCAGTCGAAAACTTCGTACTCAACCGAGCATTTGCATCAAGAAGGTCGAGCGCTGCTGCCGCAACGACCAACTTGAGATTTGAAGCTGGAACGAGTGGCTGCGAAGCCTGGAATGAAAAAACTGCGTTGTTGGAATCCCGAACCTGCAGGCAAGTATTAGCTGGGGCGTCAGCAAGAATCGGTTCAAGAACAGTCTGGAGGTTTCGGGCGGCGACAGGTCGAACAACTACCTCAGCCACACGGCGCGCTGAGAACAAACTGGTCGCTAGCACCAAAGGCGATTCGGGCGCAGCAGACTCTTTTATGTCGCTCTGAAAGGAGTACCCCGCTACGGCAAAAAGAAGAGAAAGAACGACACAGCAGCCTGCTGAAATCAACCACGGCTTGTACGCAAGACGTGATCTTCGCTGAGCGAGATGGCTCGGACGCTTCTTTCTTCTAACAACAGCAAAATCCTCGCCTGACGAACGCGCTTGTTCGCTCAGGGCTTGTTCGTTCAGCAGGCTCTGAGGCTGCGATTCTGCGCGTGCAGCAGCCTGTGCAGCATGTTCACGAAAGAGCTCGGGGTTGAGCGGAGTTGCTCCGGCTCGCTCCGCCGGAGTTTGCTCGCGCTCACCTGCGGGAGGTTCTTGGCTAGTCACTGCCGGCCTCATGAGAGGATCCACCGGCATTTAGAAACTCTGCCGGGCAGGCATCAAGCAGTGGCAAGCCGCGCCTTATCCGATAACGGCTATGACGCCAGAGGTGACCAAGTGCAGCGACAGCTCGATCTGCAGAGCCGTAGCACAATCGTCCTGTGCCTCGAACGGTTGCAGGCCCCGCATTGTCCCCAAATGCCACAGCAAGCTCGGTAGCAGTGAGGATTGGCTTGTTTGTCGTTCGTGAAATCTCGTCAGCGGCTGAGGCAAACCTTGCATCTTGGCGCTGGTGATACGCAACGATTCTTGCAACGTCAGGGTCATCTGCAAACGGTCCTTCACTGAGCATGCGCGCCTGATTCGACTGAATTCCGATTCCGAGATAGATCACGGCGTCGACCTGAGGATGAGAGGCGACCAACTCCAGCACCTTTGGAATGGTGTCTCTCGTCTCACCACCAGCTAGGTCTACTGGGTTGCTCCCACTCCAGCGCGGTGGAAGATAAGCATCAATGGACTCACGAAGATCCGAGGGAAGCTCAATCAAATCCAGATCGTGATCACGAGTAATTGCATCTGCTGTCACCACGCCCCAACCGCCGGCAGTTGTCATCACAACAACTCTGTTGCCTCGCGGAAGCGGTTGAGTCGCAAAGGTTGCCGCTGCCTCAAAAGCTTCTTCGACGGTTGCTGCGCGAGTAACTCCTGCCTGACGACAGGCTCCGTCAAAGGTCCGGTCATCGCTTGCTAGAGAACCCGTATGACTAGCAGCGGCCTGAGCGCCCCCGGCAGTGGATCCGCCCTTGATCACTACAAGCGGCATCTTAAGAGCTACTGCCTTCATCTGGTCAAAGAAGCCTCTGCCATCAGGAATTCCCTCTACATAGGCAAGACCGACTCTCGTTGAGGGGTCGTGGCTGTACATCTGAAGGAAATCCCCGACCGAGGTCGCCGCAGCGTTTCCTGCCGAGACTGCCCGAGAAACCCCGACTCCAGTGGCGCAGGACCAATTCATGAAGCTCGAGACAAAGTTCCCGGACTGACTTGCTATACCGATGGTGCCCGCTGGCGGGTACGGAGCCACGATCTGTGCGCAGAGCTTTGCCGGCGTTGAGATGACTCCCTGGCCGTTTGGACCGACCAGCAAGAGTCCAAGTTCTTTGCAGAGCTCCACTAGCTCTGCTTCGTCTTTTTGGCCCTGCTCCCCTGCTTCTCCGTAGCCGGCCGAAGTAAGAAATGCTGCTCGGATTCCCTTTCTTGCTGCTGACCGGAGGAGGTCGAGGTTTGCAGACTTGGGTGTGCAGACAAAGATTAGGTCAGCCTCGCCCTGAGGTAGCTCCTCAAGCGACGGAAGGGTCTTGATACCGAGGACCTCTACCCCCTCCAGGTTCGTGGCAAAGATCTTGCCGGCGTACCCAGAGGCAATCACATTGTGAAGACTGACGAATCCAAACTTTCCAGGATGAGTTGAAGCGCCAGCGATGACAATTCCCTTGGGCTCAAACAAAGCCAGAAACGCTGCTTCGGAGTTGTTGAATGCAATCTGCTCTGGACTCACGATGTCACCTCAACGAGTGCGTCAACTGCGACTGGTTGACCTCCTGAAATAATCAATGGGTTGATATCGACCGAGACAACCTCGGGGTGTTCCGCTGCGAGTCGCGAGAGGGCCAATAAAATGTCGCCCACTGCTTTTCGATCAACAGCAGGTTCTCCGCGAAACTCCTCGAGGAGCCCTTGCGTATGAAGCTGCTCGATCATCTCCGTTGCATCTACCGCTGTGATTGGCAACAGCCGAACCGCTACATCCGCGATGGCCTCTGCGAGTACGCCCCCGATTCCGATGAGGACCGTTGGGCCAAACTGGTCGTCTACCGACAGCCCCGCAATGAGTTCACGGCCACCGCTCACCATCGGTGCCACGAGAACTCCCGTTGCATGATCCTCTGGTACTGCTGCCTCAAGCAGCTCAGTTGCAGCCTCGTGAACGCTGCTGGCATCGGAGAGCCCCAGTCGCACCAGCCCTCTTTCGGTCTTATGTGAAATGTTCTCGCCGCACAGCTTCACCGCAACTGGCAGCCCGACCGAGACAGCAGCTATCACAGCGTCATCTGCACTGATAGCGAGCAGTTCTGGAGCAAAGGGAATGTTGAACTCGGACAAGAAGACTTTGGAGTCCGCCTCGGACAATGTGCGCGACATCTTGGCAGTGTATAAGCCCCTTGGGCAGTCCCCGAGGAGGGGCCGACTCGTCCCGAGAATCATCTCAGTCCTACTGTGATGGCATGCAGATTGTGTCAGCGCTCTTTAGCGACGAGATTGAACTTCGACAAGCCCCCGGACCCTCGACTCGAATTGATCTCACTGGGATCCATTTTTCGGCCGCGGCGCCCTCGCCCTTTCCCGTAACAGTGACACCGCATCTGGTGGTGATTGTTCGCAACGGAGTCGGGGAAGACCCGAACGGAGTACTCGAGGTCACCTTTCACCGAGAGGGCGAGCAGGTTGCAAGAAACGTGCAGCCGATTGAGGTCGAGCCTGGCAAGTTCGCCTACCGGTTAGTCCGCGGTGAACTCGAGTTTGTAACCGCCGGAACAATCGAAGCTCGCTGTCGGATCGGATTAGGAGAGATCACGGTGGTTCCCTACACCTTGCTCGAACCTGTTACCTAGGACTTCTGGCCGTGCAAGCCCGCATCGTTGCAACACTCTCCCAACACCCACTTGCAACTCATGCTGTCGGCGAATGTGCTGGAGAGCTACTTGAGTCAGGCGGGCCCAATCCCGATCTCTTACTCCTTGCAGTAACTCCCCCTCATGCTGGTGCGCTTGAGGATGTGCTGCACGCGACGCGAGCGCTGCTTGCGCCGCGTGTGCAACTTGGCGTGACTTCCGATCGGCTGCTAGATGGCGCCAGAGAAGTGAATTACTCCGCAGCACTCAGCATGTGTGCAATCTGGTTCTCAGACTCCGGCCAGAACCAGTACAGCGGAGGTCACACCGCTACGACTGGACCTCAGGTACAACCGGTTCGGCTCAGCGGAGCAGTCAATGACATCGACGAGATAGGACTTCAACAGCTTCGAGGAGCAACCGGAACACTGATTCTTCTAGCAGACCCAAGCTTGCTCGAAACCAAGTTGACGCTCGACAAGATCGCTCAATTAGCGCCCGGACTGTCCATCGTTGGAGGCTCCGCAGGGCCTAGCCGAAACCAAGGGGCCACTCGACTCTGCTTACACAACAGCGTGTACGCGAATGGAATGGTTGGCGCTCTGATCCCACATGAAGTTGAGACGCAAGCAAGTACTTCGCAGGGTTGTCGGCCGTTTGGGGCTCCTCTGACTGCAACTAGAGCTGAACGAAACGTGATCTATGAACTTGACGGCCGACATGCACTTGAGGTGACACAGGAACTGCTTGCAACAATCGCCCTTGAGAACCGTTCGGCGGCTAGAGACTCTTTGCGCATCGGTGTTCTTGGCGCCCAATCTGCAAACCGAGAGCAGGTTTCGTACTTCGGTGTACTAGGTGCAGATAAGGCTGCAGAGTCGATCATGATTGGCGTCGAGATTGAGCAGGGGGCAACGATTCAGTTCGCACTTCGCGATTCAACGAGCGCCTCGGCGGATCTCATAGATGTGTTGTCTGAGCTGCCAGCGACGAGAGCAGCGTTTGCGTTCTCTGCAGGTTCGAGGGCAGCAGACTTCTTTGGCCGACCACACCATGAGGCGTTACTCATCTCTGAGGCACTCGACCCCGCCGCCCTCTGGGGGATCTCCTGTTTTGACTGCTTCGGGGCGCAGAGGGGCGCTCCGAGACTTCACAGCCAAGCCGTCAGCTTGCTGGTCTTTCCTGAAGCCGGTGACGCACAGCAGCGAACAATATGAATTGGCATTACTCCCAAACGGATGCAATCGCTACGATCATGCGGTCCTCGCAACAGAAAGTCCTGCCACATGCCACAGAGCGCCTCGATCAATCCAGCTGGAACAGACCTCGAACAGTTGGCTATCAACGTGATTCGCGGTCTGTCAATGGATGCACCGCACGCAGCAAATTCGGGCCATCAGGGGACGGCGATGGCTCTCGCACCATTGGCGCATGTTCTGTGGACTCGGATTCTGCGCTATGAAGCTTCTGCCCCCGAGTGGCCGGACCGTGATCGATTCATCCTGAGCGCAGGCCATGCCTCCATTCTTCAGTACTCGTTGCTCTACCTCACCGGCTACGGCCTTGAACTTGAGGACCTGAAGCAGTTCCGTCAGTGGGGCTCGGCAACGCCCGGGCACCCAGAGGTACACCACACGGCTGGCATTGAGGTCACCACAGGGCCGCTCGGTCAAGGCTTTGCTAACGGCGTTGGCATGGCTATAGCCGAACAATCCCTTCGCGAGCGCTTCAGCGAAGATGTCTGCGATCATCACATCTACGCAATTGTTTCTGATGGGGACCTCTCAGAGGGACTGAGCCATGAGGCGGCCTCACTCGCAGGGCACCTTGGTCTTGGAAAACTCGTCTATATCTACGACGACAACCACATCACCATCGATGGGCCGACCGAATTGTCGCTCTCTGACAACGCTGCGGAACGCTTCCGATCCTATGGCTGGCATGTGATCGAACTTGGAGAGGCATCAGAGAATCTTGATGCAATCGAGGCTGCTCTCATTGAAGCCCGCGAGAACCTCGACCAACCCTCGCTGGTCGTCCTGCGCAGCCACATTGGCTTTCCCTCGCCTGAACTCACCGATTCTCCTGCAGCACATGGACTTGCCTTTGACACAGCCGCCATTTCAGCGGCCAAAGAGGTGATGGGTCTGGAACAGGAACCATTTTTTGTGCCGGATGAAGTGCTGCAGATGTACCGCGAGGCAGGAACTCGTGGGGCTGTGCAGCGCACCGATTGGAATCAACGTTCACGGGCGGCGCTAGCAGGACGAGAGGCCGAGTGGGAAGCAACCCTGAGCTCTTCAGGAATGCCGGGCTGGCAGGAGGCGTTGCCCGTCTTCGAACTCGGCGAGAAGCCTGCAACTCGGGTTGCGTCTCAGCAGGTACTCAATGCAATTTTCCCTCAGGTCCCGGGGATCATGGCAGGTGGGGCAGACCTCACAGGCAACGTTGGCCTGACCCTCAAAGGACAAACGGTTCTCTCGGCTGAGGACACTGCCGGGCAACAGATTTTCTTTGGCGTACGCGAGAACGCAATGGGCTCGATTCTTGTTGGGGCTGCATTGCATGGCGGCGTACTCCCAGCTGGCGGCACCTTCTTAGTCTTCTCCGATTACATGAGGCCCGCGGTCCGCTTAGCTGCGCTGTCAAGCGCAAAAGCCGTCTTCGTGTGGTCACATGACTCTGTAGGGGTGGGCGAGGATGGCCCAACACATCAGCCAGTAGAGCAGGTCATGTCGTTGCGCCTTATCCCGCAACTCACCCTGTTACGGCCAGCGGATGGCAACGAAGTAGCCGCTGCATGGAAGGTCATCATCGAAGGAGACGGACCATGCGCTCTGATTCTCAGCCGCCAGAACACGCCTGTGCTTGAAGGGACCAAGGAGCTTGCAGCCGAGGGAGTAGCCCATGGCGGCTACATCCTTGTGGACTCCCCCGAGCCCGCAGCGATTCTTGTAGCCACGGGCACCGAGGTTGCAGTGGCCGTTGAGGCTGCTCAGATGCTTTCTTCTGAGGGACTCTCTGTACGCGTCGTCTCTCTGCCGAGTTGGGAACTCTTCGAGGCCCAAGACGAGGAGTACCGCTCATCAGTGTTGCCCTCGGGGCTACCCACAGTTTCGGTCGAAGCCGGGGTTACGCTCGGCTGGTCTCGCTATGCCACAGCGAGTGTTGGAATCGACCGATTCGGAGCCTCAGCGCCTGGGGGTCGAGTACTAGATGAATTCGGGATCAATCCAACGCACGTTGCTCAGGTTGTTCGCGAGCAACTCTGAGTTGCTCACAACCCAGCCCAGGCCAACCGGCCACTCGAGTAATCCAGCGCGCTGCGGCCACCAGGCTGCCCTGAGCAAAGCCAACTGCGCTGTCCCCACAGGTGACAGCGCAGTACATGCAGCGGCCTAGAGTGTCGACCATGTCTAAGCTGCATGAGTTGTTCGAGCGTCAAGGCCAAAGCCCATGGTTAGACAACCTCAAACGTGAGTGGTTGATCTCTGGAGAGATCCAACAGTGGATCGATGCTGGTGTTCGAGGAATCACCTCAAATCCCTCAATCTTCCAAAAGGCAATTGAGACAAGCGAGGCATATACCGATCAGTTGGCGCAGCTTGTAACAAATGGAGTCTCCGTCGAGGATTCCTACTGGGAACTCGTACTGCACGACATCAACTCGGCTCTCGGCCTTTTGCAGCCGCTCTTTGATGAGTCGAAAGGCAGTGATGGGTTTGTCTCCCTCGAGGTCAGTCCGCTGCTAGCACGAGACACACAGGCCACAGAGGCACAAGCCCGGTCGTTATGGGATCGTGTGAACCAGCCCAACTTGTTGGTCAAGATTCCAGCTACTCAAGAAGGATTACCTGCCATTACACAGATGATCTCTGAGGGCAGAAGTATCAACGTGACTCTGATTTTCAGCCTCGAACGTTACGCAGGGGTTATGGGCTCCTACATTGCGGGCTTAGAGGCGGCTCTTGCCAATGGCATCGAAGACCTGTCCCACATCAGCTCTGTTGGCAGCTTCTTTATCAGTCGAGTCGATACCGAAGTTGATTCCCGTCTACGAGCGAATGGAAGCAGCGAAGCCCTAGAGCTACTCGGAACCGCAGCAGTCACCCAAGGACAACTCGCCTACACGGCATTCTTGGAGACCTTTAGTGGCACCCGTTGGGAGCGCCTTGCGGAACGCGGCGCACGAGTTCAGCGACCCCTTTGGGCATCAACCTCTACCAAGAATCCGGATCTCAAAGACACACTGTACGTAGATAGCCTCATTGGCCCGAACAGCGTGAATACTCTGCCGGACGCCACCCTTCGGGCCTTTGATGATCACGGAACAGTCATGCGGACCGTGGATGCAAACCCAGACGAGGCGCAACGCAGGTGGGAACGACTCGGCAACCTTGTTGATCTCGACGACGTTGCCAGAGTTTTGGAAACTGAAGGCGTACAAGCCTTCGAAAAGAGCTTCGTTGAGCTGCTTCAGGTGCTCACAGTGCGTTGCGATCAACTCCGAAAATAGCTAGTTCATAATCTGAACCAAGTTGGTTCGTAATCTGAACTCAGCTATCTTTCGCGGATGAGCGCAACCCTCAGTGCAACAGATTCGGTCACAGATCAAACTCGAGAGCAACTTCAGGACCAGAATCTGGATCAGAGATCCGAGCGGTTCGAGCAACGAACGCCGGGGTGCTCTATTGAGGCAGCGCTTGAGATTGTTCGCGATCGATGGACCATCTTAATTCTGAGAGATTCCTTTCGAGGGATTCGCAGATTTGACGATCTTCGAAAGGACCTCGAAATTCCCCGGGCAATCCTTGCTGATCGTCTGCGCTCGCTTGTCGAACATGGGGTCCTTGTGAAGCGGCAGTACCAGCAGCGCCCTGAGCGATTTGAGTATCGGCTCACACCAATGGGAATGGAGCTCTCTCCGATTTTGGTCTCGCTGATGCAGTGGGGTGATCGCTGGCTCTCCGGGGATGAGGGGCCGCCGCGACTCTTGGTGCACGAGCCATGCTCAACCGAGATCGATATGAGTTTCTACTGCTGGACCTGCGAGGAAGCATTCTCTCCAAGTCAGATCAGTAGTCGGCCCGGCGGTGCAGAATCATGAGTCTGCACAGGGAACTTCTCAGCCTTCCACTCGCCGAGTTACTGAAACAGGCCTCGAGCCTGCGAGAGAGCACAACGGGAACTCGTGTCACGTACTCACCCAAGGTCTTCATTCCGCTCACAAAGCTCTGCCAAGACAAATGCGGCTACTGCACATTCGCTCAACCGCCAGCTCGGGTAGAAGCCCCATTTCTGAGTGCATCGGAAGTGCTCTCTCTTGCCAGACAAGGTGCACGAGCCGGATGCCATGAGGCACTTTTCACCCTTGGTGAGCGACCCGAACTGCGCTACCCGCAAGCCGCCGCTTGGCTCAGTGAACACGGCTACGCAACAACGGTGGAGTACCTCGCCGCTATGTGCGCGCTCGTTCTAGAGAAAACCGGATTATTGCCCCACGCAAACGCTGGTGCGCTCTCTGAGGAGGAACTCGCATCCCTCCGTACGGTCGCTCCATCTCAGGGGATGATGATCGAGTCTCTGAATCCAAATCTGAGCTGCCACCTTGGGTCGCCTGATAAGACTCCCGAACGCCGACTGCTCACACTCGAAGCCGCCGGGCGCCTGCAGATTCCATTTACTACAGGAATCCTGGTTGGTATTGGTGAGTCCAGAGATGACCGGGTGGACGCACTCGAGGCGATTGCGGACTCGCACCGACGTCACGGGCATATCCAAGAAGTCATCGTGCAGAACTTCCTTCCGAAGCAGGGCACTTCGATGCATAAGGCACCACCCTGCCCACAAGATGAGTACCTCGAGGCTCTCGCCCTTGCGCGCCTCATCCTTCCGGCCGAGGTGCACCTGCAGGCTCCGCCGAACCTGTCCGAGGATTTTGCAAGACTCCTCGAGACTGGGATCGACGACTGGGGTGGCGTCTCTCCTGTCACAGCGGATCATGTAAATCCAGAGCGCCCTTGGCCTGAACTGGATCGCTTGGAAGCAGTCACCCTCAATGCTGGCTTTGCTTTGGCCCCCCGCCTCACGATTTACCCCGAGTGGGCGCAACAACCCGAGCGGTTCTTGGATGCAGGCTTGCGCTTTGCAGTCATGGACCGATCCGATGCGGAGTCGCTCGGCAGGGACGATCCGGGGGCCGTCTTCCCAGAAAAGATGACGGCCAATAGAGACGCTGGAACTGGGGCCGAGGTGATCAGTATTGCCCCACGAGAAGAGAACTCAACAGCTTGGTACTCCGGGGCAGCTGTCTCACCGCGGATTCTTGTTCCCACCACCACTAGCCGTTCACTACAACGTGGCGCCGTGCACGAAGTGCTTCAAGGCGTGTTGCTCGGCCAAGAGGTTGAACAAGAAGAGATACTGTCGCTTTTTTCTGCACGAGGACCCGAGGTGGTTGCCGTGGCAGAGGTAGCTGACGAGCTTCGCAGGAGAGCGGTCGGAGACACTGTCACCTATGTCAAGAACCGAAATATCAACTACACAAATGTGTGCACCTTTAAGTGCAAATTTTGCGGATTCTCTAAAGGGCCGCTGAGCCTGAACTTGCGAGGAACCCCCTATTTGCTCACCTTGGAAGACATGCAAGAGCGTGTTCGAGAGGCCCATGAAGTAGGAGCGACTGAAGTCTGTTTGGTGGGTGGAATTCACCCCAGCTTTGATGGCGATTACTACATTGATGTCTGTACAGCCGTGAAGGAGGCTGTACCCGAGATGCACCTTCACGCATTCACAGCTCTGGAGGTCACTGAAGGAGCGAAGCGGCTCGGCGAGCCACTAGATATCTATCTGCAACGCTTGATGGATGCCGGGTTGCGATCTTTGCCAGGAACGGCTGCAGAGATACTCGACGATGAAGTGCGCGCAGTACTGTGCCCCGACAAGATCAACACCGAGGAGTGGCTTGAAGCGCACCGAATTGCGCACTCACTCGGGCTTCGCTCAAACATCACCATTATGTTCGGATCCATCGAACACCCCGTGAGTTGGGCACGGCATTTACTTGCGACCCGAGCACTTCAAAAAGAGACGGCAGGCTTTACCGAGTTCGTGGGGCTGCCATTTGTTCATATGGCAACTCCCCTGTACCTGCAGCGCAACTCACGACGTGGTCCAACATTTCGTGAGGTTCTACTGATGCACGCCGTGGCAAGAATTACCTACAACGGCTACATCGACAACATTCAGGGGTCATGGGTCAAGCTTGGCTTAGAAGGCATTTCTCAACTGCTGCAAGCG
>WLJI01000170.1 GCA_009701845.1 Actinomycetota bacterium
CCCGAGATGGTGCTCGACAATTGCGCAGTCAAACTCAACGGCCCGAGCGCTAGCCAGCAGCACGTTGAGTTCACCATTGTGTTCACTGATCGCGACGAATCATTCCGAGTTTTTATTGACAGCGGAACACTCCGCCATCGGAGACTCAACACTATTTCTGGCGGCGATGTATCAACAACCATTCGCACAACGGTGCAGGCCTTTATCAGTCTGACCAGCGAACTCAGCACTGTGGATCAAGCAATTGAGTCCGACAGTGTGCATGTTGAGGGTCCGGTAGAACCGTTGGCTACCTTCGTCTCGCTGCTCGATCAGTTCGACGTTTTCTTTCCGATCATCGAACCCTGATCGTCATGCTCCGCCGATAGTCGCTCTTCGAAGAGCCACAAGAATCCGGCCCAGACCAGCAAGAGCCAGCCGCTAGCAAGAAGCCATGCACCTAGTACGTCCGTCACCCAGTGTCGGGCCAGGATGAGCCGACTCACACCCACCAGAATTCCCATCGTGCAAATCAGTCCGCAGGCGGCTCGGGACCATCGCTTCGGAAAGACGTAGAGAACGATGATGCCTATGGCAACCCAACTGGCGATGCCAGTAAAGCTGTGCCCCGATGGAAACGAAGTCCCTGTTTGCCGTGCAGTGAACTCACCCCATGGCGGTCGATCTCTGCCAACGAGGTACTTCACGGAGTTTGAGACCAAGAACCCAAGTTGTGATGAGGCCAACAGAAAGAGCGCCCACTGCCACTTTCTAAAGATCACTAACAGCAGTGAAACGGTGAGCACAATCGGAACTGTGCGAGCGCCCGATCCGATCCAAGACAACCAGTCCGACACATTGGCCAACCATTGACTCGAGACTCCGAGATCGCGGAGCCACGTATTGGTCGGCAGGTCACGTGCGTTCATCCATGGTTCTTGGATGGCCACGATGACGCCCAGCAGAGCTCCGAAGGAGAGGAGTACAAAGCCTGCGAGGGCGAACTTTGGCGAGCGGCTGCGATCCGGCAGAGGTAGATACGTGGACTCTTCTTCGATGTTCACGATGTCAGACTAGAGAGTTCAGAGCAGAGAGTTGAGACCAGAGACCGCCGATTGGGTTGTAGAGACAGTTCCGCTGCTTCGAAAGTTTTGGGCTGGCTGTACGTCGCCGCAGCCTGACAGGCGCCCTGTTCGAGGTTCAATCCGCGGTGGGCAAGTCATAGGCGCAGAACCTTGAAACGGGTGTTTTCTCCGAGGAGTGTCTAACCTGCACGCAACCTGTGGAGGGGAGGGTCACAATGAGCGATTATCAAGTAGACCCAAGTTGGTGGGTAGCCAGCAACGGTAAGTGGTACCCGGCGAATCAGCACCCCAGCTATGTTGCCCCTGCCAGCGCAGCCCAAGCTGCAAGTTCAAACATCTGGGACGATACGTCTGGGCCTTCCAGCCCTAGCTCGCCCAGACCGACAACAACTCCAGCAGAAAGCGGCGGCTTGTGGTCGAAGAAGCTGCCCTGGGTCGGTGTTGCATTCTCTGGTTTGATCCTGATGCTGATCCTGTTTGGAATCTCTGCATCTCAAAGATCCGGCGAGGCCAGCGTCGACGCTTCTGCTAGCGAGCTCACCCCGAAAGCAACCTCGGAACTCGGGCCTTCTACCTCAATGCCGCGAAACTCGACGACGACAACCTCACGGGCACCAACCACCACAATCGCTGTTACTACTGTTGCGCCAACGCCTGTTCCGGTGGTGACCTCCCCGCCGACAACGACCGCTTTCACCGTGCCTCCCGAAGCCGTTGCCGCTGCGGCTCAGGCTCAAGAAGCTGCACGTCTTGCGCAGGAACAAGCTGATGCAGCCGCTAGAGAAAGCGCTGCGGCAGCTGCCGCAGCAGATGCCTATGTACCGCCACCCTCCCAGGGCAGCTCGGGGTCGAGCAGTTCCGGGTCAAGCGTGTACTACTCGAGCTGCGCCGCAGCGCGGGCCGCCGGTGCAGCCCCGTTGCATGCTGGGGAGCCCGGATACAGCTTCAAACTTGATCGAGACCACGACGGAACTGCTTGTGAGTAAATCACCGGCAGCTGGCTGGGCAAACTTTCGTTCTCAACCTGCTTTCGTTCAAGGCCTTGTCTGGGTGTTTGCGCTTCCGGTCGCAGTTTGGCTCTGGGCGAGCGCATGCAGATCAGCTCGAGCAGCAGCGTTCTGTTTTGCTGCCATTCTCACTCTTGGATGCTTGGCAATTCCGTTTCTTGGCGGACCGACCGAGGAGTCTGTTCGAACCACCGCCGCTGGCAACTCGACAAGCGATCAGACCATCTCGCCACAGCCACCCAAAACGACTTCACCCACAAGTACCCCCGGTCAGCCAACTGCGGCCCCGGCAACAACTCCTCTAACTGTGCCGCCAACGAGTCCTCTAGCAACGCTTCCCCCGGTCACGTCTCCCCCAATCATGTCTCCCCCGGCAGCAGATTCCCCCCCGACGCAATCGGGCAATGCTGCTCAGCTGCTAAGTCAGGTGAGCGTTCGAGATGAAACCTCCGATTCCGGGTACGACCGAGACTTGTTCAACCATTGGATCGATGCCAACGGCGACGGCTGCGATACGCGTTGCGAGGTGCTCAAGGTTGAGCGATTGCCTTCCGTTGCCGGACTATCGAACGGCGGCTGGCTCTCGCTGTATGACGGCAAGGTAACCGACAACCCCTCTGAGTTCGATATTGATCACCTAGTAGCTCTTGGCGAGGCTTGGCGCAGCGGGGCATCCGAATGGGACGGAGCGCGTCGGCAAGCGTTCGCGAATGACTTAGATGACCCTCGAGCGCTAATAGCGGTATCGGCATCTTCGAATCGATCGAAGTCTGATCGTGACCCGTCAAGCTGGCAGCCACCGGATAAGGCCTATTGGTGCACCTACGTCACGGACTGGATGGCTGTGAAGCTGAAGTGGGGTCTGGCTGTCGACCCCATTGAGTTCACAGCGTTGCAAAGCATCGTCGAAGCCTGCTGACCCGCCTAAGTCAAGGTGCTCACGCGAATTGCGGCCCGGCCCCGAGCCCTAATCTCGCCGAGGTCGGCCGAATGGCCTATTGGGTTGCACCGTGGTCACATGTCAACCCCTCTGCAACCCAATACCCTTCAAGCTGACCCGAAGGACCCATGCATGAAGGACAGCCTTTGAGTTAGCCTCAGCCTCTCAATCAGGGGGCGTCTATGGCAAGTTTATCGGGGTCGGGTTTTCGGGTCGCAACTTGGAATCTGCAAGGACGGACGAGCGATGCGGCCGCCCGGTTGGGATCGCTGCTAGCTGATCATGGGGGCGCCGATCTTGTCTTACTGCAAGAGGCTTCTCAGGCTGGGCTACCCGGATTCTGCGAGGCCGCAGGATTGGACTGGGCCGTGCATGTTCGCGATGAGTTCTACGACCTTCTCGCTGTTCGCGGTCGAGCAAGCGGTCCACGCTCTGTAGCAATCGCAGGAACAGGCGAACAGTTGCGCGGGCCTACGGCGTTTCCGGGCGTGCCCTTACCCGAAAAGGTTCTGGCTGGCTGGCTTGATATTGGGCAGCAGCGCACAACTGCAGTGACTTACCACGCGCCCACCGGTGTCACGCATAAAGAGAAAAAGGCTGAACAGGCGGTCAAAATTGCCACCTGGCTCAACCAGATTGAAGGCCCAGCCATCTTGGCTGGCGATTTCAATACTCCAGCAGTTGATCCACCCGGGATCTCGAGCCTCGAGACCGGGTACCACACAGGCAACTCTGAATTACATGGAGCACCCGGCGAAGACACCCTCGTTGGGGCAACTCCGCTACACGAATTGCGCGACGCACTGCGGACGTACCTCGATGCTCACCCCGACGAGATGGAGGAGATCCGCTTGGATCGCCCGAATGGTCCGCTCGCAATCTCTCACCGCACCGGAAGAGACCACCAGCATCCTGTGCGATATGACGCTATCTGGCACTCTCCCGAGTTCTCCGTTCAGGCGATCGACTATTACTTCGATGAGTCAGTCGCCGCCGGCACTGACCATGCGCTGGTAATTGCCGAATTCGCTCTGAAAGAGTAGTGGGTTGCCGAGAAGCCCTCTGCAAGCGAGCCGGCCGAGCGATGAGGTTCGCCCTAGTTTGCTAGGCCTAGGGCAGCAGCTGTTGGCTCGTCGAGCTGCGAGGTAAACATAAATCCAAGCCATGGATCTTGATCCGCTGGTCGGGCTAGGTCGAGCTGCCGGACCGGCTCTGCTCGCCAAGCAACGCCCCATCCGGGAAGTGGGTCCGTGCCAGTTTTTGCGAAAATGGGTTTGCCCCACCTGCCAGCAATCATGTCTCTGAACGCATCCGCTGACTCAAAGGGAACAGAAACAGACTCGGTCACCCGAGTTTCCCAAACAATCCGATCAGTTGCTGGATCGACCAAGTAGATGGTCTCGCCAACTGCGAAGTGCTCGAACGTCTCCCATGGCGCATCCCACACCATGTAAGAAACTTCCTCTCGAACCTGCTCGTCAGTGGTCGGGATTGTCGTACTCGGGGTAAACACCATGCCGGCTCGGCCGGTCCCCCGGCGCGGCAGTTTGGCCGAGGTGAACGCAGCAGGATCAACGGTAGATTCGGCTGTCGAGATTTCTTGAGCGACACTGCTGACAAGTACCGAATCTGGCTTCAAGTCCGCCAGGGAACTGCTGACCCTTGGGGACGGAGCTTTCTTGGGATACACCGTTCCTGAGCTATCGGCATCGGACCAGCTGGCGTGTGACTCATCAATACTCGACATGACAACCTCTCTTCTTCGCAGGCGGTTGAGGCAAGCTCCCAATGCAGTATGTACGGCGGCAGTACCTCTCACTGCACCACTGATTGTACTTCTGGGGTGTGACAGCAAGAGCAGAGGAAGCTGGGGAGACCCAGCGGAGACCGCTCCCTAGAATCTCGCCGGTCCGGTGCTCGCTGCCGCTACCCTAAACCTGTGGGGCCACCTGTAGCGGGCGAGTTGGAAAATGCCGCAGACCCGGCTCTCGCTCACTCTGCTGCTGCGAACGATCTTGGTCTCGGCCCATTGGACGGGTACCGGCCCGATGTGCAGGCACTGCGTGGCCTCGCTGTGGTCGCAGTAGTGCTCTATCACGCCAATGTCGTGTTTCCGGGCGGGTTTGTAGGAGTCGATGTCTTTTTCGTGATTTCTGGATTTGTTATTGGACGGGTGCTGCTGAAACGGTTCGCAGCGGACAGCACCGCCAGTAACAACGCCAGGGGTGGCCGCTTCTCTTGGTTCTACGC
>WLJI01000171.1 GCA_009701845.1 Actinomycetota bacterium
ATCACCATGACACCCACCGAGTTTGTATTGAACCCCATGGCATGAGCACCGATGATCGGCTTATCAATTCCGCCGCCACGGCCTTCCCAGATGCCGCCGTACTTGTCGACCACAAAGTTGTAGGCAATATCGGACCAGCCACGGCCATCCATGTGATACGCCTGAATGGAGCGAAGCACCCCCGGAACCTCTGCAGGGGAGTAATCGTTTGAGCTCGCAGAGTGGTGTACCACTGCGAGTTTGACCGTTGAACCAACGCTTGTTGAAGTTGAGCGTGCACCCCACTCGGTTCTCATGTGAATTCCAAAAGGCGTTGGCACTGCGGCTCCTGCAACTGGAACGGCTTCGGTGACAGTGCGTTTCGTTTCATCGCGAACCAGCGCAACTTCTGCAGTCGGCGCATCCTCGCTACTCAAGTTCAGTTCGTAACCAATCGCGTCTTCAACCCACAGTGGCTCAGTCCCGAAGGCTCTACCGTTTCCTTCGGGCTGCCCGGCACCGGGATTGGCATCAGGGCCTTCATCAGATTCAACGCCCAGTTCGCGCCAATCTCCCCAGCTGCTGTCAGAGGCCTGCACCCTGACCAGAATGGGTTCCGTAGGGGCCTCGTCAAGCAGTACGCCGATTGCCGCAAACTCAGGCACCTGATCTGCCGTGCCCGTTACTCGGTCTTGTGTGACCACTTCGCTTGGCAACTCACTTGGTGCAACTGGCGCAGTAGTTGGTGGAGCCTCGGTCGTAGTTGGCAGTGGCTGAGTAGTCGCTGGCGGTTCGTCAACAGCGGCTTGAAGTTGAGGCAGTTCCGAGGCGCCAACATCTGACATCGCTGGCAGCGGAACTCGGTCCAGAACTGAAACTTGTGAATAGCCAAAGTTCGGAATGGGAAGAAAGTTCAACAGAAGCGCTAGCCCGAACAGCGCCGCCAACCGCCGAACCACGCGCCCACTGGGGATGGGAGTAGTCATGTTCCTAGTCTAGAAGAATTCTCTTCCTCTCCGACAGGATCCTGCCCGAGTGAGAACGGATCTTGGTCGATTCGAGCAGCCACCGAGTGCCCAAACCTCGTCAAGAACAACTGCAGTCTCCCTAAGGAAGGCCAAATCTGTTGATCAACCCCTGAGCGAAATCTTCAAGGCGGGCCCTTTGAAGATTCTCAGGTCCTAGATCCTCCAGCGAAAGGTCTTCACTAGAGAGCCCATGTTGCGGCTCGGGATTTTGCGGAATCAGAAACTCACTCCTCGTTGCTGCTCTCGCCGTGATTCTGGCTTGCTCGCAGTTTAAAAAGGCCGACCCAATTGCAAACTCGCGAAGGCTGAGCATCTCGGTGTCAGCAGAGACTGCCCGATCTGGCAGTCCCAGAATCTGCTGCATGTCTACTGCTGAGGCTCGCCGATAGCCCACAGGCGAACCAGCGTCTTGTAGCACTCCAACCAGATCAATCCTTTGCTCGATCAACGGGAGTTGAGCGAGTAGCACTGCTGCCGCAGAGCGATTCTGGTCAATGTCGAGATAAACAATCAAGGGACCGCCCGGCCTTGAAGACGGTGCTCGCGCACCAGAAGAGGGTCGAAGCGGACTGCGAATCTTGCTCGTGCGCTCGGCCCCGATTTTTTGATGACGTGTCTTTCGTAGATATGGCAGCTCAAGCAGGACCGCCCACACCACCTGCTTCCAGGCCAGAACAAGCTTCGTTCTTGGCAGGTGACCGTGCTTGAGTCGGCTAAAAACATTTGCCCGAACAGCCCACTTGGTTCGATCCCAAAGTGATCGCAGCGCAAGCCTGCGCTCTGCTGGCTGAGCGTTTCGCAACACTGACAACATCCAGTTTCGATACACGTGCACAAAGAAACCTGGCGAGGCCGAGGCGGCAGACGCCCCAAATGAGTGGCGAATAACAGACTCGGGAGCAGTCACTGTGTGCCAACCCGCTCGCCGGGCACGCCAAGCCAAGTCAGTATCCTCGTAGTACGCGAAGAACCTTGGATCAAAGAGCCCCACCTGCTGAAGCATCTTGGTACGCAGCAGCACTCCCCCACCACAAAAGCCTTGGACTGTCTCTGGGCTAGCACCGCTCAGCAGCTGCGCTGGCTGGCCAAAGCAACGGTCGTACCCTTCGGAATTCTCCATGAGGTGAGTACCCAGACCATTGAGCAGTTCAGTCCGATCGTCACCAGCGCGTAGCTTGAACTCAGTCGGCTCCGAACCGAGTTCGACCTGAGCCTGGTCAAGGCCTGTGGTGGCCGTCAGTCTCCCGCTTCCGCTAACTCGCAGCGCGATTTCCCGCCGCCCTTCCCCCGTAGGCACAAGCAGCGAGGCAGTTCCATCAACGAAGTAGTCAAGGTCCATCGGCCAATCCGGGTGACCTACGGACCGGATGCCCTCGCTCTGTGCACGGTCGAGCACGTTGATCGGACCGATACTCAACGAGTCAATCTGTGCCTGCCCGCCATCCACAGATAACCCCACTCGCGTAAAGGCTGGTTCGAGTACAAGACCAGCGGCGACCGCACCAACCGTCGGGTCTGACTCAAGGCCCATGACGAGTGGCCACAGCCACCCCGGCTCCGGAACAGCATCGTTATTGACAAGTGCCACGGCATCAACTTGGGACAGGTCACGCATGCCACGGTTGCAGCCTTCGGCGAAACCTAGGTTTGCCTCGTTCGCAATGACCCGGATGTTTGGAAACGCGAAGCGAAGCTGCTCAAGCGATCCATCGATGGAAGCATTGTCTACAAGGACAATTTCAAAGCAGTCGGCGGGGTACTGCGTTGCAACAAGTGCCACGAGGCAACGTCGAGTAAACCAAGCCGAGTTCCAGTTCAGTACAACGACCCGAACCCGGGGCGGGTGTGATGGCCGCATTGCGATCACATTACTCGCAGCACTCCGTTAGCTAGCAGGTCGAGCAGTCCGAAGCAGTCCGACCGCATGGGTTAACAGCTGCGCAGCAGTTACTTGACGATGCCGTTCGCCCTCTCTGGTGGCCACGGTGCGGCGGATGGCCCGTAGTCGATTGCCCCGAACGCATAGCTCGAAGAACTCAGACCCCCTCGATGTAGGACAACTCGTGGGAAGTACGTTCCTGGAGCCGCTGGCCAGCCGGTCCAGCGGAAGGTGTTGATGCCAGGTCCAACCGGAAGGCCCGCAGCGATGACGACCTGAGCGGGGTCATTCGGGTTCAGGTTTGGATCAGCAATGATGTCGGCTGTAGTTCCCGGAGCCCAGGAGTCGTCCAAGAACTTGATGTCAGTACCCCCTGTTGCGGGATTGACGTAGTCGTTGCGTAGCAACTTGACGTCTTCGAGTTGCCAAGAGCGCCCTCCCGGGTCTTCATGAGGGTGGAAGCTGAGATCGCTAATCCATGTGGAACGGCCAACCCCCCAACCAATGGGGTCAAGGTTGCCTGCAGGGTCGAGAATTCCCGTGGGTGGCCAGGTGCGCATCTCGACGTAGTAGGTGGCTCGGCCGGTTTTGAGCACAATGTCATCAGAGACTTGGCGGCTGTTTGGCGGCGCACCATACGGGTGCCAGACAACCCTGCCTACGAGACCACCGCCCGGCGCATCCTCAAGGCCCCACGGGCCGTCGTAGTTGATGGTGATCGCCATCTTATGGAAGAGCTGCCCGTCGATCAGCTTGTTGGTGTTCAGCACCGCAACGGGGTCATTTGCGGCACCGCCGCCCGTCCACCCCAACAGCGCACCCCAAGCAGTAGTTGAGCTTGCGTTCACGGCGTAGCCGTCTGTTGGCTGATCAAAGTCCCAGGGGTCCCATCGGCCCACGGTTGCCCAGTCCTCCCCGGACCCTTCCCAGGGTGAAATCGTTCGAGCGGTGGGTCGAGAGGTAGCTGGCATGCTCACCGCAGAGGAAACAGCTGATTTCGACCCGTTTCTTGAGGTATAGAACTTTGCGGTCTGGCCTCGTCGCAAAACCCCTGTGGGTAGACCCACGAAGGTCGGGCCAGTCACCTGACCAAGGTACGAGGCAGTCGATCCAGCGTTGGTTGACGTGCCGTCGTTCGACGGGTTGCCGTCTGAGTCCATCCAGAGTTCGGCAGGACCACCTGTGGCAGCCACGGTCAGGCCAAGATCAGGCGAGGGGTCAACAATTCCAAAGTCATCCATTGACAGACTCGGCAGGCTGTAAGGGTCGAAGCTCGTGATCATCCACATCATCTCGACCCACCCAGCCCATGGGGCACCTCGAACAGCGGGAAGGCTTGAGTTGGGCAAGCCGTCCCAATCCCAAGGCCCGGTCATGTCAAGGTCATAGGAATGCCATCCGGCACGAATGCGGAAGTACTTGAGTCCATCGGCACAAGAGTTGCATTGCCGAAAGAACATCGCTGCGTTGCTGTCACGGTCTGAGTACATGCGCATCGTGACGCGCCGGTACTTGTTTGCGTCGAGCGGCCGAGACCGGGGGTCACGCGTAGCCGTGGTGGGGTACGAACCTGGGTCGGAGCGCAACATGAACACCTGCTGAGCGCCCGAGATGTTGAGCTGTCCCCAGTTGAGATTGGCCCAGCCTTGCTGGATCATGTGCCGCTGAGTGGGGTCGAAATCTTCGGGGTTTGAAAAGTCCATCGGGTCGTTCCACATGGAGGTGAAGTACTCCTCAGATGCGGGAACCGTAGAACTATTCGGAATAACCGCAGGCGTTGCTGCAGCAGCCACACCCGTCAACCCTTCGCCGATCAACCCTCCGCCAGTAAGAACTGACGCAATATCAGACAGCGGTGCTGCAGCAACCGCAAGAACAATGCTCAGCATTGCCAAAAATCGAGTTTTCTTCGACAGGATTGTGCGCCTTGTGCGCAGCAATGAAGGCGCTGCTGCTGAAGAAACGTGATGAGGCATGCCCTGTCTATCGGCAGAAACAGCGCAACTCCTGAGCGGAATTCCAAGTTCGGGAAGCAGCTACTCAGGGATTTACGCTCCGCAGGGCCGCCTCAGTGCCGCCTCAGTTCGGCAGCAAAGTGTGATTTCGAGGCCTGAAATGTCACTCCTCCCCGTGGCCTTGAGGGCATGGGTGGGGAAGGGTCGGGGCGGCCTCGTCGTCTAAGCCGAG
>WLJI01000172.1 GCA_009701845.1 Actinomycetota bacterium
CGGACGGTATGCGCCTGACGGGCGCTCTCATTACGCATTATCACGCTGATCATTGCGGTGGCGAAATTATGGGAATGCAGATTGAGGGGGCCGCACAGCTCCTGGAACTCACGCAGATCCCCGTGCACATTCAAGCTGCTGAGCGCGAATGGGTTCTGAAGGCCAGCGGGCTCTCTGCTGAGGACCTCGTGGTGCATCAACCGGGCGACACCGTGATGGTGGGCGAGTTGCCAATACAACTTGTGCACACGCCCGGTCATACCCCCGGTAGCCAATGCTTTTATGTGAATGGCTGTTTGATCTCAGGCGACACACTCTTTCTAGATGGTTGTGGCCGCACTGATTTACCCGGAGGAGATCCAGAGGAGTTGTACTTCAGCCTCACGCAGCGACTTTCGCAGGTCCCGGCGGATGCCTACCTCTTTCCAGGGCATAACTATTCTGATCGGCCGATGGAGCTGATGGGCGAGAACCGCGAGCGCAACATGGTGTTCAAACCAAAGAGTGCTGAGCAGTGGATGATGATGTTCGGCGGAGCGTGATCCGCGAGTAGCCCCAGTTGGTCTGCCAACCTCTGAGGGTGACTGACGTAGGCCTCGAAGAAGCAGACCAGCCTGAAAGCACTCTTGGGCCACTTGCTGGGCTCATGGTTGGAAACCAACTACCTAAATGGTTCTGGAGGGCAATTCTGGCGATTGCTTTTTCGGTAGCTGCATTTATGGTCGTGACTGGAAGCTTGGCCAAGCTTGAGGGGCTCATTCGGCTTTTGGCCGTCTCTTTGTTCTTGTCTTTTGCAGTAGAGCCCGCAGTGAACTTCTTGGCCAATCGAGGCTGGCGTCGTGGCCGAGCAACGTTTGCCTGCTTTGTGTTGATCTTTGGAGTTGGGGGCATCTTCGTGGTCATCATGATTGGCCTAGTAATTACCCAGACTGCCGAACTCGTTCGAAATGCGCCCGACTACATCAATGAGGCCACCACGTGGGTGAATAACACCTTCAATACAGAACTCACCTCGGACAAACTCGACACGGCGTTAGTGAAATACCAAGACGATCTCACCTCGCTTGCCACTGGTATGGGAGGCAGAGTGCTGGCTGTGACCGGATCTGCGTTGGGAGTGGTGTTTCAGATATTCACCATCTTCTTGTTCAGCTATTACATGATCTCGCAGGCACCGCTCATGCGCAGAAACGTTTGCTCGTTTCTTCCAGCCTCGCGTCAAGAAGTGGTGCTTCGCTTGTGGGAACTCTCGGTAGAGAAGACGGGAGGGTGGGTTTTTTCCCGGCTGCTTCTCGCATCGATAAGTGCGGGAACCTCTTGGATCGTTTTTGAGATCCTCAATCTGCCATCTCCGCTTGCGCTCGCGCTTTGGATGGGGTTGGTCAGTCAGTTCATACCCGTGATCGGAACCTACCTTGGTGGAGCGCTTCCGTTGTTGCTCGCTTTACTGAATGACCCCATCGATGCAGTGTGGGTTCTCGTCTGGATTTTGGTGTACCAACAGATTGAGAACTACTTGCTCTCGCCAAGGATCACTGCACATACGATGGATCTTCACCCAGCGGTTGCGTTCGGCGCAGCGTTAGCCGGTGCAAGCTTGTTTGGCCCTATGGGAGCAGTATTGGCGTTGCCCGCCGCCGCAGTTATCCAAGCCTTTATCTCGTCGTACTTAGACCGACATGAAGTCATTGAGTCACGACTTACTGACCTAGAAGTCATTGAAGAAACCGGCGGGTCCAACGCCGTGTACCGAGCTATGCGAGGGATGAGTAAGGGCGAACCCCTTGAGGCGGATTCCGATAAGGAACAGACTCCTCCCCAGTAGAAGAAGCCAACAGGAGCCGGCCGAGGCTTCGAAGTATTTGGCCGGTGCTGTCATCCCACTCTTCTTGCGGAGCAGACCAATACAACTGCAATGCACCGATGAGTTGCTGCCGCTCCAGAATGGGCAGGTGCAGACACGAGTGCAGGCCTAACTCGCCGAGTGTTTGGCTACTGCCTAGAGCGACGGGGAGCGTCTCTGCGTTTTGTACAAAGAGGAATCTTTCGGGCGCAGCCACGCTGAATCCCCACGGAAACCAGTCAGTTGGGCAAGCGCCCGTTGGCATTTCTTCGACAGGGCTTGTCCCGAGAGGGATGACTTCGTGTTGATGAGCGCTATACAGAGTCACCTGATCCGCTGAACACTGATGCTGTATCAGGCCTAGGCCGTCACTGAGGATTTCTGAAGGCGCCGAGCCGGCGACACCTTCCGAGAACACAGCGACTGCGGCAGCCAGTGCTCGTTGAGATTGAAATTGCTGAGTCTGCATAGATCTTTCTGCGGCGTAGCCCCTGATGGACGGCTGCGTTGAGTTGGTCGGAAGATTCGTCGCTCAACTGGAGAACTTTCTTCAGCAGGTTGCACACTGTTGAGGTGACTTCTCCGTATCCCGCCCCGCTGGATTCCGCCCAGCAGTACCCCACCGCGTTGTACCCAGCAGCAGAACACCGGCAGTCCCACATGCTTGAGGTCTCCGGTGGGCACAGCATTCGGGTGCACGAATCAGGTAACCCCTCGGGCAAGCCAGTTGTAGTGCTTCACGGTGGCCCCGGTGGCGGCTCGTCACCTAGGCAGTATCAATTCTTTGATCCCGAGGCGTACCGAGTCGTGCTCATTGATCAACGAGGCTGCGGCGAGAGCACCCCCTACGCGTCAGTGGACTGCAATACCACCTGGGATTTGGTTTCAGATATTGAGACTGTTCGGCAGTTTTTAGGAATTGACCGATGGCTTGTATTTGGGGGTTCTTGGGGTTCCACCTTGGCCTTGGCTTATGCACAAGCGCACCCTGAACGGGTAACAGAGTTGGTGCTGCGCGGCATCTTCATGCTGCGACCATCTGAGCTTCGATTCTTTTATCAAGACGGAGCAAGTCACATCTTTCCTGATGCGTGGGAGGGCTTCTTGGCCCCGATCCCTGTGGATGAGCAGGATGATCTGATAGCGGCCTATCACCGCCGACTGTTTGGTGAGAATCGCGAAGAGCTCTTGACTTGCGCCCTGGCTTGGGCGGAGTGGGAACGAGCAACCTGCATGCTTGATCCCGACCAAGGAGCTTCGGAGCCAGGTCCTCAGCCCGAGGCCTTTGCACGCATTGAGAATCACTATTTTGTGAATGGCGGATTCTTTGACTCCGACACGCAGCTACTCGACCGGGTTGATCTGATCCGCCATATCCCGGCAGTCATTGTGCAGGGACGCTACGACGTGGTCTGCCCGATGCGCTCTGCTTGGGATTTGCATCGGGCTTGGCCACAGGCGGAACTCATTGTGAATACCCACGCAGGGCATTCAATGTTTGATCCCGAAAATGCCGCCGCTCTGAAAGAGGCCTGCGACCGCTTTCGCTAGGAGTTACTTTCGGCTTCCTTGGCTGGTGGTCGGTAGCAAGCTAGAAGCAGCAGCGTTCCTGCGCCCACACCAACGACAACGGTGATCGCCATGCCGAGCCACTCACGGCCCAAGAAGTAGCCGACATGATCGCTCAGCCCGAACACCCGGTCTAGTGACCATTTGCCGCCACCAAGTGAGCCAACGGCAAAGCACAGCGTCGCGAGTAAAAGAACGTATTCGAGCCCCTCTTTGGTGATGAGGAACGCATGGCGGTGAACAGTCCACCCGGCCACGACCATGACGCTCATGACGCCAGCGGCTGCGAGCGGTGTCAGCAGACCAACGAGCAGCAGCACGCCACAGCCCATTTCGGTGAGAGAGGCTGAGTAGGCATGAACGGTTCCGTTTGGCCGCATGCCCATAGAAGAGAACCATCGGGCAGTGCCGGCGATCTTTCCGCCTCTGAACATCTTGTTGTAGCCATGCCAAAAGATTGTTGGGCCTACGACCAGACGCAGAATAAGAAGTACAAGGTCAACTTGTAAGAACGAGTTTGAGCTCACAGCAGAAGTCATCGGTGCTGAGTGTAAATGACAAGGTCCCCAAGTTGGGATTCCGCCACTGCGTAGACTGACAAACATGACCACTTTGAACCGAATGTTCGCAGCCACTCTCGCCGCATCCCTGTTGCTCCTTGCACCAGCGGCCTGCAGCAATAACGACAACGATTCGGACGATAAAGAGTCAACCACCACGACGTCTCAGGCAGCCGATTCGGGAAGCACTCAGGTGCTGCCTCCGATCATGTTGACGGCAACAGATACAACTGCCGATCTCAAGGTTGGTGACACCGTGGTGTTTGATCTCGGAGACCCTGGCACTGGCAAGTTTGTGGCTACAAGCAGCGATGTTTCAGTGGTTGAGATCACCTCTGACGGTGGAAGCCAAGGGAGCTATTCCACGAATGCCGGAGGTAAGGCACTGAGCGCAGGTACAGCCAGCGTGACAGTGGTGCTCGAAGGTGGCGATACTGCAGCTGATCCCGTGGTGTACGAACTCACCGTGAGCTAGTAGCGACCCCGCCGGGAGCAAGTACAAGGGTGACTGTGACTTCTAGCCCTGTGTGATCCGGAGGATCGCTGAGCTTCACTGAGCCACCCGAGGCTGCAGCGAGTTCCGCAACGATTGCTAGACCCAGGCCGCTGCCTCCTGGTTCGGCTCCTGGCGCCCGCCAAAATCTGCGGGTGGCACGCTCTTGTTCTAGATCAGTCATACCGGGTCCGCTGTCTTGAACACGAATGGTTACGTGTTCAGAATCGCTTGAAACAGAGAGTGCAATCTTGGTGTTTGGCGGCGCAACGCCGATTGCGTTATCTAACAAGTTGTCGAGAATTTGCTCAAGGCCACCCCGAACAACTCGTGCCTGCGCCGTTGCCGGGCAGGTCAGCAGGACGTCAACCCCTGATTCCTCAGCTAGTGGCTGCCAGCGTTCGACAGCTTGAGCGGTCACTGCGGCCACATCCACAGATTCCAAACTGAGCGATGACTCGCTTCGTGCGAGTGCGAGTAGGCCATCAACTAGGTGCGTCAGTCGCTCCACCTCAGATGAAATTGCCTCAGCATCGGCGCGTAACAGCTCCCAATC
>WLJI01000173.1 GCA_009701845.1 Actinomycetota bacterium
AGTGAAGGCAGTGATGGCAGCGACAAACGCGATGGCAGCGCAATAGATCTCAGTTCCGGAGCAGCGGGCCTTATCCTGCAGATTGATCTCAGTTCGCCAGCACTATTGCTGCCTATTGCTGGTCGGTCAGGAATCTCCGAACCCATCGAGGTGAGCTCTGTACTCCTTGCGCCGAGTAGACCCGGAGCATTGTTAGCCGAGGCAGAACGTCGCAGGATCACAGTTCAGCGCAGCTGACCCAGAAACACAGTTCAGCGCAGCTGACCAGGCATGTTTGGGGGCAGGCGTTATCGAACTAGACCGCCGCCCACTACTACTTGTTCTGTTCCGGTTGTGGTTTCACGCTGGGCATACATCACCACGCTTTGAGCCGTGGCAATTCGGCGATGCGGTTCGTGCCACTGAACTCGCACCGTCGCTTGGTCCTGTTCGCCGAACTGCAGGGAAACAGTCGCTGGAAGCGCCGCACCGTGTGCTGAGCATTGAAGGTTCATCACACCCTCGCATTCCTCTGCGGCCCAGACCAGATTCTCTAATTCGAGCTCATCGCAGAGCAGTTCTTCTGGTCCGCCAACGGTGACTGTTGCCGTGGGAAGGTCTACGTCCACTACGTAACGCGGCGCTGCACCGCCGGCAAGGTGTAGGCCTCGTCGCTGCCCGAGCGTTACCACCTCTACTGCAGAGACTGTTCCAACGGTGGTGCCGTTCTCATCTTGGATCCGACCGGGGTGAAGCTCAATGCGCTGCTCCAAAAAGGCCTCTCGACCTGCGGCACGAGTGATAAAGCACACGTCTTGGCTATCTGGCTTTGCGGCGGTTCGCAGCTGCAAAGCGGCAGCGCGTTCACGCACTTGATCCTTTGTGAGTGCCCCAATGGGCAACAACACGCGGTCAAGTTCATGTGCTGTCAAGGTGTACAGCACATACGACTGGTCCTTGGCCGAGTCGGCACCTCGAGCAATGCGCCGGCTGCCGTCGAGCAGAGTCACCACGCGAGCGTGATGCCCCGTCGCAACTGCGTCGTAGCCAAGTAACTCGGCACGGCGTAACAGAACATCAAACTTCAGGTGACGATTGCATTCCACGCAGGGGTTGGGCGTGCGGCCAGCAGCATGATCTGCCACGTAGGGCCCCACCACATGCTCTTCAAACTCTTCGCCAAAGTTGAACACATGATGATCGAGATTGAGCTGCGCAGCTGCTCGGCGAGCGTCCTCCACCTCTGATACGGAGCAGCAACCAGTATCTGATTCTCCACCCCACAGCTTCATCGTGACGGCCACAACCTCATGACCATCCTCTCCTAGAAGCGCCGCCGCAACCGAAGAGTCGACTCCACCAGAGAGAGCTGCAAGAACTCTCATCGGCCGAACTCGCGGACACGCTTGACTGCTGCGGGAACTGCACGCAGAGCCACATCAACATCGCCTTGAGTTGAGTCCCACCCCAACCAGAATCGCACTGCTCCCTGAGCGGATTCCTCGGCTACACCGAGTGCGGTGAGCACATGTGAAGCTTCCCGCGCCCCGGAGGCACAAGAGGACCCTGCAGAAGCCAACACACCTTCGGCTTCGAGTAGCAACAGCAGCGACTCAGAGTCAACGCCGTCGATGCAGACATGACAAGAACCTGGCAGTGTCTCGCTGCGATCCACAGTTTCGGTGAGTCCATCTACGGATTCGACGAGCCCCCTCATCAACTGCTCTCTGAGCTCAGCAACTCGGTGGTTGGTGAGGTCTCGCTGCTCATCTACGGCATCGAGAGCAGCAGCGAAGCCAACTATGCCTGCCACGTTGAGCGTGCCTGATCTGCGATCTCGCTCTTGGCCGCCACCCAGAATCATGGGACGTATCTGCGTTGACTCCCGAACCACGAGCGCCCCAATTCCCTTTGGGCCCCCTAGTTTATGAGCCGACAGAGAGATCATGTCTGCCGCAGCGGCAGCGATGCGAAGGTCCAGCCACGCTGCCGCTTGAACGGCGTCAGTGTGCAAGGGGATTCGGCCTGTGCCCGCAGGGTTGGCTCTGCTCGCTTCGGATCTGCCCGCTTCGGATCTGCCCGCTTCGGATCTGCTCGATTGGGCAATGCATGCCGCAACCGCACTGAGATCGTTGATGCTGCCGACCTCGTTGTTGGCCAGCATCACCGAGACAACTCCGACCTCTAAACCCGATGTGGTGACGCTGTTGAGCACAGCTTCAAGATCCTCGTGATCTATCCGCCCATCTCGGTCTACCCCCACGATGGATCCGCCGAGAGCACGAACCACGTCAAGCACAGCGTGGTGCTCTACTGCCGAACAGATCGGCAGCGAAGTTCGCGCAGGAAGCCCACCGGTAATTGCGTGATTGTCTGATTCGGTTCCACCAGAAGTGAAGATCACCTCTGAGGGACGACACCCCACAACGCCGGCGATTCGCTCACGAGCCTCATCCACAGCGCGGACTGCATCACGTGCAAGGCGGTGCGACCCAGAGGGGTTTCCGTAACGCGACGAACCAAAGGGTTCCATCGCTGCTGCAACCTCGGGGCGCAGGCTTGTAGTAGCAGCGTGATCAAGATCGACAAGATCATTGAGCGGGGAATCTGGTCGGATCAGTTCATGCTGAGTTGGTGCTGTTCGCGTCAAGGCAACCTCTGCGACTGCAGTCTGATTTGGTTTCCCCGGGGAGCGGATCACGAACCTACGCTACGGCTTGGTTCAGACCTGAGGAAGTTCGCGGAAAGGAACTTGTTTATCGCTGCGAATTTCTCCGGGCAGGCCGAGCACTCGTTCACCAATAATATTTCGCTGTATCTGATCGGTTCCACCGCCGATTCTTGGCGCCCACTGCCCCATGAACAGGTCTTGAAACTTGCCTCCAAAGGGCGCATCCGCACCATTGAGCATGCCTGACGCACCTTCGAGCGCCAACAGAAGATCTCCGCCGACCTCATAGAGCCCCGACACTACGAGCTTCAGCACCGAGCTTTCTGGTCCGGGCAACTCTCCGCGCTCGGCGGCAGTGCGAACCCGGTATCCCAAGAACCTCAGCATCTCAAAGCGCGTGTAGAGATCAGCTAGTCGCTGCCGCGTCACTGGATCGGAAGTGTCGGCAACTGTTCGAGCCAGAGTCAGAACTTGATCGAAGCTATACATGCCACCGCCGCCAATCGAGGCCCGCTCGTGCGCAAGCATCGTCATGGCTACTCCCCAACCGCTGCCCACTGGTCCAAGGGTGTTGGCTACTGGAACTCGTACATCATCTAAGAACACTTCGTTGAAGTGAATGGCCCCATCGATCTGGCGAAGCGGGCGAATCTCGATTCCTGGCGAGTGCATCTCTACCAAGATGCATGTGATCCCGCGATGCTTCGGCACATCTGCATCTGTGCGAGCCAACAAGACGCCGTAGTCGGAATAGTGCGCGGCCGACGTCCAGACCTTCTGCCCGTTCACCACCCATTCATCACCATCCAACACTGCTTTTGTTGCAAGACCAGCAAGGTCTGAGCCGGCTCCCGGCTCAGAAAAGAGCTGACACCAAATGTGCTCGGCGGTCAGAATCGGAGCAAGAAACTGGTCCTGCTGAGCTTTGGTTCCCCACTCGATAATGGTAGGTCCAGCCATGCCGACCCCCACGGAAAACATGTTTCCGGACACATCAAACTTTTGTTCCTCTGCGGCAAAGACTCCTGCGAGTAGCGGCGACAGGCCACGGCCGCCATGTTCCACGGGCCAGTGGGGGGCTGCCCATCCAGCTGCGGATTTATGTTGCTGCCAGACTCGCGCCTCATCTAGCAAGGCGAGATCTTGCTCTTCGGTGTGAGCGCGGTGCGTGCGCAAATCGCTCAGCGACTCAACATCTAGGGGCTTTGCATTTGCCTCAAGCCAAGCTCGCGCCTCGACTCGAAGACTGCGCTCTTGTGGTGAGTCCTCAAAATCCATACCTACCTGAGTGTGGCCGCCGACTGAAAAAACTGCAACCTGTTCTACTTCAGGTAGCCGGCCGAATCACCCGGATGAGTACCAACCCGCTTTGAGTTGAAAGACTGAGTCCTATGGAACAAGTACCGAGCACTCCTGGGTTCGACGCAGGCACTTACGGACAAAGCTTTGCTGATGTGTACGACACTTGGTACCCAACCGAGCGATCGACCCATAACGCTGTGACGCGCCTGAACTCGCTGTCGCTGCAAGCGTTACAGAACTCGCCCACAGCAGGCACCGGAACTGCTTCCGAACCTAGAGCCGCACGTGGAGCCGCACGTGGAGCGCGGCTGTTGGAGTTGGGTATCGGCACTGGCCGCCTAGCCCTCCCACTAGCCGAGGCAGGCTTCGAGGTACACGGCATGGACTCCTCGGGCGCCATGCTCGAACAACTGCGACTAAAGCCCAGAGCTGCAGAGATTGCCTTGACACTCGGAGATGTCGCGGACCGCGCAGCCTGGCCCAAAGGCCCTTTTGATCTCGTGCTGGCAGCATTCAATTTGTTGTTCAACCTGTCAGAAGAAGGGGCACAAGCATCGTTGTTTCTCAGCGCTGCGCAGGCGCTTGCCCCGAATGGACTGCTTGTTGTCGAGGCTTTTATTCCCGCGCCGTTAGAAGTCAACGAGCGCAGGCTCTCGGTAAAAGAGGTCACCGCAGAATCAGTGGTTCTGATTGCAACCGCTGCAACTGCATCTACAGGCGAAGTCACTGGCCAGCACATCGAACTTCGCGACGGGCAGCCAGTTCGATTACGGCCGTGGAGGATTCGAGTCGCTACGCCCACACAGCTCGACGAACTAGCTGCTGCAGCTGGGCTTGAGCTCCAAGAACGTCACTCAGACTGGAGCGGCACAGCGTTCGATCCACAGGGAACGGCCCATGTGAGCGTGTACCGCTTGAGACCTAGCCAAGCTTGATCGGCTGAATCTTTGCGCACTGAGTCGCAACTGCCACGAGTCGGCGGTCTTGGTCGTAGAGCTCAGCTGTTCCAGATGCGTAGCCCGAACCCGCCACCTGAGACTTCGTGTGCTGCAACAACCACTCGCCGCG
>WLJI01000174.1 GCA_009701845.1 Actinomycetota bacterium
ATCGTTGAACCGGGATGCAACCGTTCCAAATACGGGCAGCTCATCGAGGGGAGTGTCAAACGCCTCGCGGTTACGCATCATTTGCCGGGCCACATCACGCTGGGCGTCCTCGGCCCCGCGACGCTCAAACTTGTTAATGGCAACAGCGTCGGCAAAGTCCAACATGTCGATCTTTTCGAGCTGGGAGGAGGCCCCGAACTCGGGAGTCATCACATACAGCGAAACATCCGAATACGGCAGAATCGCGGCGTCGCCCTGACCAATCCCGGGAGTCTCCACAATGACCAGATCAGCACCCCAAGCTTTTGCGGCAAGGATGATCTCCGCAAGAGATTCCGGAACCTCGCTCTGGGTGGAACGCGTTGCAAGCGATCTAAAAAAGATCTGCTCAGAGTCAATGGCATTCATGCGGATTCGGTCGCCGAGTAACGCTCCGCCCCCACGCCGTCGAGTTGGGTCAATAGCCAGAACAGCAATACGAAGCTTGTCTTCTTGATCCAGCCGAAACCGGCGCAAGAGTTCATCGGTCAGCGAGGACTTGCCCGATCCGCCGGTGCCAGTGATGCCAAGAACTGGCACTCTCCGAGCAGTAGCCGCCGCATGCAGCTGCGCGATTGTTGGCTCGTCAACCGCACCCAGTTCAAGGCCCGTCATGAGCTGTGCAAGCGCAGTGACCGAACCCGTCTGCACATCTTCAAGCAACGCCGGGGCAGTGCCGTGGCCGCGGAGCATTGGGTCAACATCGCAGTCGCGAATCATGGAGTTGACCATGCCAACCAACCCAAGTTTCTGGCCATCCTCTGGAGAGAAGATCCGAGCTACTCCGTAGGCGTGCAGTTCGGCAATCTCGTCAGAGGTAATCACGCCGCCTCCGCCGCCGTAGACACGCACATGCGCCGCGCCTTCTTGGGCAAGACGGTCAATCAAGTACTTGAAATACTCGATGTGACCGCCTTGATAGGAGCTAATTGCGATTCCCTGCACATCCTCTTGGATGGCAGCGGTCACAAGTTCATCAACGGAGCGGTTATGACCCAGATGGATCACCTCGGCGCCCTGAGATTGCAGAATGCGACGCATGATGTTGATCGACACGTCATGGCCATCAAACAGGCTCGCTGCGGTGACAAAACGAACTGGGTGCACGGGCAGATGTAGTTCATCAGTCGACATCATGAGCCCCTCTCGGCAGTACCAGTAGCAGGATCACAGACTAGTGCCGCTGCACTCAATCAGTCTGCGAGCGCCCACGCTCAATCAGTCTGCGAGCGCCCACGCTCAATGATCCCCTGACGGCGGCGTTCCACCTCTTCCAGATCTCCGCCGCCAGCCTTGTACCACTCGCGGCCAGCGTCGGCCTCGACTCCCCACGCTTGAGCAACCGTTACGAGTGAACCCTCTGCGTACGTCTGCAGCAGTCGCTTCACACCGGCAGCATCGTTGGAGCACACATCAGCGGCAAGCTTCATGCAAAACAGCAGCAGTTCCTCGTGGGGCACAACATGGTTCACTAGGCCCCAGTCCAACGCCGTGGCAGCGTCCACATAGTTACCAGTCACCGACATCTCTCGAGCGCGACGCACACCGATGGCCTGCGGCAACATCACCGTCAACCCCCAGGCCGGCATGATGCCAACTCGAGCATGCGTGTCTGCAAAGCCAGCCCGGTCAGAGGCCACCAAAAAATCGCAGGCCAGCGCAAGTTCTAAACCGCCAGTCACGGCCACTCCGTTGATTGCGCCGATCATCAATTTGCGATGCGGTGGGAACGGGCTGGGAAGACCAGAGTCAACCGCTATTTCGGCACGCCCCGGTGCTTCAGAAATCTGGTCAAACGCCTTCTGAAGCTTGCCTGATGCCAAATCTTTCAGGTCAAGGCCTGCGCAGAACGCCGGATCACTACCCGTCAGAATCATCACCTGCACAGCATCGTCAGCCTCGCAGTCGCTCACTGCTTTGTAGATGTCCAACATGAGCTCAGCCGAAAGTGCGTTGCGCACCTCCGGCCGATTCAATCTGATGATCGCAACCGAATCTGCAATATCAACGGCTACCAAACCCGAGTTCTCTCGCTGTGAATCCATGCCAAGGGGATACCACAGAACGACTCAACTGATCGTGTCTCAGGGAGTCGTTGGCAACAAGGTCTCGCAGAGCACACTCGGTTCGACTCCAAACCCACAGGTTGCCCTAGTCCAGATTGCACCAGTTCTGCCGGCAGCGGTGATGTCCACATCCGTCAGGTTGGCATCTGTTAGATCGGCATCAGTCAGCGTGGAGGAGGTCAGGTTGATGCCAACTAGCACTGCTCGGTTGAGTCGTGCCCCAGCGAGGTTCGCAGCAAACAAGTCCGAGATTCGCAAGGACGCACCGCTCAGATCCGCTCCGGACAGGTCAGCACCCGCAAGGTTGAGATTTACCAGCACACTGTTGCGAAGTTTCGCTCCAGAAAGCTTCGCGTTATGTAGATCAGACTGAACCACCGTTGAGCCACTCAGATCTGCGCCAGACAAATCAGCACCCACTAGGTTCACGTTGGTGAGGTTTGAGTTGGCCAGCCTCGCACCCGTGAGATCGGCGTTTTTCAGAATTGCGCCGGTCAGATCAACGTGGCTCACGATGGCTCCCGAGAGATTCACATCAGTCAAAGTTGCGCCCGCCAGGTTCACGTTGAACACATGAGCTCCCGACAGGTCGACGTTGGCCAAGTCGGTGTTGCTCAGATCAAGGTGCGAGATGGTCTGACCAGAAAGGTCGCATCCCTGCAAGTCGATTCCGGGGCCGATCAGGGTGCAGGTCTGTGCGGCGGGCACCGTGGTTGTGGTGGTGGTCGTTGAGGTTGTGGTTGTCGTGGATT
Source organism: Actinomycetota bacterium (assembly GCA_009701845.1). Lineage (GTDB taxonomy): Bacteria > Actinomycetota > Acidimicrobiia > Acidimicrobiales > Microtrichaceae > IMCC26207. The sequence goes on from WLJI01000174.1 coordinate 2,858, forward strand.
CTGGCACGGTGGTTGTGGTGCTTCCTTCAGGAAGCGACGTTGTGGTCGTGGTGCTGGTCGTACTGGTTGAACTGGTGGTGGTTGTGGTGGAGCTAGGCGTGGGAGTGCTGCTTGGCGCCGCAGTCGTTGAAGGGCTTTCTGACCAGGCAACCGCAGGAGGAACTGTCACAGTTACCGGCACTTCGATCTCATCGCATGCCGCGCCAAAAAGGGCGGTCGCTGCCAGCAGGACAGCGCTCAGGGCGGTGCGGCCGCTCGTGGTAGGTGAGAATGTCATGCCGTCAATATGACAGATGATTGCCAGAACTCAACTAGGTAAATCGCCTTAGCACAGCCCTCTAGCCGGACGGGAGAGTTGCCCTCGTTCCCACTTCGCTTAGGGCCTTGCTCAGCGAACGGCATAGCTCGTGTCAGAGACCTTCATTGTTGATGAGTCAACTACTTCGAAGTCGGCAGGGGTGAGGCGACTGAGTTGCGCCATGTCAGCGTTGTTCCAGTCGGCGCTATTTTCTGCGAGCAGGCTGAACTGATGGGCGCAGCTATCGGTCAGAATTGCTCCACGCGTCTGCAACGCTTCGACAACGACTCGAGCGCCGCCGCTAAACGACTCCGGATCGGCACCGGAGCCAAGCCGAACCCAAGTTCCCATCGGCATGGCATCGGCTGCGGTGTTGAAACCGTCGCTTTTGCGGGCCGGCCACATTGAGGCGGTACTGATCCGAGTGTTCTGCGAGCAGAAGGCCATGACATGCGGAATGCTTCCGGACTTCACCTCGGAGTTCAGCAAGTACATACCGATCAGGGGTGTATTCGGAGCGTTCGTCGTGCCGACTGGCATCTCGTTTGAGTTCAGCGGGTAGCGAGTGCCGGCGAGCGCCACCCGAATGAAAGAGGTTCCAATCCAGAGTTGCTTGTACTGGATCAGTTCGTACGCAATGCATTCTGCTGAATCAACGACCATCGCCCGCTTGTCCCACGCACCTGCAGGGTTAGGTGCACCTTGCAGCAGGGGTGCGCTCGGGAGGGGGTACGGGCCGAGGTAGGACTTCGCGGACCAGTCGTGGCCAAAAATGATGGGCTTGAATCCTGTGGCGCGTGAATCCACGATGTTCATTGGCGTACCAGGCCGAGAGCCCTGCCAGATGGACGAACTTGGACCGACCATAGTGGCGGATGCCCCGCCGATGCTGTTGAGCCAAGCTGTGGATTCGGCTCGAACGCTCAGTGCACCAATGTTCGTGGCGTTCATAAAGTGGTCAGCAGGAAAGACTTTGCACCCGCCGAGCGTTGCCGCGGTTTCTGCGGCATGAAACGTTGTTGGTACTGCTGTCACCGGCGGCGACGGGACGGCACGCCGAGTGGTCGTTGGAACGGGTACGGCTTCGTCGGGGCTCAACACAAGCGGATTCCCACCTTCAAGAGGAACGCCCTCACATCCGCCACCTACCGTGATCAGGACAGCACCGAGGATTCCCAGCGCAAGGGACACCCGGAGGCTTCGTCTGCTGATCTGAAAAGGCAAGGCAGGGAGGCTGCTTCGCCTTTGGTTCCAGCGAGTTTGCGGTGGGTTGGAGTGCTCTCCCAGCACGTCAGAACAGGAGGAAGTGCCATATTTGCGCCACTTGACTCTCATTGCGTGCCGCGCTCACGCTGGCTGGAAATGCAAGCAGAAAGGCACACTTGCCGCCCGCTTCTGAAGGTGACTGAAAAGAACATGCCGTCAATGTGACAGAAGGTTGACAGAATGCAACTAGGTAAAAAGACTCATCCGAACACGGGTAGTCAGACCAGAGAGTCACTCATTCTGATCAGAATCTTGCCGGTATTCGCCCCAGTGAACATGGCATTGAGAGCGTCTACCGAAGCTTCCAAACCATCGAAATAATGCACCTGATAGCGCAGGCTTCCGTCCTCAACCCAGGCCCGCAGGTGCTCTGCAATCTCTCCGAACCTTGGCACCTCATCAATGGCTAAGAACCCAGTCATCGTGGCGCGCTGCTGAATCAGGTTGAGGTAGTTCGCTGGCCCTGCCGGTTTGGTGGTCTCGTTGTAGCC
>WLJI01000175.1 GCA_009701845.1 Actinomycetota bacterium
CTGGAATCGATCAGTTTTATGCCCTTGACGATGTCTCAATTGAGATTCCCGAAGGCTCAATGTATGCCCTAGTTGGTCACAACGGTTCGGGGAAGTCCACGCTGCTTCGTTGTATCGCTGGTATCTACCGACCCACCACTGGGTCGGTCAAGGTTCAGGGTCGCATCTCGACGCTCCTAGAGCTCGGAGCCGGATTCCATCCAGACCTGACCGGCCGAGAGAACGTCTACATGAACGCCACAATTCTCGGGATGTCCAAGAAACAGATCGATGGGGTCTTTGACGACATTGTTGAGTTTGCTGGCATTGGAGACTTCATTGATTCCCCGGTCAAGATCTACTCAAGTGGGATGTATGTCCGGCTTGGTTTCTCCGTAGCTATCCACGTTGACCCAGAGATTTTGATTATCGACGAGGTCATCGCAGTTGGTGACGAGGAGTTTCAGCGGAAGTGCTTTGATCACCTCGCCGACCTGCGTAGGCGTGGTGTGACCATCGTTGTGGTGACCCACGGCATGGCAACAGTTGAAACCATGTGTGACGGCGCGGCATGGCTTGACCACGGAGTACTTCAGCAGGAAGGGCCGGCAGCAGATATTGCTAGTGCCTATCTGCGGCGCGTGAATGAACACGAACGTGCTGAGCGACATGCCGAGGCAGTTGCTGCGGCCGAGGCCGCAACAGAGTTAGGAACTGTGCCCGAGGTCGCCCCAGAAACTGTGGGCGAAGAGTGGTTTGGTGAAGCCATCGAGATCCTTGATGTCTGGTTTGCCGACGGCACCGGCGAGGCCGTCTCAACGGGAACCACAGGTGAGCCGCTCACAGTAAACATCTCGTATCGGGCTCACCGATCAGTCGAGGATCCGGTATTTGGGTACATGATTCACACAGAGAACGACACTCCGGTCGCGGGGAGTAACACCCGTCTGTCGGGTATCGAGACTGGCAAGATCGAGGGGGACGGAGTGGTAGCGATCAAGATGGACCAACTTCAGCTTCTGCCCGGGAACTACGAGTTCACGATTGGAATCAACGACAAGTTTGTGCAGCACACCTACGACCGCCACTACCGCTCTCACCCACTAGCTGTCCGTCGTGGAAACCTCCCGATTGGAGTCGGGTTTGTTGAATTAGATGCCAACTGGATTACAGCGAGCGAGAGTGGTCACACACAGGTTGGGCCATGACCTCATTCCCTTTCAGCGTCGTCATCAACACCTACAACCGCGCATCGAGTCTGCCCGCCACGCTTGATGGGCTGACACGACAGATTGATAAAAACTTCGAGGTAGTGGTTGTAAACGGTCCCTCGACCGATGGCAGCAGCGAGTTGCTCGAAGGCTGGTCTGATCGGGTCAGAGTGATCAACTTCGACGAAGTGCACCTTGGCAAGTCTCGCAACCTCGGTATTCGCGCAGCGGCCGGAGAGGTAGTGGCCTTCATCGACGATGATGCAGTGCCAGAGCCCGACTGGGTGAGTGGCCTGCGAGCGGGCTTCGAAGACAAGCGTGTCGCTGGTGCAGGGGGCCTGGTCTGGGACCATACGGGTGTCGAACTGCAGTACCGCTACTCGGCGTGTTCCCGAATTGGCGATCCGCGCTTTGATTTAGTCGGCCCCTTTGACGAGTACATGTACCCGGGCGCTGATCCGTTTATGTACCTGCAGGGCACGAACTGCAGCTTTCGCCGCGATGCTCTGGTCGAGATCGGTGGCTTCGACGAGACCATCGAGTATTACCTCGATGAGGTCGAGGTATGCCTGCAGTTGATCGACCGCGGGCATCGCCTAGCGGTCATTGACGGAGCAGCAGTTCATCACCATTACTTGCCGAGCCACCTTCGGGCCGACCGCACCACGTGGACGCACCCATTCCCAATCGTCAAGAACCGCTACTACTTCGCACTTTCGCATGGTTGTGCTGAACGCTCACAGGGAGAAGTGCTGCTTGAGCTCGACACCTGGGCGAAGGGTGTCGTTGCAGGCGGCCGGCGCGAACTGACGCGGATCGGGCAGCCCGAACGGATCGACTCCTACATTGAGCAGGTTCATCGCGGCATCTCAGAGGGCGTGACCTTGGGCCTTGCTGCTAGTCGCAAGTCAGTTGATATCGGCGACCCGGAAGGCGAGTTTCGGCCCTTTCCAACAGTCGCAGGCGAGCACACCCGGCGATACTGCTTCGTATCGGGAGAGTATCCGCCAGATGTTGGAGGAGTGGGCAGGTTCACCTCTGACACGGCACGCGGTTTGGCGGCCGAAGGCCACGAAGTTCATGTGGTTACTCGCACTGACACGGCGCACCGCATTGACGTAGAACGCGGCGTGTGGGTCCACCGGGTGCCAATCCAAGATCGCTACATCCCAGAGCTAGAAAACTCTCCGCTGCGGTTCAATCTTGAGCACTGCACTGCGCTCTATCACGAGGTTGACCGGCTGCACCGGCGTCGCCCTGTTGATCTGGTGTCGGCACCGATCTGGAACTGCGAGGGTTTACTACCATCGCTCGACCAACGGTTCCCGACAGTGACCACGCTGGTAACGACCATCGAAAAGGTGCTGGAGATCCTTCCCTCATGGCAGGGAATCGAGCATATTCGAGCGCTGGCCGCACTCGAGGTCGAGACGCTGCGGCGGGCACCGTTCGTGCATGCCAACAGCACTGCTACAGAGCGTTCAGCGCTGACGCGAACCGACGGCACAGTTCACCTAGCGCACTTCGGCCTAGACGATCCGAGCCTTGGCGTTGTAGCGGCTACACGTGCCGAGGAAGGTACCGTTGAGGTTCTTTTTGTTGGGCGGCTCGAGCGGCGAAAGGGTATCGACTTGTTACTCGAGATCCTGCCTGACTTGCTCGATCGCTGGCCAGAGTTACGGGTCAGGATCATCGGCCGTGACACTCCGAGCACCGAGATGGACGCAACCTACCGAGAGGCATTCCTTCTTCAGCATGCCGATAGCCCGTCGGTGCTGCGTCGCGTTGAGTTCGCTGGCGAGTTAACTGATGATGAGGTTCGGTCAGCGTACTCAGGTTGCGACATCTTCTGTGCTCCCTCGCGATACGAGTCCTTCGGGTTGGTGCTACTCGAGGCCATGAGTTTTTCTAAGCCTGTCGTGGCCTGCGACGAGGGCGGAATGTCAGACCTCGTTGAAGACAACGGGATTCTGGTACCGATCGATGACTCCGCTGCTTTGTCTGTGGCGCTGTCTGAGTTGATCGGCGATGCAGACAAGCGCGAACAGATGGGTCGCCGTGGTCGCGAGCTGTTTGAGCAGACTTGGCAGCTAGATCATGCCGTTGAGCGAACTGACGAACTCTACGGACTGCTCGCCGACTCTTGGACTCCTACGGGCTCGGGCATTGTGCCTAACGACCTAGCCGAGGTCCTCATCGCCGCCGGTGCGCTCAACGAGTCGGATGCTCTCGCCGCAGCGGTCACCCTTCTTGCCCCAGACCGGTCGCCCGCCGACTTGATCGGTGGAGTGGTTCGACTCTTGTTATGCAGCGATGCTCATTTCATTCACCAGGTGTACCTGCTGAGTTACGGCCGTGAGCCATTCGACTGGGAGCTCGAGGTGCAGATGGCACACCTTGGTCGCGGAGGATCTCCACTGACCATCCTTCGCGGATTGGGCGAACCCGGAGTCGGCGGCACCCTGATCGGTGCGGGTTGGGAGGCTGAGCTGGTTCCACTTTGGAGCCGGGCAGTGCGCCAGCAGGTGGTTGCTGCGCTTGCGGCCTCAGAGAACCAAGCTTTCCTTGAGCAATCCTTCCATGCGATCCTTCGCCGAGGAGTTGGCCCCGATCTCGACGACTTGCTTGCTCAGCTCGCAGAGGGCCGGACCCGTGAGCACCTCATCCGGCAACTGGCGCTGAGTGATGAAGCTGCTGCCAAGGAGATTCCCATTGACTGGCTCGATGAGCTAGCACCAACTTCTGCCTCATCACCCTCTGATCCGCGATCTGATCAAGGATCGTCGCATCCGGCAAGACGCGCTCGACGAGCAGCAGGTTCTCTGCGTCGGGTGGCTACCGAGGTATCAAGTCAAGCCTCGCGAGAGCACGAACTCGCTCAGCGGCTGGATCGGATAGAGGCGCAGCTGCTTTTGATTGCGCAGTCCAACTCAGAACGAGCCGAGGCAGAACCAGCCCAGGCTGACGCAGCTCGGCCAGACAAACAGGCTCAGTTCGTTGACAGCCTGGCTGTTCAACGACTCGTAGCTGCTCGTATCGATGAGTTAGTGCAACAACAGCACTCCGGGTTTGAAATGGTGAGCTCACGCGTCGATGAGTTGACGAAACAGCAGCATTCCGGCTTTGACAATCTGACGACCTGGCTCGATGTGCTTTCTCGCAAACAAGAGGCCATGGCGATGGACCTCCGTGAGCGACTTCCGGCAGGCCCGCCCTTAGAAAGTCTTCCCGAACCAAAGATCCTGACGGAGGGCGGCCTAGAAGCGCTCCGAGAGCGAGACGGTGGAGTGCTACGAGCCAATCTCGGTGCAGGTGAGAAGCCATTGAAGGGCTATGTCAACACGGATGCCAGGGCTCTGCCCGAGATCGACGTGGTAGCGGACGTTCGAAAGCTTCCGTTTGAAGAGGGCTCTCTTGAGGAACTCTGCTCGCAGCACCTTGTTGAACACTTCCGCTTCCATGAATTCCGCACAGTCATCCTGCCTTATTGGAAGAAACTCCTTGCTTCCTCGGGCCAGCTACGAGTGGTCTGCCCCGACCTTTCGGCATTGGTGAATTCGGCTGCGACTGAGAACCTGAGCATGGATCAACTTGCAGTGGCAATCTTTGGCCTGCAGGACTACTCCGGTGATGATCACCTTGCCATGTACACCCCTGAGTCCCTAACCGAGATGCTTGTAGAGGCAGGGTTTGTAGAGGTCGAAGTCGTAGC
>WLJI01000176.1 GCA_009701845.1 Actinomycetota bacterium
GATCAATCCGCTCTCCGGCTAGGGCCTCGGGAATCGTCTCTTGAATGTAGGGCTCCGGGACTGCGGTTCCCTCACTCATCGAAAGACCCTGCAGTCCCAGCTTCTTCAGGAGTTGCTTCGTCAGGAGTTGCTTCGTCAGGAGTTGCTTCTTGAACAGTTGCTGTCTCAGGTGCTGATTCCTCGGTTGCAACTTCTTCTGGTGCTCGCACGCCGATCAGCACGAGCCCGATGCCACCGACCACGATTGCTGCGTCAGCAACATTGAAGATCGGCCACCACTGAAGATCAATAAAGTCGACTACGGCGCCAGACATAAACCCGGTGCCGCCGAAGTTAGGTGCTTCGCCAACGCGGCTGAGGCGGTCAATCACGTTTCCGAGAGCGCCGCCAACCACAATTCCGATGAACACAAGTTGCAGGATTGAGGTGGACTTTCTTGCGATAACGAGCAGCACCCCGGCAACGATGAGTGCGACTAAGCCAATGAGTGGGCCTTTCCCAGAACCCTTAGAAAACGCCATACCGGTGTTGAATGCCAGATTGAAGCGCAGCGACAGCACCACGTCGACGACCTCTAGTGAACTTAAGCGTCGCAGCGCCCAGGCCTTAGAGAGTTGGTCAATCAACAGCACCGTCATCGTTGCGAGCGCTACTGCACCCCAACGCTGAACGGCGGTGATTCTCGGGGGATCAGATGTCAATGGAACAGAACCCATTAGCCCCTCATCAGCGGAAACTACGAGTTTTAAATTCTACGCGCTCTCGTGCATAAGGAATTGCCTTGAGGCGCTCCCGCGGGATGGCGAGCCCGGAATACTCACAGATTCCATAGGTGCCCTTCTTGACACGCTCAAGTGCATCATCGATTTCCTCAACCACGTGCATCGCCGAAGCTGCACGGGTCAGGTCAAAGTCGCGTTCCACCGCAAGGGTGTCTCCCTCGCCCGACTCGTCGTCAAACTGCACATCACCAGGCTCGCGATCTCTCGCAAGGGCATCGGCTTCAGCCGTGAGTGCTTGAGCCTGAGACAACAGCGTTGCGCGTTGTTCGTTCAGGAGCAGCACCTGAGAGTCAAGGAACTTCTTATCGAGCGGTTTCGGGGCTGGGACTTTCTTTACTGGCTCAGCTTTCTTAGCTGGCGCAGCTTTTTTGACCGGGGGGGTCTTTTCCACAGGTACTGCTTTCTTAGGAGGGGTGATCTGTTTAGCAGGCACAGCCGTCTGTGCCGGCGCAGCTTTCTTGGCCGGAGCTTTCTTTGCTGGTGCAGCTTTCTTTGCTGGTGCAGCTTTCTTGGCCGGAGCGGCTTTCTTGGCGGGAGCTTTCTTTGCTGGCGCGGCTTTCTTGGCCGGGGCTTTCTTTGCTGGCGCAGCTTTCTTGGCGGGAGCCTTCTTCACTGGAGCCTTCTTAGCCGTTGCTGCAGCACGCTGTGTCGCCATGAGTTCTCTCTCCTCAGCTATTCGGGGAACGGTTGTTCACGCGGTCGAATAGTGCGAGCAGACTAGCCTTTGCAGAGCCTCAAGTCGGCCACAACTCGCAATACATGCCAAGAAATCAGCGACGCCAGCCAAATCTGCGGGCTTTAGAATCGCTGTTACCTTCGAAAAAGGCTGTCATTGCCTCATCCCCGGCGGTTTCCGGGCCAGCGGCACCAGTGTCATTTACTGCGTCATCAAGTTCCTGCATAAAGCGATCCTTTGGCTGATTCACAGTATCAACGGCCTGTGTGGGCCTGCTATCGGTGAGTTCTTCCTCTGACTCCCAGGCCAACGAGACTTCTGGGATTTGCTCGGCCTGAGGAGTGTCGGTCACCTCGGTCTCGGCATCGAGCAATGAAACCGCAGCAAGAGGGGGAACCGTTGCTACTGAGGAAGTAGCTGCAGTGGTCGTAATCGAACCACTGGCGCTCGGGGAGTCATCGGGCTCTGATGGCATCTCTGACTCAATGCGTGACCAACTTCCCGGGCCCCAGCTATCGCTGCCAGCATCTCCACTTGCCGAACTGTCAGCGCTTTGGGTTAAGTCAAGGTAATCATCAGCAGCCGAGGAGCCAGCGAACGGCTGTGCACCCCCCTGCGAAGGAAGAGAGTCTGGCGTTCCAGAATCTGGGGTTCCCGAGTCTGCGAGGCTGCGCTCAACGGCTGCATCTTCTGAACCGTCAAGGTACTGCTCCGCTGCTGCATCAACCGCTGTTGGCTCGGAACCAGAGAGGGGGTCTGAGTCAAGAAGCCCATCGGATCCTTCGAGAGCAGAGGCTGAACTCTGCTGAGCACTCAGCACCTCGTCTGCAGGGATCGACATGCCTGGACGCTGGCCAAGCCGGGCGGGATCAGAGGCAAGTGAAGAGAGCTCCTCGGCAGTGCGAGAAAGTTCAGAACGGTATCCGTCAAGGCGAGCCTCGAGTTGAGTCATCACATCTTCAAGTTGAGCCCTGCGAGACTCCAAAGTGCCCACTTCGGCAATCATCTCGGCCCTGCGAGATGCGTATTCTTCTTCGGCCTTTACGCGAGCCGCTCGAACGAGCTCCTCTGCTTCTGCAGTGGACTCCGCCTGCTGACGGTCAGCTTTGGCTGATGCGTCCTCAAGAAGCGACTGAGCTTGCCCACGAGCTTCATTCACTGTTGCCTCGGCAGTGCGGTGAGCCATGAGCAGTGTCTTTGCTGCCTGCTCGACTTCTTGATCCTCGTTCGCCCGAGCTACTGAGCTTGAGGCGGCATCACGAGCTACAGCATCGGCAGCAGCTGCTTGAGCCTCGGCAGCTTGTTGCTGAGCAGCGCGGGCAGCACGCTCGGCGCGCTGGACTCTTTCTGTGGCCTCGGCAAGAACACTGTCTGCCTGAGCGAGTCTTGCCTCGGCGGCAGCGGCACGCTCCTCGGCAGCTGCAGCAAGCTGAGTGGTGTGGGTAAAGCGAGCCAGCATCTGAGCAAACTCTGTGCCGGTTTCTTCGAGGAAGGCCTCAACCTGATCAACGTTGTACCCCCCGCGCTTCTCATCGAAGGTTACTTTTTCAAAGGTTTCCGGAGTGAGATCCATAGACCAGAGATTAGCCCCCCGAGGGGCTGCGTTTGGTAATACAACTCCTCGAAGCTCAGTTCAGCCACCTTGAACCAACTTGCGCTGCGCCGAATCTACCCAAGCACAGCTTCCACGAGAACCTCTGAGGCGAGGAGCGTGTCGCTAGTGGCAGAGAATGCTGCGCAGCACAGTGATACCAAGCAGAACGATGAGCGGCGACAAGTCCAATGCTGCAGCGCCGAGTCGCACCGGTGGAATGACTCGCCGAAGCGGACCCATGATCCATTCAGTTGCAGTAATGACCAGATTCTGGATCTGATCGATCACACCGCCCGTTGGCGGAAACCAACTCAAAATGACTCGGGCAAAGATCAGGATCATAAACAGTTGAAGGGCAATACAAATCACACCCACGAGATGTAGGACCTCACAAAATTATCTGACACAACTCCACTTTCGTTGATGCGAACCTACCGGATCGATGCACTACTTCTTGGTCAACAAAACTCAACGTTCGCCGTTTCCAAGGTCTCCATCGCGCATGCGACGTCGCTCGTCATCGGATACCTCTGCACCATGCGGAGTCAGCAAGAAAATCTGATCTGATACTCGCTCCATGTCACCCTCTAGGCCGTAACAGAGCCCACTTGCAAAGTCGATCAGTCGCCGAGAAAGTTCCTTGTCAACGCCTTGGAGATTCATAATGACTGGCTGATCGTGTTTGAAGGTGTCGGCTACCTGCTGCACATCGTTAAACCCAGTAGGAGACACGATCTGCGGCTTTGCTGAACTTGGCAACGGACGAACTACACCTCGACTTGATGAGGAACTCGACGCAGAGGCGCTCAGGACACGCACTCCCCCGTCACCCTCCTCCCAGTCTTCTTTGGCCCGCGGAGCATCTGGCACTGCTCTGACTGCACCCCGGCCCTGAGAAGACGACCGAGTCGGCTGACGTTCAGGCTCTGAATCGTCTTGATCAAGATACTCTTCGTCTTCGTAATCCTCCTCAGATCCGGGATCGCCGTACTCATCCTCGTAATACGGATCGTTCCCAAGTCCGAGCCAAGTTTTGGTATTTTTCATCCAGTTCGACATCGTCATTCTCCTCGTCTGAGAGTCTAGTTGTGGGTGAGTGGGTGAGTGCTGATTGAGTAGCGATCGAGTACCGATCGAGTACCGATTGACTGTTGGGAGTCAGCGAGCTGACCCAGTGGCCGGACTCGTTCGTGGACCGAGTAGCGCAGATCCTACCCTGACCATGGTCGATCCTTCCGAAACTGCAACTTCAAGGTCATTGCTCATTCCGATTGAGCGTTCGGGTAACTCCAACTCATCTGCCAAGTTCGACAGCATTCGGAACCCCAGCCGAGATTCCTCTGGCGGCCCGGGCACTCCTACACCCATCAAACCTCGAACATCTAGGCCCAAGTCGATGCACTTCCTGACCAGTTCGGAAGCATCGGCAGGTGCGACTCCTGATCGACCAGAAATACCGGCGATGTCTAGCTGCACAAGCACCTGAGCACCCGGGGCTCTCTTCGCAATTTCTTGAGCCAACGAGAACCTGTCCACGCTCTGCCAGAGTGAAACTATGGCCGCCAAGCTGCGAACCTTGTTTGTCTGTAGCCCACCAATAAAATGCCATCGCGGGCTTGTTAGCGAGCCCGCTGCTCCCGCCCCCAGCGAAGCTGCTCCCGCCCCCAGCGAAGCTGCTCCCGCCCCCAGCGAAGCTGCTCCCGCCCCCAGCGAAGCTGCTCCCGCAACCAACTCCTGCGCGTAGTTCTCGCCTAGGTCCGAAAATCCTGCGGCAAATGCCGCAGCCTTCACGTTGACCCCGTGCCCCTTCGTCACACA
>WLJI01000177.1 GCA_009701845.1 Actinomycetota bacterium
CCCCATGCTGATGGAGGAACTCGAACTCGACGGAGTCGACGCACGTGAAGCTGGCGTCGTCTATTCGAACTTGAAGAGCGACAGTGCCGAGTTCAATGTCGTAGTTATTGGCGCTGGGATGTCTGGAATTCTGGCTGGCATCCGTCTTGGTCGGGCAGGGCTTCCCTACACCATTCTTGAGAAGAACTCAGGAGCGGGTGGTACCTGGTTCGAGAATCGCTATCCGGGTTGTCGGGTGGATGTCGGTAACCATTTCTATTGCTATTCCTTCGCACCCAATAACGAGTGGTCAGAGTTCTTTGCACAGCAGCCCGAACTGCAGAAATATTTTGAGGATTGCGCTCGAGAGTTTGATGTTGTGGATCACATCAGGTTTGAGTCCGAGGTCTCTACTGCGCACTGGGATGAGGAGCAGGCTCATTGGCAGATCGAGGTGATGCAGGGTCAGGGCTCAACAACTCTGACTGCCAGCGCTGTCATTAGTGCCGTGGGCCAACTCAACCGTCCTTCGCTGCCCCAGATTCCGGGCCGTGAAACCTTCGCAGGTACAGCGATGCACTCCGCGCAGTGGATCCCTGGAACCGACCTTCGCAATAAGCGGGTTGCGGTAATTGGTACCGGCGCTAGTGCCTTTCAGATCGTGCCGACGATCGCAGATCAAGTTGAGCACCTCAGCGTTTTTCAGCGCTCGGCGCCTTGGATGTTTCCCAATCCGAGCTATCACGAGCAGGTAGGTGACGGTGTTCGGTGGGCAATGAGGCATCTGCCTTTTTATGGCCGTTGGTACCGGTTCTTGCTGTTCTGGCCAGCCTGTGATGGTGGTCTGCCCGCAATGCGAATTGATCCTGATTACCCGCATCAAGATCGAGCGATCAGCGAAATCAATGACGCCGCTCGAGAGTTCTTTACCCAATGGATGGTCGAGCAGGTCGCAGATGACCCAGCGCTTTCAGAGAAAGTTGTGCCGGACTATGTCTGCCTCGGCAAGCGAACGCTGCAGGACAATGGAAGTTGGCTGGCTTCCCTGATGCGACCGAATGTGGATCTCGTCACTGACCCGATTCTGCGGATTGAACCAACCGGCGTAGTCACCGGGAGTCCCGAAAGCTCAGAGATTGAGTCAGCGCAGCCTAAGGGGGAGTCTGCAGAGCAGCCTGCGGGCGAGTCACTGGCGGAGTTTGATCTCATCATCTATGCCACCGGATTTCATGCCAACAAGTACCTCTGGCCCATGCAGATTACTGGGCGTAATGGAGCGGTTCTCTCTGAGCAATGGGGTGATGAACCCACTGCCTATCTCGGCATAACGGTTCCGAACTTTCCGAACCTCTTCTGCTTGTATGGGCCAGGTACCAACCTTGCCCATGGAGGAAGCCTGATCTTTCATTCCGAATGCCAGATTCGCTATGTCATGGGAGCGCTCGATGCTCTTATCAGCGGTGACTACCGCTCGCTCGAGTGCAGGAGCGAGGTCTGCGAAGAGTACACACAGCGCACTCAGGCCGAACTCCGCACAATGGTGTGGTCGCACCCCTCAATCTCAAACAGTTGGTTCCGCAACCCATCAGGCGACATCTATGTCCTCTCGCCTTGGCGGCTAGTCGATTATTGGAACTGGACCAAAGAGCCAAACCTGAACGAGTTTCTTCTGCAACCCTGAGTCCCCCCACCGCTTTGTTTTGAATCTGCCCTCCCTAGGGGGTCAGACGCAAAACGAAACGAGTGCATGGGAGTGGGGTGCGCAGCCCAGAACCGGCGGCGATAGTACGACAGCGCGCTAGGTTCTTGCCTTGGCTGCAAATGCCGCTCAATCCGTTGCGCGGCAGCGGTTCCCTCGCACTACAAGGACTCTGATATGTCGATTGATTTTACGCTCTCACCCGAAGTCGAAGCGATCCGTGTGCGGGTTCGGGCCTTTATCGAAGAAGTTGTGAAGCCAGGCGAAGCGCTTATCGGTGACTCCGAGAAGATCGAGCGCGATGAGTACATACGGATTCTCTTCGGGATGCGTTCGCAGGCAAAAGAAGCAGGGCTCTGGTTGCCCCATATGCCCGCAGAGTGGGGAGGGATGGGCCTCGGCCACGTTGAGCTCGCGATGGTTCAGGCTGAGGCTGCAAAATCCTATTACGGCCCCTTCGTCATGAACTGTCAGGCGCCTGATGAGGGCAATATGCACACCCTGTTGCACTGGGCGACAGATGAGCAAAAGGAGAAGTACCTCAAACCACTTTGCGAGGGCATGGCCATGAGTTGCTTTGCCATGACTGAGCCTGAGGTAGCTGGATCTGACCCAACGCTGATTCGAACCACCGCCATCCAAGATGGCGAGGAATGGGTCATCAATGGCCACAAATGGTTTATCTCGAACGCACAACGTGCAAGCTTTGCAATTCTGGTGGCGCGCACCGAGGACAATCCCGATCTACCGCAAGCAGCTAACTCTGCTTTTATCGTCGAGATCCCCTCCGAGGGTTGGAACCGAGTGCGCGAAGTTGAGACCATGCATGGCGGATCTGGTCATTCCGAGATTGTGATTGAAGACCTGCGAGTGCCAGCAGCCAACATGCTTGGCGGAAGGGGACAAGGTCACCTGCTCGGGCAATACCGCCTTGGCCCGGCCCGGTTGGCGCATTGCATGCGCTGGATTGCTCAGGCAGAAACTGCTCTCGACATGATGGTCGACCGCTCTCTCAACCGCTACTCACACGGGTCGATGCTCGCCGAGAAGCAGGGCATTCAGTGGATGATCGCTGATTCAACAATGGAGTTGTACCAGGCCAAACTGATGGTGCTTCACGCCGCGTATCGCATAGACAACGGCTTGGAATTTAAGAGCGAGGTGTCGATGGCCAAACACTTTGTGGCAAACATGCTCGGCAGGGTGATCGACCGTTCGATTCAGGTTCACGGAGCGTTGGGCTACTCAACGGATACTCCGCTTGCGCATATGTACCAGCACGCTCGCTGGGCTCGGTTTGCAGATGGCGCCGACGAAGTTCATCAGATGCGTATCGCTCAGCGGACCATCTCTGCCTATAGAGACAGCGGGAGCACCCGAACAGCCACGGGCGATTTACCGATCTGAGCTCAACCCCAACCAGTGCCGAACCAGAGTGCGAAGGTTGTCGATTCCCACGTTCTTGGCTGCGCTGACCCAGACAACATCGCGCTGCTCAACACCCGACTTCGCGGCCAGTTCACGCTTGCGCTTGTCTCGAACAGCCGACTTCACCTTGTCGTGTTTGGTGGCAACCACGGTGCAGGGCCGGTTGTAGGACTGAAGCCACTCAAGCATCTGAATATCGAGTTTGGTGGGGCCTATCTCGCCATCGACAAGCACCAGAATCATTGCAAGTTCTTCTCTGCCAAGGATGTAGCCCTCGATCATTGGCTGCCAGGTAGCACGTACCCGAGCAGGAGCGTTCGCAAAGCCGTAGCCTGGCAAATCCACAACTCCAGCAGCCTCGCCAAGGGAGAAGTAGTTGATCAGTTGCGTTCGACCAGGGGTCTTGGAGACTCGGGCGAGGCCCTTGCGATTGCTCAGTGCGTTAATCAGTGAGGATTTACCCACATTTGATCGGCCAACAACTGCAATTTCGGGTACGCCAGTATGAGGCAGCTGACTGATCTGCGCAGCAGAAGTGACGAATTGAAGCTCGAGCGGTGCAGACATGTCCTGTCATTCTCACCCAGCTAGCGCCGAGTGGCGAACCTCAGCGGTTTCGGCCGCGTAATTGGTCGAGTTGCCGACGGTCCTTCTTGGTCGGCCGTCCAGACCCTGAATCGCGCACAGCGCTCCGAGCACGGAGTTCCTCCGGGGGAGGAGCCGGTGTCTCATCGACATAACAGTCAACCGCTAGCTTGGGACCCACGCGCTTCTCAATGAGTTTGGCAACAACGACAACCCTGTTGACCTCGGCTGCATAAGCGTTGACTCGATCACCGACTGTGACCGGACTTGATGGCTTGGCCGGGCGGCCGTTGATCTGAACGTGGCCGCCAGTGCAAGCCGCAGTAGCTAGCGATCGCGTGGAGTAGATCCGAATAGACCACAGCCACTTATCAACTCGGGTTGAGTCCATCAGTGGAGTTTGTCAGATTCGGCCAGAACTTGGCCCTATGGATTCGGATCAGTCGAGATGGGATCAAGCACAAACAGCGGAATCACCCGAGTGGTTGCCTCTTGATAAGTATCAAAGTGGGGCCAGACCTTCATGGCAATCGCCCACCAGTCGGCTTTCTCTTGGCCCTCAACGTTACGAGCACGATAATCCTGAAGGTCTGCTCCGTCTTGCAGAGAGACAAGCGAGTCAGCATCGATGTTGTGAGACCAAACCGGCGCGGTTGGTGATCCGCCCATAGAGGCAATCACCGCGTATGAGCCATTGCTCTCGGCCCGGATGAGAGGAGTCTTTCGGACCTTTCCGCTCTTACGGCCCTTGGTCCACAAGATGATGCACGGGGCACCTTCGAGGGTGTCTCCCTCGGTGCCGCCGCTCGACTCATAGAGGTCGACTTGTTCTGAAATCGGTTCCCATGGACTTGGTTCGTACTCGCCATCAAGAGGCATATTAGGTTGCTCTCATTCTCGGGGGTGTTTCTGCTTCGGTGATCTGTGCTTGCTGTATCTGTGCTTGATGTATCTGTGTGTGCTCTAGCCGTTGGTCGGGCCGCAGCTAGCTAGGTTCGGAGGGGTCTGGTTGGGGGTCTTGTGTTGTAGAAGGCATGGCCCCTGGAACAACGATGTCTACTGTTGGCTGCTGATCTGGTCCACGACCGCTGAGACCAAGATCGGCAGCTTCCTTCTTCAATTCTTCGTCAGTCTCACCAAGATGATACGGA
>WLJI01000178.1 GCA_009701845.1 Actinomycetota bacterium
CGGCCAGTAAGAAGAGGGCGTGGTCTGGGTCTCGCGAAAGTACTCATCGGCCCACGGGTAGGCCTGCATCGCTGGTGAACTCGCACGGATATCGGCCACGGTGTTGGTATTTCCAGTGAAGTTGACGCGGTCAACGATCCGAGCAGCAGGGGTCCCAGGCCCAGAAACCTGATCCCAGGCAAGGCCAACGCCAAGGTCTGCGAGCAGCAACAAGGTCACGGCCCCAACGGACATGACTGCGGCACGACCAAAACCGCGCATTCCACCCGGCTGACTCGCCAGAGTACGAGAACTGCTTGCACGCTCAAGTCCGTAGGTTGCAGTTGCCAAATAGTCTGAGTCTGCTTGGCTCGCTGCTGGTTGCCACTCATTTCCCTTCAAGCGACGAGGAGTGAGCGGGTCCCGCCTGAAGATTCGACTAATCCATCCGGCAACTACTAACAGAACGCCGATCATCAGGCTCGCAATGAGTCCGACCACGCTCGCGATCCACACCCCGAAACGCGCCAGATACCGGTCTAGGGGCACTCCAAGTAGCACAAGTACCAAACTGAGCGCAGCAATCACACAAAGCACCGCTGCACGAAGCGACTGACCGAGAAGGAAAAAGAGCAGCGCTATCGCGAGGGGCGCCACGACCGGAACAAAGTGCCGCCATGCCCATCTAGGGGGTGATTGAGTCTCTTCCACCCGTCCTCCTTCGTACTGTGGGCCCGCACCCGAACAGGACCACTACTCTACCAGTCATGTTCGTTTTAGGGATCAGCGGGCTGTACCACGACTCAGCTGCGGCAGTCCTGCATGACGGCAAGATTGTGGCTGCAGCACAAGAGGAGCGCTTCACACGGCGCAAGCACGACCCGCGCTTTCCAACCTCGGCAATTGCCTGGTGCTTAGAAGAGGCTCAGGTTCCACCCGACGGGCTTTCCGCCGTTGCCTACTACGACAAGCCACTCTCTACGTTCTCTAGGGTTCTACGGTCCTACGCTGCCGCCGGACCAAGCGGATTGAAGAGCGTCCACGCTGCAATGTCCGAGTGGCTGAATCGCAAATTGTGGACTTCCTACGAAATCGAAAAGGCAATCCGCACGATCGGATATGAGCTCCCCGAGCCGATACTTTTCTCTGATCATCACCTCAGCCATGCAGCAGCAGCGTTCTACCCGTCGCCGTTTCAGAGTGCAGCAATTCTGACGCTTGACGGGGTAGGAGAATGGGCAACGAGTTCTCTCGGCAGAGGATCCGGCAAGCAGATTGAACTGCTTGAGGAGCTTCGCTTTCCGAACTCACTCGGGCTGCTGTATTCGGCATTCACCTATCAGGCCGGGTTCAAGGTGAACTCAGGTGAATACAAACTCATGGGCTTGGCCCCATACGGCAAGCCGCGCTTTGCCCAAGCAATTTCTGATCACCTCATTGACGTCTCTGCCGAGGGTTCCTTCTCTCTCAACATGGACTACTTCGACTTTCTAGCCGGAACCAAAATGACGAACCATCAATTCGACATGATCTTCGGTGGCCCTCCACGACAACCAGAATCTGAGATCACGCAGCGGGAGTGTGACCTAGCTCGATCGATTCAGGTTGTGCTCGAAGATGTGGTTCTTCGAATGGCCCATCATGCCGCTGCACTCACCGAAGAGAAGAACCTGGTTCTTGCCGGCGGAGTGGCTCTGAACTGCGTGGCAAATGCCCGACTGCATGCTGATGGCCCCTTTGAAAACATTTGGGTTCAGCCCGCTGCCGGAGACGCCGGGAGTGCTCTTGGTGCAGCTTTGTGGGCCTGGCACCAAATCGGGGGGCACAGCCGATCAGTACACATCGGTGATGCAATGGCTGGCGCACAACTGGGTCCGGGCTTCAGTAGCGAGTCCATTGCGGCTGAACTTGAGGAACTCCACCGCCCCTTCACGCGAATCGACAATGCAGCCGAGCGTGTTGCGCACCTAGCCACATTGCTTTCCGAGGGCAATGTGGTTGGCATGTTCCAAGGTCGCATGGAATTCGGCCCCCGCGCCCTTGGGAACCGCTCAATTTTGGCCGATCCTCGCTCCCCCACGATGCAGCGGGTGCTCAATGAGAAGATCAAACAGCGAGAATCCTTCAGACCCTTCGCACCTGCGGTGATGGCTGAACATGCCCAAGATTGGTTTGAACTCGACCACGAATCCCCGTACATGCTTTTCACTGCCCCGGTACTTGTAAGCCGCAGGGGAACTCAAGGGGAACCTACTGCGGGTGCGAGCATTTTCGAACAGCTCAATGCTATTGACTCTGAGATCCCCGCAGTTACCCACGTTGATGGCTCAGCTCGGGTACAGACGGTCGACGCGGAACGCTTTCCGGCGTTTCATCAGCTCCTGTCAGCGTTCAATGACCTCACAGGCTGCCCGCTCCTGATCAACACCTCATTCAATGTTCGCGGTGAGCCAATCGTGTACACGCCCGAGGACGCATACCGGTGCTTCATGACCACAGACATGGACTACTTAGTCCTCGAAGACTGCGTCTTGGACCGTACGGAACAGCCGGAATGGACCGGCGCCGCTATTGAACTCGAACTCGACTAGCTAGCGTTGCCCCACTGCGCAGCATCCACCACATAGACCCGTTGCCTGCCCGATTCCGCATCCACAAGGCGATAGACGCGGAGCTGTCGGAGGCCAGCCTCGGTGGTCACCTCGATTGCTAGGACCACCACACCGTGCATCGGCGAGACGATCCACCTGTTTGTGATCGGGCCGCAGCTCTTCTCAATCAGCTTGTCGAGCAGGTCGAGTTGCCCACCAACAAACTCAGAAGCGCCAAGCCATGAAGCCCAGTCGGGCACCTCTACCGAACTAACAATGCCATCCTCTGCCTCTACCAGCATTGGCTCGCAGGCAAACTCCTCAACGAGCATCGCTCGAAGCTCAGACTGCGCTTCTCGGTCGATGGGCCGCGATGTCATCAGCACAGAGCTCACAACAAGGTCAACCGGATTTTCAAGGTGGGATCGAATCCGATCGAGTACTTCGGCATGACAGCTCCGCGGGGCATCGCCGGTCAGGTTCATCTCGACTGAAGACAGCTCTGCAAGGATCTCTATGAGCTCTTCTCGAGGAACGCGAAGAAGGTCATACTGCTGTGGCTGGTTCACGAAGATGACGTTGCAATTGAGTTGGCGGCGGTCGGCTTCGGCAAGGAACGGGAGCACCTCACGCCAGTTCATAGGCATCAGGCAAAAGCTCAACGTCATTCCGTTGCCAGCCTGCTCGGCCAACTCCTGGAACTGGTCGATGTTGCGCCACAGGCGTTCTGCGTCCACGCCCACACGAATTGCTTCAATGGTGTCGGCCTCCATGCCGTCCACCGAGATATTCGGGTGCATGCGAAGCTCTCGCACATAATGTGCGACCCTGTCATTGAAGAGTGTTCCGTTGGTCGTAACGGTTACTTCTGGGGTGAGGCCGAGTTCAATTAACCGGTCCCAGATGCGTTGATTCTCTCTTGCTAAGAATGGCTCGCCACCTTTGAACTGAAGCCGCTCTAAGTGAGGCAGAAACTCATCAAGTTCTTCAAAGAACCGATCGTCGTAGCAATCCGGCAATGGCGGAAGGCCCTCACGTTGAGTTCGAATGGCCGAAGAGAGCCCGCCGTTACACATCACGCATTGCAGGTTGCAACGACTCGAAAGGGCTAGGTCGAGCATCTTGGGGAACTCGTGGGGAGACCCCTCAGAAAAGCGATCAAAGTGATTGGCAACAGTCGCCTCACGGCCGCCAGACTCTGCAACGAATTCGCATTCCTGACAGCCAAGGTCGAATGCATCCGCCTCGAGAGCCTGCCGTTGAGCGGCTAGGGCGGTTCCCTCCCAGATATCCCTCAGGCTCTCTCGCTCTGGGCCGAATACCGACCCGATCGAGAAGCCAGTCACGCAACAAGCGTGGACGAGTCCATCGGGTCGGAAGTAGAGCGCTGAGTGAGGCGCGTAGCACGCGGAATGAATCATGGATGGTTCCTCTCAGGAGGGAAGAACGAGTCGAGTCGGGAGGCGAGCACGTCTGGATCTAAGTTGATCACACCCTGAGCGATCAACGCCGGCGGCAAACCTGCCATGAGTGAAATTCTTGGCGCTACTGCTGCAGCGTCAATCGCTGCTGCGAACAAATGAAAGCGCTCAACTTCTACTGGGCCGAGCTCGTGATCACACAGTTCCGCTACTCCCAAAGCAAGCCGTAGCGCCCTGTCTTGGGGAGCAACTCTGAGATCAAACTCGCTCAGCAATCGGCTCAGCTCAAGCTGAAACGCGTCCTCTCTCAGCGCAGCATCTGAGTCGTAACTCGTTCCTGCAAGCCCAGCAATCAGTTCCAGCCAGTCACGCCGCCGATCCTGAGCGGCCGACGCGCTGCTCGAGCGAATCACTATCCCAGAAGTTTGGTCAGCAGTGGCTGCGAGCCAGCCTCGGGCCTCGGACAGGATGCTCTCTACCCGCCGCAAGTTTTCCTGCCCGGGCTGACTCAACAGCGGGGCCTCGAGCGACCACTGCTCCTGCAGTAGTTCTTCCCAGATGGCAATCGCCTCGGTCAGTTCCTCTGCTGTTGCCGAAGAGAGCGAATGGTCTTGGGGGTAGCGGACCACGTTGAAGCCAAGGTGCAAACTGTTTGAGTTTGCAAAGCGAACCAGGTCGGGGATTTCGTGAACGTTTTGCCGCATCGCGCACACCGCCAGGCTCACTTTGCAGCCCTCAACCCGAGAGAACTGCTGAAGGTTTGCAAACACTTTCTCGCGACTTGCCCCCACTCGGATTGATTCAAACCCTTCTGTGCTGAACCCATC
>WLJI01000179.1 GCA_009701845.1 Actinomycetota bacterium
TAGCCAAGGGCAACTGGCGCACGCAGATCGAGTGACTCGCCGACGCTCGTAATCGTGCCGCGCGGTTGGTCATCAACCATGATCTCTGCGCCAAGCGGGGGAATCACATTTGAGGCAATCACGAGTCCCCGAAGGTTGCGGGGCGTGTTGTTTCCCCTCGAATCGACGCGAGCTACAAGTTCTTGGCCTGTGTAGCAGCCTTTCGTGAAACTCACCGAGGCATCAATGAGCCATTGCCCAGCCTCGGCGGGAATGATCTTGGGTTCTAGCTGCGCCCCTAATTCGCTGCCCATGGCCGGCCAACCCGCTTCGATCCGCACCGAGTCAAACGCAGCTAAGCCAGCAACATGGATTCCCTGTGGAACGGTCACCTGCGGGCCGAGCAGGTCTACCCCTGCCACCCCAGCCCAGCTCACGGTCCCTTTGAGCTCAGCGATGAGTTCTGGCGAATCCACTGCGGGGCACTCGGGACCGCGCAGCGCAATGCACTGCCAATCAAGCAACTCGAGTTCGACCTTAACCCTCATGCGAAAGCGGTTCAGGCGGTCAATGACCAGTTGCCCGGACCCGGCATCGCAGTCGATCAGGATCTCATCGCTCTGGCTGCCGCCCCAAACGCGCACCCAAGCGTCCACCTTGCCCTGAGGCTCAAGAATGAGTGCCCAGCGAGACTCCCCCGGCTGCAAGTTGGCGATATCTTGCGATATCTGCCCCTGCAAAAAGGTCACTGCGTCAGCGCCGAAGGCCCGAATCACGTCTTTGGGCAACTGCACCGCAGCCACCGACCGTTTGAGCGCTAAATAGTCCGCTGTTACATCAGTCATTGCTTAAGTCTTGCTGATGGAGTCAGTCATGCCGAGTCGGGCCTGTGCCGAGTCGGGTCAGTGCCGAGTCGGTTCTGTGCCGCGGCGCGACGGTGACGAGTCATCTGCTCTGCAGGGCCAATCGCGCTCAGTAGCGCCTTTGCCTTGTTGCGGGTCTCAAGCTCTTCCTCGGAAGCGATGGAATCGGCCACCACACCTGCGCCGGCCTGTACCGAAGCACGCCGTTTGCCATCTGCGCCCGGGGGGTCGATCACCATGGTTCGGATGGCAAGCGCAGTATCGATGCTGCCCGAAAAGTCTAAGTAGCCAACTACCCCGGCATAGGGGCCACGGCGAGTGGGCTCAAGCTCATCAATGATCTCCATGGCCCGGACTTTGGGTGCGCCAGAGACGGTTCCCGCAGGAAGCGTGGCTCGCAGTACATCAATTGGCGTGCTGCTCGCAGCGAGCGTTCCCGAAACCTGCGACGTGAGGTGCATCACATGACTAAAACGCTCAAGGGTCATCAGCTCATCAACCTGGCAGGTGCCGAACTCGACCACCCGACCAACATCGTTGCGAGCTAGATCAACCAACATGATGTGTTCGGCCCGCTCCTTGGGATGCTCAATGAGTTCTGCCGCTAGCTGGCGGTCATGCTCGTCGTTCCTGCCGCGGAATCTGGTTCCTGCAATGGGCCGCGAGATGACCTTGCCCTCAAGCAACTGAACCATTGGCTCGGGAGAACAGCCCACCAAGGTGAGTTCCTCTTCACGCACGTAATACATGTAGGGGCTTGGATTAATCCGCCGCAGAACCCGATAGAGGTCAAGGGGATCGGCGTCGGTCTCAACGTCGAAACGCTGCGAGAGCACGACTTGGAAAATGTCACCTGAAAGAATGTGCTCTTTGGCAACTGCCACAGCGGACTCGTAGAGACCCGGGGCTAGCGTCGACGTTACTGGCGGTGGATCAGCCGAGGCTGGGGCCTCGACGAGAGGCTCTTCTAACGCGATTGCCCCGTCGGCTGCCATCTGATCGATTCGAGAAATTGCAGAAATGTAGGATCGTTCGAGCTGCTCATCGGTGAATGTCTCATCCACAAATGCATTAGCTATCAGTGTGACCTGCTGGCTCCAATGGTCATAGGCGGCTAACTCGCCAATCACAGAGAGAATTGCATCGGGCCAGTCCCGATCTGCGTCTGGTGCATGTGGCAGGTGTTCGACCTCTCGCACCACGTCATAACCCAGGTAGCCAACTACGCCTGAGTGAAGAGGAGGCAAGGCGGCACCCTCGTCACCGAACTCGGCGGCTAGAGGTGCTTTGTAATGCTTGAGCAACATGTCCAAACTGGCAAGGACACCCTGATCAGTGGGGATTCCATCTGGAAGATCGCCAGAGAAAGTCAGCGTCCCTTGCCGTGAAACGATCTTGGCTCGGGGCTCGCGGCCAACGAAGGACCACCTGCTCCACCGGCCGCCATGATCAACCGACTCCAACAAAAAGCCTGGCTGACCTTCTGTGTCGTCTCCGCAAAGACGCATGAACGCAGCTACGGGAGTGGTGAGGTCTGCAAGAAGAGTTCTGAAAACGGGCACTACGCGGTGAGTGCGCGCCAGCTTCTTGAACAGCTCAAAGTTGGGAACGATCTGAGCAGAACTTGATGCAGCCGTTTGATAGCTCTTCTGTGTCATGTTCGGTTTGCTCTCATGCTCGGTTTGCTCTCTTGCTCGGCCAGAACCCCGGCTCGACCCGCACTCCTGCTCGGCCAGAACTCAGGCTCCGAAGGCTCGGAAGAAGCAGGAGTAGTTACCCGTATGGCAGGCCCCACTGCCTTCTTGTTCGACAACAAATAACAACGTGTCTCCATCGCAGTCATACGACGCAGAGCGGATGAATTGCCGGTCCCCAGAAGTATCGCCCTTTCGCCAGAGTTCTTGGCGAGAGCGTGACCAGAACACGGTGCGGCCCTGCTCAAGGCTCATCTGTAAAGACTCTTCGTTCATCCAAGCCATCATCAGGACATCTTTGGTCTCGATGTCGGTCACTATTGCCGCGACGAGACCATCGGTGTTGTAGCGGACCTGCGCAAGGTCCTCGGCTCGAACCTCGATCGGGGTAACGGCCGGAGAGCCAGACTCCGGGGTTGCTGACTCGGGGGTTGCTGACTCTGGGCTTGGTGACTCTGGGCTTGGTGACTCTGGGCTTGCTGACTCGGGCATGGCTCACATCGTAGAAGTTGTACAGCCTCAGCCCACAACTAGTTCCCGACTGAGCGAATAACTAGGCCCCAGTGCTCTTCCGAAGGTCGGGGTCATAGCAGCCAGTTGCCGTTACAGGTAGAGGCCGGTTTGGCCGGTCTTGGCTTCTTCTAAACGTTCGGCTGCAACAGCATGAACATCTCGCTCGCGCAAAATCACGAAAGTTTCGGCGCGGACCTCGACCTCATAGATGTCTTCAGGGTTAAACAGCACATGATCACCTTCTTGCACTGAACGCACATTTGGGCCGGCAGCCCGAACCTCTGCCCAGGCCAAGCGTTTGCCAAGCTGAGCAGTAGCAGGAATCACAATGCCTCCG
This sequence comes from Actinomycetota bacterium, assembly GCA_009701845.1. Lineage (GTDB taxonomy): Bacteria > Actinomycetota > Acidimicrobiia > Acidimicrobiales > Microtrichaceae > IMCC26207. The sequence continues at coordinate 3,387 of WLJI01000179.1, forward strand.
CTGGAGCGACGCTCAGCCTCGGCTGCGTCCAACTTGACCAGAATGCGGTCATTCAACATGCGAACAGGCAGCTTCTCTTGATCTGATGCGGAAGAGGATGGCTCGGAGGGGTCAGTCATGATCCGCACACCGTACTGCCACGTCTAGCAGCACTGCCCTATCTAGCTGCCTAGGGGCAATCCGAAAACTTGCAGCGGTGATGTCAGGTTGGCCTTGGGGTCAAGGAAGCTCAGCTGCGGCAACAAGGACCGTTTCGGCAAGCAGGTCAAGGTGATCAAGGTCATCAAGATCGAGGGTCTGAAGGTACATCCGGGTCACTCCAATCTCAGAGAATGCCCGCATCTTGGCAATGAGTTCCTCTGGGGTTCCGGCCATTCCGTTTGTTCGGAGCTCATCCGGCTGGCGACCAATTGCAGCGGCCCTTCGGGCAATCTCTGCTTCGTTCGCTCCGCAACACAACACTTGGCAGGCAGAACGTCGCAGCGTGATTGGGTCGCGGCTGACTGATCTACAGGCCTCATCAACTCGGAGATTTGCAGCGCGAGCGTCTTCCACTCCAAAGAAGGGCGTGTTGAATTCGGCTGCAAAGCGGGCTGCAAGCTGAGGTGTGCGCTTGGGGCCCGCTCCCCCGATGATGATGGGCGGGCCATTTGGGTGTGCGGGCTTGGGGAGTGCCGGTGAGTCTTCGATCGTCCAGTACTCACCATGATGAGCAAAGGTTTCGCCAAGTGGCGTGTGCCAGAGGCCTTGAAGAATTTCAAGAGTCTCCTCGAGTCGATCAAAGCGTTCTTTAATAGGCGGAAAGGGAATGCCGTACGCAAGGTGCTCCTGGTCGAACCAGCCAGCACCTACCCCAAACTCGACTCGGCCGCCTGACATCTGATCAACCTGCGCCACGGCTATCGCGAGAGGACCCGGATGGCGAAACGTCACTGAGGTGACCATTGTGCCGAGCGTGATGCTCGATGTCTCACGGGCGATGGCGCCTAGCGTCACCCATGAGTCGCTCGGCCCGGGCAGACCAGAGACATCTCCCATTTTGAGGACGTGGTCGGAGCGAAAGAACGCGTCGAAGCCAAGGAATTCGGAGCGCTGAGCTACATCAAGTTGCTGTTCGTAGCTAGCCCCTTGTTGAGGCTCAATAAATATCCGTAGGTCCATCCCGCCATTCTGCCCGACCCAACACGACTAGGCCCAACGCTTTGTCTTTCGCCTGACTCGCGCCTTCTTAGGGCCAAGCGGCTTCGCCGGCGCCGGGCCAGTGGGGTTATGGGCTGGGTTTGCCGTGGTGTTGGGTGTTGAGTTGGGTGCCTGTTGGTGTGGTGATGGTGTAGCGGCCGGGTGTGTTTGGTTGTTGTTTGATGGTCCATCCGGTGGTGTGGATGGTGGTGTGGTGTTGTTTGCAAAGTGAGATGA
>WLJI01000018.1 GCA_009701845.1 Actinomycetota bacterium
ATGGCCCGTCTAGCAGTTGATCCCCAAGCGTTCATCCGACCCTCTCCTGCAGGTACAACCTTGGGCGGAGTAACTCGAGCTACCCGCGAAACTATTTTGGTCTGCGAGGCCGCTGGTTTTGACATCGTCTTAGTCGAGACCGTTGGGGTGGGTCAGTCAGAGACGATGGTTGCCGAGATGGTGGATTTTTTCTTGGTGCTGATGATTGCCGGGGCGGGAGATGACCTGCAGGGAATCAAGAAAGGCGTCTTAGAAATGGCCGACATGATTGCTGTGAATAAAGCCGACGGCGACAATCGGCAGCGCGCTGAACTGGCTGCGGCAGATTATCGAGCCGCTTTGCACCTTTTGACCCCGGCGTCTCTGACTTGGAGTCCACCGGTGCTGTTGTGTTCCGGCTTGGCAAATCAGGGTTTAGATGAACTCTGGCAGCAGATCCTCATCCACAAAGAGAAAATGGGGGCATCAGGTGAACTGGAGTTGCGTCGCAGCACTCAGCAGGTTGGTTGGTTGAATTCCATGCTCGATGATCGTCTTCGAGATGACTTGCGCTCGTATCCAGAACTGAGCCAGGAACTTGATCGTCTCGAGACTGCAGTGCAACAGGGTGAGATCACTGCAACCTCGGCAGTTGACCAGCTGTGGGAGCGGTACCAACAGCTCCGTTAGCTTGGCGGATCGGCTGCCGCAATTGCATCGGCCATCGCAGTCATCATGCGAGCAGAACAACTCGCAAGATCAGCTGGAGGGATGATCTCATCAATCAAGGATTTGGCAATTCTGCGGAACTCGTCTGCGGCTGGTCCTACACCCAGAGAGATTGGATGGCCGTGGTCGCCGCCCGCGGCCACGGCGGGCTCGATCGGGACTCGCCCCAAAAGGGGAACCCCCGCGTCAGCGGCAAGGCGCTCGCCGCCGCCGGTGCCAAACAAGTGATGTTCTTTGCCCTCATCATCGACGTAGACCGACATGTTTTCGATCACACCAGCAATACGCAGATAGTTCTTACGCCCCATGTCGACCACGCGAATCGCCACCATCTGTGCCGTGAGCGATGGGGTCGTCACCACAATCATCTCGGAGCGTGGCAGCAGTTTGGCTAGGCCCATCTGTACGTCGCCCGTTCCAGGGGGCATATCAATGAGCAAATAGTCCAAGTTTCCCCAAGTCACATCTTCTAAGAAGTGCTGCACGGCTCGGTTCAACATCAAGCCACGCCACATCAGGGCGGACCCTTCCTCTTCTACCAAGAACCCCATCGAAACCACACGCAGCAGACCACTCCCCACAGCGAGTTCATTCGGAGTGATCTTGCCATTCTCGGTATCTCCCGAGAGGCGGCCGTCAATCCCGAGCATTCGGGGTACGGAGAATCCCCAAATATCGGCATCCATGACACCCACGGTGAATCCTTCAGCGGCAAGTGCAGCAGCGAGATTCACTGTGACCGAAGATTTGCCAACCCCACCCTTTCCAGATGCCACCATGATGACTTTGGTGGTGGGCGGTAGCGCTGTTTGCTCGGGTCTCTCAGCAATGTTCTTTCGGGCTCTAGCCATGGCAGTGGCTTTTTCTTCCTGGGTGAGCTCGGTCCAATCGATCCGAACTCGCGTGACTCCTGGAAGGTTGGCCACACGAGCCCGAACATCTTTTTGTATCTGAGCTCGTAACGGGCACCCGCTCGTGGTCAGGGCAATGCCGACATGCACTAAACCATCGGGGTCGATCCGCGCACCCTTCGCCATTCCGAGTTCAACAATGTCGGAGCCAAGCTCTGGGTCAATGACTCCACGCAGCAACCCCATGATCTGTTCTTCGGTAGGAAGTGAGGGTTGGGCCGAAGCAGCATCCGATGACATGGAGTCATTTTACCGGTAACGGCCGTGTTATTTAGACCGGTGTGGCTAGCATGTTGTTTGTGCCCAACGTTCAGCGGCGTCTTGACCTACTCAAGACACTCGGAGACAACACGCGTTATGCGATCTATTTAGAGCTTGCTCGCTCTTCTCGACCGCTGTCTACGGCTCAGATAGCAGACTCGCTTGAGTTGCATACAAATACGGTTCGTCCGCATCTTGAACGCATGCGAGATGTCGGCCTGCTCGAATCTCATCCAGATAGCAGCGGCTCGGTCGGTCGGCCGCAGAAGCTCTACAACATTGCGCCAAACTCGCCATCGCTCGGCCTCGAGCCGCCGGTATATCCCATGTTGGCTCGCATGCTGATTTCTATGGCCCGAGTGGCCAAGATCGGTGGCGAGGACGCAGCCGAAGCTGGCCGTGATGAGGGCCGCCGGCTAGCGCACCGCCGCACCGATCAGGACCTTCCGTGCACCGAAGCAGCTGAGGCAATGCTTGATGAACTCGGCTTTGACCCCGCTCGAGTAGATGAGTCTGATCGAGCAACGATTGCGTTTACTCACTGTCCGTTTGCCGACCTTGCACAGAGCAACCCAGAACTCATCTGCTCGCTCCATCGAGGCATGCTCGAAGGGTTTGCAGACGAGGTAGACGGAACAGAAGTAGGCAGCTTTCACGATCTTGCGCATCGTCACCCATGTCAGGTGCACTTCACGCTCAAGACGTAAAGGCGAATCGTGAAAGCTGCCCAAATCTCTTGCTTTAGGACAAGTCTCTCGCCTTAGGACAGGTCTTTGGCTGCTGCGTCAACAGCCTTGTTGAGGCCCTTCTCGATTTCTTCCACAGCGCCCTCAACGTCGCCCTTATCGAGGGCATGGTTGGCCTTCTTCGTGGCATGAGAAAGCGCCTTGTTGATGTCAGTGCTTACTGCATCTTCTGCAATGGCCACGACTGCTGCTTGGCCCTCGTCCAAAAGGTTTCCCAGTTCTTTCAAGTTGTGGCGTGACAGTCCGCCAGCAAAGTGGCCGATGCTGCCAAGAACTGCGCCGCCGATAACGGCGTCAGCAATAATTGCTGCACCAGCAGGAGGGAAGATCACGCCGAGTGCAGCGCCACCGATAATTCCGGCAGTGCCGGCAGCCTTGCCGGCATAGGTCTTTTCGTGCACATGGACTCGACCTTTTTCGTCTTTGCGAACAAGGGCCGCAGTGATGTGGCGCAGGCCAGCATCTTTGAGGGTAACGAAATCTGCTGCAGCCATATCAGGGTCGTCATAGGCAGCGGCATAGGCGATGTAGGTGGCGTTTTCAGACATATCTTCTCCATGGTTTGGGAAATGGGGGTGTTCTTAACACAGCAGAGTAGGTCAGTTTGATTTGCCGCTATCTTTTACACGGCAAACTCCGGTAGAATGGGTGGAGCATAAGCACCCGTAGGCGACCAAAGCGCCCGCACCTGTGGAGGACAAGCCGTGATCACTCTGACCGATACTGCAGCAGACAAAGTCAAGCAGCTCATTACCGCCGAAGGCGATGAGGCACTTGCGCTTCGCGTTGCAGTTCGTCCCGGTGGATGCTCTGGGTTCTCGTATGAGATGTTCTTTGACAGCGACGTCGCAACTGACGACCTGACTGTAGAAAAGGGTGGAGTGCGAGTCATTGTCGACCCATCGAGTGCGCAGCTCCTGACCGGTGCAACCCTTGACTACAAAGACGGCCTTGATCAGTCGGGCTTTGCAATCACAAACCCAAACGCTGAGCGCACCTGCGGTTGCGGCCAGTCATTTAGCTAAAGCAAGCATCTGGGCCATCTCGCCTCGATCGACGGCGATGTCTCCGCGCACTTGGATGACGTTTGCTGAGTTAGTTACAAAAAGGCTTGGTTCAAACCCCAGCTTGTAGGCCAGCGGTAGCGGTGCGAGTGCTGCCTCATTCAGTTCGCGCACCTGCTTTGGGTTTTGATACACCTCGGAGTGGATCACGATGACGTTTTCTGCAAGAGCGGCCGCTTCTTCGACGAGCAGATCGAGGATCGGTCCGCAAGCAGTGGTTTGGCAATAGGCCGGCGTGGCCAGCAACACCACGATCGGCCGTCCCGTGCCGAGCGCTAGCGGCAGGTCGTACTCATGGAACGGGCATTGTGGCACCCGGGTGCAGATGGGGTCTACGTCGAACGACAGTGTTGTGGTGGGCGTATTTGCAGGAGGCAACACGCTGTTGACCTGTGGGCTTTCAACCTCTGAGGCTGGAGACACAATCACTTGACTGTTCAGGCGTGTTGAGCCGCGAGTCGCGAAGATGTCGTACAGCCCCGGTGCCGGAAAAGTGAAGTACAGCGGCAGATAGGGGCGTGGGACTCCATCGCTTCTAGGCGCGACCTTGACAGGGTCGCCAAGCGAGACCCCGTCTCGTTCTACAGAAAAAGTCATCGGCCCAGGGAGTTCAAAAGCTGGAACCCCTTCTGCATCAGTGAGTGTGTAGACGAGCCGAGAAGGGACCCCAGAGGCGACATAAGCAATGTTGCGCGGAAACAGTGCAGTGAGAGTTTCTTTGGGCCCTGGGTTCACGCCCTCGGAGGTGGTATCGGTTGCACCGCTACTACAGGCCGAGGCCAGTGCTGCAGCAGTTGCAAGGCCGACTCCTCCGAGGCCGCCGAGCAGAAGTCGCCGCCGGTCAATAGCCATTGGTCGCCCCGGTCCATCTGCGCTATTCGAAACAAAGTCCTGCACGGACTGCAAAGGTACTGCTCCGCTGCACTAGGGCACAGTTCAGACAGCTTGGTCCTTATCAAAAACGCGGTGCCCTCTCAGACTGCTTCAGCTGACTAGGGTAAGGAAATGTCAGGACCACCGTATTCGCCCGTGTTTCGAGCAGGTGACTGGAGTTGCATTTCTGGGCAACTCGGCATCACCCCGGATGGCTTGGCCGAGGGATTCACCGCACAGCTACAGCAGTTGTTTGTCAATCTTGAACACTTGCTTCAGGCGCACGACTTGTCTCTTGAGCAAATAGCGAAGACCACGGTGTTTCTCCTCGACATGGCCGACTTTGCCGAGATGAACGAGGCCTATGCGGCATTCTTTGGCCAGCACCGCCCCGCCCGATCTGCAGTAGCGGTTGCTGGCTTGCCTTTTGGGGCACTTGTAGAAATTGAGGCTTGGGTCTACACCGGGACCTGAGGCAGACTGTCAACATGCTTGGACCAATCCTCATCGTGTTGACTCTGGTAATCGCGCTGCCGGTCTCGTTCTTTGTGATCGGTGCAGTGCTCTCGGTGCTCCTAGGTCACTCGCTCACCAAAGAGGGCGAGTACATGAACGAGGGCAGCGAACTCATCGAGCTCAATCACTAAGAGGTCGGGGTCATACTGACCAGCGCGACTCGCCAAACTTGTAGCCAACTGAGCGCACGGTTTGGATCAACCCAGCGAATTCTTCCCCAAGCTTGGCTCGCAACCGTCTGATGTGAACGTCCACTGTGCGTGCCCCGCCGTAGTACTCATATCCCCACACTCGAGACAGCAGCGTTTCACGCGTAAACACTCTGCCAGGGTTTGAGGACAAGAACTTGAGCAGCTCGTATTCCATATAGGTCAAGTCGAGCGGGCGATTATTGATCGAGGCCTGATACGTCTCAAGGTTGAGCAACAGCGACTCGTACTGCACAATTTCTGGTCCGGTTTCAACGCCGGGTTCAGATGCCAACAGGTGACGGATGCGTGCTTCGATTTCTGCGGGGTGAAAGGGAGTGACGCAAAAGTCATCGAAGGTGTCATGGCGACCATCAAGGTCTGCAAGCTGGGTGCCGCGAATCAACAGCAGCAGCGGTGCTACTCCAACGTCGCCCCGACGAAGCGACCGCGCCATGGAAAATCCTGCTGCGCCTTGCTCGTCTGCTGCAACAATCGCACCCGCCCAAACCCCTGCTCGAGCGGTGGCCTCATCAGCTACGGCCGTCCAAGCTAGGCCTGCCATGTCGAGGACGCGGACTAAATCAGGTGGTGGGGGATCGGGCCAAATGAGAAGTGGTTGCATCAGTGACCTACCAGAACTTCAAGTAGCGCTGGAGTTCGTAACTGCTCACGTGCGTCCGGTACTCGGCCCATTCCGCTCGCTTATTGCGCAAGAACCACTCAAAGATGTGCTCTCCCAATGCTTCGCGTACCAGCTCGGAGCTTTCCATCACATCTAGCGCCGTAGACAAGTTGGTGGGGAGCAATCCGGCATCACTCACCCGACGGTCCACCTCGGAGGACTTAAACAAGTTGATAGCAGCTTCCTCTGGAAGCTCGTACCCCTCTTTGATTCCCTTGAGGCCCGCAGCGAGCAGCACCGAGAAGGCCAAATACGGGTTCACTGCTGGGTCAAGCGCCCGGTATTCCAAGCGGGTGCCCTGGGCCTCTTTGCCGCGCTTTGGGACAGGAACGCGCACGAGTGCGGAGCGGTTATTGCGAGCCCAAGAGATGTGGACTGGTGCTTCGTAGCCGGCCACGAGGCGCTTGTAAGAGTTGATGAGCTGGTTTGTTACTGCAGTGATCTCTGCGGCATGGCGCAGGAGGCCCGCAATAAACCCTCTTGCAGTGGTTGACAATCCAAACTCGTCATCGCCGTCAAAGAACGCGTTCTCATCGCCTTTCCAAAGCGACAGGTGTGTATGCATGCCCGAGCCCTGAACCCCCTCCATTGGCTTTGGCATAAAGGTTGCATGCACACCAGATGCCATGGCCACTTCTCGAACAATCATGCGCAGCGCCATGATGTTGTCTGCCATTGCTAGGCCGTCTGTGTAGCGAAGGTCGATCTCATGTTGCGAGGGAGCATCCTCATGAAACGAGTACTCAACTGGAATGCCCGTAGCTTCGAGTCTCTGGATGGTCCGGCGGCGGATGTCTGAACACTCGTCATAGGTAGTCAGATCGAAATAGCTGGCGTTATCGAGTGGCTGCGGTGGAACCGTGGCGTCGTCATTCTTGAAGTAGAAGAACTCAACCTCGGGTGCAGTCATGAGCTGATAGCCCTGCTCTGCCGCCGTTGATAGGTTGCGCTTCAGTACCTGCCGTGGGTCACCCTCGAAGGGTGCGCCGTCTAGGTTGGAGATATCGCAGAAGATTCTTGCGGTGAGTTCTTCGCCGTCGGTGCCCGGCATCAGCTGAAAAGAGTTTGGGTCTGGGAATGCCAGAACATCACTCTCTTGCACGCGACTAAACCCGTCGATTGCTGATCCGTCGAACTGCACGCCCTCTTCAAAGGCTGCGTCGAGTTCTACTGGAGAGATGGCTACTGACTTAATCTGACCGAGCACATCAGTAAACCAAAGCCGCACGAGTCGGACTCGACGTTCCTCAACTGTGCGCAACACGTAGTCCTGCTGATTGTCCATAGTCTTCCTAGTGTGTCATCCGCGTGGGCAGAAGCAAGTTAGGACTATGAGTTAACACGTAGTTCACAATTGGGTAACGGGGCCGAAATTGCGTCGCGGGACCGTTTTTCTGCTTTATTAGTTGAGTTGAAACTTTGACTCGCCAGTATTCACCGTGGATGCTGGACTAGAGACGTAAAAGGGTGACACCGTGCCATACCGCGCTGAATACATCTGGATCGATGGAACCGAACCGGTTCCAAACATGCGTTCAAAGACCAAGATCATCGAAGACGGCAAGGAGCCCGGTATCTGGGGTTTCGACGGTTCCTCTACGAACCAGGCGGAAGGATCCGCCTCGGACTGTGTTCTGAGCCCGGTGTTTGTCTGCCCTGATCCGATGCGCAACGATGGCGATGTCTTGGTACTCAACGAGGTTTTGATGCCAGAGACCTTTGAGCCGCACCGCACCAACACTCGCGCAACCCTTCTTCCAATCGCAGAGAAGTTCGCCGATCAGGAGCCCTGGTTTGGTATTGAGCAGGAGTACACCTTCTTTAAGGAAGGTCGCCCACTCGGCTGGCCGGTCGAGGGTTACTACTACCCAGCGCCACAGGGGCCCTACTACTGCGGCGTCGGCGCCATCGAGATTTCTGGCCGAGACATTGTCGAGGCCCACACCGAGGCCTGCCTTGATGCCGGTCTTGCAATCGCTGGCACGAACGCCGAAGTCATGTTGGGACAGTGGGAGTATCAGGTTGGCCCTCTCGGCCCGCTCGAGGTATCGGATCAACTCTGGATGTCTCGGTTCTTGCTGTACCGAGTGGCCGAAGATTTCGGTGTAAACGCTTCGATCTCTGCAAAGCCGATCAAGGGCGACTGGAACGGCGCCGGTTGTCACACCAACTTCTCTACCAACCGCATGCGTGAGGAATACGACGCAATCATTACTGCTTGTGAATCACTCGGTGGACCGGGCAAGGTGGAAGAGCACCTAGCCGGCTACGGACACGGCATCGAGGATCGCCTGACTGGGTCACACGAAACTGCCCACTTCTCGCAGTTCCGTTACGGTGTTTCTGACCGTGGCGCATCGATTCGTATTCCATGGCAGGTCGCCCAAGACGGCAAGGGCTACATCGAGGATCGTCGCCCGAATGCCAACATCGACCCGTATGTGGTTGCGCGGCTGATCACGAATACGGTCTGCTCTGCTCTTACTCCGCTCTGATCCACGGCCATGACTGGGCCGAGCACGCTGCGCGTGGCCATGTGCCAGCTCAACCTTCGGGTTGGAGATCTGGCGGGAAACATGGCTGCGCTCAGTCAGGCCTACGACTGTGCCGAAACAGCAGGCGCAGACATTGCGCTGTTCCCAGAATTGGCAATATGTGGCTACCCGCCCGAGGACCTGCTGCTCAAGCCTGGGTTCGTTGAGGACCTCCAAGAGGCTGTAGAGCAGTTTGCTCTTGGCGTGACTGGTCACTGCACGGCAGTCCTTGGCTGGGTCGAACGTCACGGCAGTGAGTTGTTCAACGCTGCTGCGGTAGTTCACGACTGCAAAATCCTCAGTAGCTACCGCAAACAAGCGTTGCCTAACTATGGGGTTTTTGATGAGAAGCGCTACTTCTCAGCGGGGAATGCTGATCAGTGCCTGTACGAAATCGGAGGTGTGATCGTCTCGGTCACAGTTTGCGAAGACGTCTGGGTCGATGCGGGGCCAGTCTTAGCAGCGGCCCGCGGTGGCGCAGCGATAGCGGTGAATATCAACGCCTCGCCCTTTCATATTGGCAAGCAGCAGGTTCGACAAGAGATGTTGAGCAGGCGAGCGGTCGAGGCTGGCATTCCGGTTGTGTACCTCAATTTGGTCGGCGGCCAAGACGAGCTGGTCTTCGATGGTGGATCAGTGGTCGTAGGCGCTGACGGAGAAATCGAAGCACGCCTACCGAGATTTGAAACAGCCTGCTCCGTTGTTGATGTGCCAGTTGTTGATCTACCAGTTGTTGATGAGCCGGGCGCGAGTTTGGCAGTCCTCCATGTGAGCTCTGCGCAAGAGAAGTCCAACAGTCCCGAGAAAGAGAACCACTCACAACCCCTGGCCGAGGTTGGCTCGCCGATGGAGGAAGTTTGGAAGGCACTCGTTCTTGGGCTGCATGACTACGTCACCAAGAACGGTTTTGCGCAGGTTGTGATCGGCTTGTCAGGTGGGGTGGATTCGTCAATCGTTGCGGCACTTGCAATGGATGCGTTGGGCCCTGAGTCAGTTCACGGTGTGCTGATGCCATCACGATTCTCAAGTGATCATTCGTTAAGCGATGCCGAGGAGCTTGCTCGGAACTTGGGCATTGATTACCGAACAGTTCCCATTGAGGCTGCTCATCTGGCTTTGTTAGATCTACTGGCACCCTCATTCGAGGGTCACACGGCAGACCTCACTGAAGAGAACCTGCAATCAAGAATTCGAGGCGTGTTGTTGATGGCGCTGTCCAACAAGTTTGGTTGGATGGTGCTCACTACGGGAAACAAAAGCGAGACCGCGGTTGGTTATTCCACGTTGTATGGAGATACCGCTGGCGGTTTGGCGGTGATTAAGGATGTTCCAAAACTTTTGGTCTATGAACTCTGTGCGTGGAGAAACGCCCAGCAATCACTCGATGTGATTCCCTCCTCAGTTTTGACCAAGGCGCCATCGGCAGAACTTCGACCCGATCAGCGAGATGATCAGAGCCTTCCCGCGTATGAGGTGTTAGACCCGATTATCGAAGGTTACGTGGATCAAGACCTCACTACTGAGGAACTCGTAGCGATCGGTCATGATGCGGAACTGGTCTCGAAGATCGTCGGCTTGATCGACACCGCAGAGTACAAGCGGCGCCAGTCGCCTCCTGGAATTCGAATCTCGCAAAAAGCCTTCGGCCGGGATCGAAGGATTCCGATTACAAACTTGTATGCACCCGGTCAGCTGCCTGAGTGACGGCTGTAGAGATTCCTTGAAGGGCTTCTAACTGCTCATCCTTGAGTTGAGTGAAGAACAACTCCTCTTGCACATTGCGGTAGACGGGAGCAGCGAGAGCGGCTTGCTGAATGCCTTCATCAGAGATCAGGGCTAGAACTCCGCGACGATCTTGGTCGCAGCGTTCGCGAGTGACCCAGCCCCGCTTGATCATCAGATCAAAGCGGCGTGTCAGGCCACTTGGTGAGAGTCTCGCCAAAGCGGCAAGTTCAGTCATTCGCACGGAGTGTGTCGGTGATTCCGACAAGTGGTAGAGCACTTCAAATTCAGACAGACACATGTTGCACTCATCACCAAGCTCGATTTCCATTCGGGAGATCAGCTTCTGAGTGGCGATGAGAAAGGAAGTCCACGCAAGCTGCTGCGTCTGGGATTTTGAGGGCGAGAGGGTCATTGACTTTAGTTTAGTGAAACCATCTGCCGCTCTAGTAATTTGTGGAAAAATTTTCCAATGCACGGCAAACTGAGGCCCAGCCCTTAGGTACCTCCGGGAGAGAATGTGAATCAAATGAAGTCCCCGTGGCGTGGGCTACTCGCCACAGCGGCACAGATCGGCGTGTACTCCTGGCTTGAAGCATGGCTAAGTTCGCTGCTCGGTGAGTGGGCAACCGCTCAGTCCGACCCGGAATACAAGCTTGAGTTGTGTGCTCAGTCTGCTCAGCACCGTTGGCATAGTGAACTGTTTTTCGACCGATTGCCAGTTCTCTCGGTAGTGCATCCCGAGGATTTGGTGCGACCGCCGAATTCGCAGTTCGAGTCCTTCTTGGCCCTCGTCGGCTCGGCAAGTAGCCACTCCGATCAGTCGGTTGCTTTGTACGCGGTGCTGCTGCCTTTTCTGCTCAGCGTCTACAACCAAGAGTTACAAACCCTGAGCGAAGTGGCCGATGCCTCGGCGCAGAGGACTCTGTCCTTGGTTGTAGCCGACCTTGAGCAGGAGTTAGCGCAGCACGGGACCGGTGTTGAAGGCGGCTCTGAGCTGCAACGAGATCTTGAACAAGCATTGCAGGCGTCGCCGGGGTTGCTGTTGGTGTCGCACTCGGTGACCGATGACACCTGAATGACTTTTAGGTCTTGAGTGTTCTTCAGGAGGTAACACAAAGTGTGCCTAGGCGAAGAACAGGTGAGAGCGATGGCTAAGGAACGAGTCGACCGTGATCAAGAGGATCTGATCCGTTTATACCTGAGCGATATCGGCCAGCATCCCTTGCTCACCAAAGATGACGAAGTTCGGCTTTCGATGGCCATGGAAGAGGGCAACCTTGCGGCGAGCGAGCTGAGCGAGAGGCTCGATGAGCTGAGTCCACTTGAGCAGCGGAGGCTGCGTCGAGCCGTCAACGCTGGAGAGAAAGCTGAACGATCCTTTGTGCTTTCAAACCTGCGGCTGGTGGTTTCCATTGCGAAGCGTTATCAGGCATCAGGATTGCCGCTTTTGGACCTGATCCAAGAGGGGAACTTGGGGCTCATGCACGCCGTAGAAAAGTTCGACTGGCGGAAGGGTTTCAAATTCTCTACCTACGCAACTTGGTGGATTCGTCAGGCCATTACTCGTGGGATCGCAAATACTGGAAGAACAGTGCGACTGCCGATCCACGCAGCCGACACGCTGGCACGGGTGAACAAAGCCCGAGCCCGACTCGAGGTTGAATTAGGTCGGCCTGCCACAATCGAGGAACTCTCGATTGACGTTGACCTCTCTGAAGAAAAACTAGTAGAGGTGTTGTGTTTTGCAGCAGAGACGCTGTCGTTGTCTGAACCGCTCCATGACGAAGGCGATGGAGACCTTGGTGACGTAGTTGAAGATCGCGAAGCAAGTTCACCCATGGATGCTGCTTTGCTCTCTCTTCTGCCAGAGGAGGTACAACGACTGTTGACCCCGCTCGATGACCGCGAACGAGCCATCCTGACCCTTCGATTCGGCCTTGACAGCAGCGAACCTTTGAATCGCGATGAGGTCGGTAAGCAATTCAATCTGACTCGGGAGCGAATCCGTCAGATTGAGTCACGTGCGATGTCGAAGCTTCGTCACCCTTCTTGGGATATCGGTGCCTCGGCACTGCTGCTGGTCTGACCTTCTGACTGCCTTCGTGCGCAGCGCTGCCTATTCAGGGGAGCGCTCCCCGCTGACAGGAGCGTGTGCGTTACCTACGCTCAATGAAGCCAGCTTTGCTCTTCCCCTTGCTTTGCTCTTCCCCTTGATTGTGTAGCTAGCGCAGCGCGCTCGCAGGGGGGTTCGACATGCTTCATACGCTCTGGTCAGTCAAGGGTGGTTCGGGAGTCACGCTGGTATCGGCAGTTACCGCTGCGATATTTGCGCGCCGTTCGGGACGAGCAGTACTCGTTGATCTGTGTGGCGACCAACCTGCTGCGCTCGGGATTGCCGAGCCGAGCAGCCCTGGTGTGCGGGATTGGCTAGCAAGCACAGACGGTTCGGCACAAGCGCTCGAACGGCTATTCATTCAGGTCGAGCCAGGGCTTTGGCTGTTGCCTTGCGGTACTGCTCAGGAGTGGCCCGAGGACCGACAACCCCAGCTAGCGAGAGTCCTCCTAGACCTGGGTTGTGATGTGGTGGTCGATGCTGGACTCATTACCGATCTTGGTCGGAGTTTGGCCTCGGCCGGTCGCTCGCTGCTAGTTACCCGGCCCTGCTACTTGGCGCTGCGCCGCGCTACTTCTGCCCGGGTGCAAGCCGACGGAGTCGTAGTCGTGGCCGATACCGGTAGAGCGCTGAGCGGTGCAGATGTGGCGGCTGTGTTGGGTCTTTCAGTCGTGGCGTCGATTGAGGTTGATCCGGCGATTGCCCGAGCAGTTGATGCGGGGCTACTGATTCGTCGAACTCACAAGGCGCTTGAGCGATCACTGCGGGGAGTGGCATGAGCCTTCTCGATGACGCGGACCTGTTAGAGAGCAGGGTTCGTCGCCGCTTCGCGGCCGACACCGGCACGGTCGATGCCGTGCAGCGCCTCGTCGAACTCTTTGCCGATGAGGCACCTCTTCTTGGCTCGCAAGAGGTTCTGAGCCGGGCGCATTCGCTTGCAGTCGAACTCGTTGGCCTTGGTCCAATCCAGATGCTGATTGATGACCCAGCAGTTACTGATGTGTTGGTCAATGGGCCTGGAGAGGTGTGGGTTGAACGATCAGGCCGTCTTGAGCGGTCCGGCGTGATTGCCGATGAAGCTCTCATTGCTAGAAGCATCGAACGCCTAGTGGGGCCTTTAGGGCTGCGGGCAGATCGGAGCAATCCAATCGTCGACGCTCGGCTTCCCGATGGCACCCGCGTAGCAGTGATTCTTCCGCCGCTTGCTGTGGATGGGCCCGTGCTCGCAATCCGCAGGCACCGCGCAGATCATTTGCCGCTGAGCGCGTTTGCGGAGCCTGCTGTAGTTCGACTCCTTGAATCGTTAGTGAAGGAACAGTTGAATGTGGTGGTGTACGGCCCGACCGGTGCCGGCAAAACCTCGCTGCTGAATGCACTCGTGGCCGGTCTTGCCCCAAGCGAGAGAGTGATAACAATCGAAGACGTTGCCGAGCTTCGCCTGCCGGGCGAGCATGTTGTGCGGCTCGAGGCTCGACCTGGAAGTGCAGAGGGGGTTGGGCGCACTGATATTCGAGATCTTGTGCGTGCTGCCCTGCGCCTGCGACCAGACCGGATCATCGTGGGCGAGGTGCGCGGGGCCGAAGCGCTCGACATGGTCTGGGCGCTGTCAACTGGCCACGATGGATGCTTCTCGACCTGTCACGCATCGAACGCTCCTGATGCCATCCGGCGGCTAGAAACTATGGCTTTGCTCGGCGCTGAACGGCTTCCGCTCGAAGCTATTCGCGCGCAGGTTCGCGCTGCGATCGATGTGTACGTTGGAGTCGCTCGCAGCAGTTCAGGCTCGCGCAGGGTGACTGATGTTCACCTAGTTGGTACAACAGGAGAGCTTGAATCGCTGATCTTGGCTGACAGATCAGTTCGGGCAGTCTCACGATCACGCAGAGGATGGCGAGCGTGAGACGGGCGAGACGCTCGGACCGGCTTCTTGACCAACAGCTTCCTGGTGTAGCTGCTGGTCTGGCGCGAAGTGTTCATGCCGGCGCCACGTTGCTTGTGGCCATAGAAGACCTCGGCAAGCTAGCCGCAGCGCCGAGTGGTGATGATCTAGCAACTCTCGCGTCGGCAGTCCGAAGAGGGAGTTCGCTTGATGCGGCCCTTGGTCATTGGCAACGCTCTCGTGCAGACACCTCGGTTGAGGTGCTTGTTGCGGCCTGCCGCTTTGGTCATGTGGAAGGCGGCGACCTAGCTGCGGCACTTGATGGTGCGGCGGTTTCGCTGCTCGATCGCATTGAGGTGGCCGACGAGGCTCGCGCCCTGTCTAGCCAAGCTAGATCTTCGGCTGCAGTTCTTGTTGCCCTTCCCCTCCTTGGGGCAGCCGGGTTTTCTGTGCTCGATCCAGCAGTAGCTGCAACCTTGTTCACGACAGCAGCCGGTTGGTTCTGCTTGCTCGTGGGCCTTGGCCTAGACGCATTAGGCGCATGGGTGCTGTCTCGGATGGTGCGATCGGCACTGCGTTGAAAGCGGGCTTGTGATGGCTGTGCTGTTTGGCCTGCTCAGCAGTTGGGCCGTACTTCACCTGTTTGGCTACACCCGTTCATGGCCTTGGCGAGTCGCTGATCTACAGGGAATCAACCCAAGATCGCATTCTCGACAAGGGGGAAGAGCAGCGCAACAAAATGCAAAGCACAAGCCTCGCCAGAGCCATCACCAGAGCGCTCGCCAGAGCCGTCACAGTGACCGCCAAATAGCGGCAGAGATTCCTGCGGTTCTAGACCTCTTACACATTGCAGTAAGTGCTGGTCACTCGTTGCACACAGCTGTTGCAGCAGTCGGGGGATCTGGCACTGGGATGGTGATCGAAGGCCTTGCCGAAGTGCAGCGACGCTTTGAAAGAGGAGGCCGACTCACCGACGAACTCGCCAAACTCCCTGATCGGCTGGGCCCAGAACTGCAACCCCTGAGTACCACGCTCATTGTGGCGGCTTCATCAGGTGCGCCACTTGGGCCGAGTCTGCAGCGCCTTGCAGATGCACAGCGCCGCAGGGTGCGCCGACACACCGAGGAGCGAGTCCGCAGGCTGCCCGTGTTGTTGCTGGCTCCGCTGATCACGCTTGTCCTCCCGGCGTTTGTGCTGTTGACGGTCGTGCCGGTTGCTATCACCACAGCCAGAACAGGCCTAGCTCCGCTCCAGAACAGCGTGCCCAGCGAAAACAGCTTGCCCATCCAAAACAGCATCCCCCTGCCAAACACTGATCCAACAGCGAGCCCCCCATGACCCTGAGCAACCTGAACAGCCGAATCAAAAACACTCGAATCAGAAACGCTTTTCAGAGAGACGAGCATAAAGACGACAAGGGGCAGAGCACCGTTGAGTACGCACTACTTCTTTTGGGTGCAGCAGCCATTGCGCTGGTCCTTGTTGCCTGGGTGACCAAGACCGACCTGATCGGCCGCCTGTTCGACACCGTTGTGGGCCGCATCCTCAATCAGGCCCAGTGACAGCAGGCCCAGTGACAGCAGGCCCAGTGATTGAGCGCGAGCGCGGCCAGTCAACAGTTGAGCTTGCGGTGATTATCCCAGTAGTAGTCCTGCTGATTCTCCTGACTGTTCAAGCGGCGCTCGTACTGCGAGACCGAGTGCTTTTGGTTCACGCAGCGCGGGCCGCCGCCAGAGAAGTGATTGTTGACCCTCAGGTCGCTTCGGCAACAAAGGCATTGCAGCAGCAAGGCCCACCAATCTCTACTGCCAGAGTGACCCTGACCGGAGGTACTACCGGTGGCTCGTTAGCCACCGTCACTGTTCGAATGCGACCCACTCGCGTGCCGATCGTTGGCAGGGTTGTGGCCTCGACCGTTCTGCAGGAACGACTCGTTGTGATGATCGAAGGGGCAAGCTAAGCAAGCGTTGCTTCTAATAAGCGTCGTGCTGAGTCTTTGTCGAGGGGTTCGTTTCCGTTTCCGCATTTTGGCGATTGAACACAGCTTGGGCAGCCGTCAACGCAAGGGCAACTCTGCAGAACCTCGAGCGTGGCCGCTAGGTGCGAGTCAGCAACCCCAAAGGCGAGTTCGGCAATCCCCGCTCCGCCTGGGTAGGCATCGTGAATCACTACGGTGGGGGAGTCAGTCTCGGGCAGCCATTCAGTTGAAACGCCGCCTACATCCCACCGGTCACAAATGGTGAACAGAGGAAGTATGCCAATGGCTGCATGTTCGCTTGCATGCAGAGCTCCTGGAAGCTCGGTGGGGTCAACTCGAGCGGCCTGAACGACATGGTCGGCAAAGGTGTACCAGACGGCCCTTGTCTGAAGATGCACGGGCGGCAGGTCCAACACATCTCTTGAGATGACCTCATGTGTAGACACGCGCTTGGTCTGAAACCCAGTCACCTGCGAGGTGACCTCCACCGAGCCAAGGTGAAGTGTCGATGCACCCACGGGGCGTTGGTCATCCACGCTGAGCAAGCGGATACTGATGCTTGAACGGGCCTGTGTGTAGGTGTCTCCATCTGCAGGAACAACAAGTGCAGACATGCTGGCAAGGTCGAGTTCGCTGACCATCCAAGCTGCACCCTGATGCAAGTACACAGCACCCTTGTGCAGAGCCTCATAGGCGCGAGCCTCGTCTACCGTGCCAACCATCTGCCCAGCGGAGGTCATGATTCTGAACTCACCCCGAGAGGCTGACCGCAGCCCAATAGTTGGTGCAGGAGTTCCACGGCCCGCCCAGCGGACCGTCTGCTCAGGGCCCTGCGGCGTCTCATGAGAGCTGATGACTGCTCGGTCTTCAATCACTAGGCGGCGGATGCCTTCGTCAAGCTGTGTGGGCCAGTACTCGGCATCGCGGCGAGAGAGTGGTAGTTCGAAGGCTGCGCAGCCAAGATGCGGCACATATACATAGGGGTTATCAAGGTTGATTACTGCCGGTTCAGACACTCGACCAAAGAGCTCTTCGGGGTGCCGCATCATCCACTGATCAAGCTGGTTCTCTGCAGCTACCAGTACAGAAACTGATGCAAGTTGCTCGCGACCGCTTCGACCGAGTTGCTGACGAAACGATGCAATTGTTCCGGGGTAACCGCACATCACCACGGCATCAAGGCCGCCAATATTGACGCCAAGCTCTAGGGCGTTCGTGGCCACTACGCCGAGCAGTTCACCACTTAAGAGTTCCGACTCGATTTGGCGTCGCTCATGTGCCAGATACCCAGCTCGGTACGAACGAACTTGCTGTGCGAGCGACTCGTCCAGAGAGTCACGCAGTGCACTTGCAACCACCTCGGTTCCTCTCCGAGATCCGCAAAAGACCAAAGTGCGAAGCCCGGCCGAGATCAACCTTGAAGCCAAAAGAGCAGCCTCAGCGTTGATCGACCACCGCTCGCCATCGGATGCTTCCGCAGGGTTCCAGAGCGCTATCGATCGCATACCCGATGGCGAGGCATCTTGTTGCACCACGGCCACCTCATGGCCGCAGATACCCGAAGCGAGCTGCGCTGGTTCGCCGATGGTGGCCGAGCTGAAGATGACCGTCGGTTCCTCTCCGCCATAGAAGCGCACGAGGCGGCGGAGCCGGCGCAAAATGTGTGCCACATGAGTGCCAAACACGCCACGAAGCGTATGAAGTTCGTCGACCACAACAAACTTGAGCTCCTGTAGAAACTTGGCCCAGCGACGGTGGTTGGCAAGGATTGTTTGATGCACCATCTCTGGGTTGGTGAGCAACACATTGGCGTGGGTTCTCACCCAGGACCGCTCCTCGGGGGAGCAGTCTCCGTCGTAGGCGGCAGCAGTGAGGCCGGGAACTTCCCAAGATGTCAGCGAGAGCAGCTGATCCCTAGCTAGTGCTTTGGTAGGGAAGATCATCAGTGCAGTTGCGCCGTCGAGCACTGACTCGGCGATCGGAACTTGGTAACACAGTGATTTGCCCGAGGCTGTTCCTGTGGCGATGACAACCGACTCGCCCGAGCGGGCAAGGTTGATCGCCTGTGCCTGATGCGACCAGAACTGTGTGTGCGGCAAGTGCTCAAGGAGCTTTTCGGGGAGTGCCCGATCGAGCTCGGCAGTGCGTGCACCACGAGCCGGAACCTGTTCAACATGAACGAGTCGAGCGTCCTCGGCCCACGAGTTGAGAACCGCTGCAATTTTAGTTGCCGGGTCGCTCATGAGTTGCTGGGGCAGCCCTAGCGGCGGTACTTAGCAAGTTCGGTGCGGGCCACTTGCCTGCGGTGCACCTCATCGGGGCCATCGGCAAACCGCAGTGTGCGCAAGCCCGCGTACATCCGTGCGAGTGGGAAGTCGTCCGAGACGCCGCCGCCACCATGGGCCTGAATGGCTCGGTCAACAACGCGCAGCGCCATGTTCGGTGCAACAACTTTGATTGCAGAGATCTCAATTGCTGCGCCCTTGGCACCCACGGTGTCCATCAGCCATGCAGCCTTCAAGGTGAGTAACCGGACCTGCTCAATCTCTATGCGTGAGTCAGCAATCCACTCACGTACTACTCCTTGATCAGAGATCGGGCCACCAAAAGCAACGCGCTGTGTGACTCGCTCGCACATCAGTTCCAACGCACGCTCGGCAACGCCGACGCAGCGCATGCAGTGATGTATCCGACCAGGACCGAGGCGTGCCTGAGCAATGGCGAACCCGCCGCCTTCTTGGCCAATCAAATTGGTGACTGGCACACGAACGTTGTCGAAGTTGAGCTCGGAGTGACCCTCTCGATCTTGGTAGCCAAAGACTGGAAGGTCACGCACCTTGGTAACTCCGGGTGTATCCATTGGAACGAGCACCATGGACTGCTGCAAATGCCGAGGGGCCGCTGGATCGGTCTTGCCCATCACGATCATGATCTTGCATCGGCCTGAGGCCGCACCAGAGATCCACCATTTGCGGCCGTTGAGTACGTACTCGTCCCCGTCACGCTCAATGCTGAGTTGAATATTGGTGGCATCAGATGAAGCAACAGCAGGCTCGGTCATCGCGAAAGCTGACCTGATCTCACCATTGAGCAGAGGAACAAGCCACTCGTCTTTTTGCTCCTGCGAGCCAAACAGGGTGAGAACTTCCATGTTGCCCGTATCTGGAGCAGCGCAGTTCATTGCCTCTGGAGTCAGGTGCATGGATCGGCCAGAGAGTTCTGCAATATGTGCGTAGTCCAAATTGCTGACGGGCTCTGGAGTCCAGTCGGTTTGATGAGGCATAAACAGGTTCCACAAGCCTCGTGATCTTGCCGAGGATTTGAGGTCTTCGATGATCTGTGGGTGACCATGAGGGTCGCCTAGTGCATGCATCTGAGACTCATAGATCGATTCCGCAGGGGTGATTTCGGAGTCGATGAACTCTTGAAGCTTTTCGAGTAGTTCTTGGCCGCGCGCACTAGGTTCAAAACTCATATCTCCCAACCTAGCTTGCCTGCGCCAGAAAGTTTTTTTGGTTAGTTGTTTGACATCTCGGCCTGCACTCTCTTAGCTGTCAGTCGTGGGAAACCCTTTGGTCATCGTCGAGTCACCAGCAAAAGCGCGCACTATTGCCAGCTTCCTAGGTGACGAATATCAGGTCGAATCATCGATCGGCCACATCAGAGATCTGCCTCGAAACGCGGCTGATGTTCCCAAAGAATACAAGGGTCAAGCTTGGGCTCGCCTTGGCGTAGATACCGAGAATCACTTCAAGCCCCTCTATATCGTCAACTCAGAGAAGAAGGACCATGTTCGCCATCTGAAGGCCCTCTTGAAAGATGCCGACGAGCTCTATCTTGCAACTGATGAGGATCGTGAAGGAGAGGCAATCGCATGGCATTTGCTTGAGGTGCTGAACCCGCAAGTGCCCGTCAAGAGAATGGTGTTCCATGAGATCACCCCTCAGGCAATCCGTCATGCCATCGAGAATCCACGTGAGCTGGATCGTCGCTTGGTGGACGCTCAAGAATGTCGCCGGATCCTTGATCGGCTCTACGGCTACGAAGTCTCGCCCGTGCTGTGGAAGAAGATCATGCCTAGGCTTTCGGCAGGCCGGGTGCAGTCAGTTGCTACCCGTGTAGTGGTTCAGCGTGAGCGTGAGCGCATGGCGTTTCGCTCGGCTAGCTGGTGGGACTTGCAAGCAACGTTTCGTCATGTAGATACCGCACAAGACCAAACGCAGTTCCCGGGGACGCTGATTGAGTTTGCCGGTGAGCGCTTGGCGACTGGCAAAGACTTCGGCCAGAACGGTGAGCTTTCTGCAAACGCCGACAAGAACGCCGTGCTGCTCGACGAGGCCGCTGCACTTGCGGTGCAGGCAGCCCTCACGGATCAGCCCGTGCAGGTGAGATCGGTTGAACGCAAGCCGTATACACGCAAGCCGTCACCGCCGTTTATGACCTCGACCCTGCAACAAGAGGCCGGCCGCAAATTGAGGATGTCTTCTGCGCAGACGATGTCTACTGCGCAGCGCTTGTATGAAAACGGCTTTATTACCTATATGCGTACTGACTCTTCCTCATTGTCGGAGACCGCAGTCAGTGCCGCTCGTACTCAGATACTCGAGAAGTTCGGCAAGGACTACCTGCCGGATGCTCCTCGGCGATATGCAAACAAGGTCAAGAACGCCCAGGAGGCTCACGAGGCGATTCGACCGGCAGGCGATAGTTTTCGCACACCTGATCAGGTAGCTCAGCAACTCAATGGAGCTGAACTGCGCCTGTACGAACTGATCTGGCAGCGCACGATTGCATCACAAATGAACGATGCCCGTGGCGAGTCGGTTCAGGTTCGTTTGGTGAGCACAACGGCCGATCAGCGAGAGGCTTTGTTCTCTGCATCTGGGCGCACCATCCAATTCCCAGGGTTCTTGCGGGCCTATGTCGAGGGATCGGATGATCCTGATGAGGCTCTCGAAGACCAAGAGAAGGTGCTTCCGCAGATGGCCGAGGGCGATTCACTCGCAACTGATGCACTTCATGCGAATGGCCACGATACCCAACCGCCAGCGCGATTCACTGAAGCCTCGCTTGTAAAACGCCTTGAAGAGCTTGGTGTGGGCCGGCCTTCTACCTATGCCTCGATTATCTCTACGGTTCAAGATCGCGGCTATGTGTGGAAGAAGGGCTCGGCCTTGGTACCGAGCTTCACTGCTTTTGCGGTGGTGACTCTGATGGAGCAGCACTTCCCGACTTTGGTTGACTTCGCCTTCACTGCTCGGATGGAAGAGGAACTCGACGACATCGCCTCGGGCTCAGCCGATATGGAGCCATGGCTAGCTCGTTTCTATTTCGGTGTCGATAGCAGCACCGGTGAGGTTGGCTCACCTGGCTTGAAGCAGCTTGTCGAGGGGAATCTTGGCGAGATTGATGCTCGTGAGATCAACTCAATCCCGCTCGGGGTTGGGCCTGATGGGGTGATGATTGTTGCCCGTGTTGGCCGCTTTGGGCCGTACCTAGAGCGGGGAGAGGGCGAGAACAATCAGCGGGCGAGTATTCCTGACGACGTTCCGCCAGACGAGCTCACTGTTGAGCATGCCATTGAGTTACTCGAGGCTCCCTCTAGCGATCGGGTTCTTGGTCAGCATCCGGAAACCGGATTAGATGTGCAGCTCAAAGCCGGGCGGTTTGGACCGTATGTGCAAGAGGGCGTGCACGACGACGACACCGGATTTAAGCCACGCACCGCAAGCCTGTTCAGCACAATGGACCCAGCTACGGTCACGCTCGAGGATGTTCTGCCGCTGCTCTCGTTGCCACGTGAGGTTGGTATTGATCCAGCCGATGGCGAGATGATCCTGTCGCTGAACGGCAAGTTTGGTCCCTACCTGAAGAAGGGTACCGACAGCAGGTCGATTGAAACTGAGTCGCAGATTTTGACGATCACCTTGGACGAAGCGCTCAAGGTATTTGCCGAGCCCAAGCGTCGACGCGGTCAGGGTGTGGCCAAGCCGCCCTTGCGCGAGATGGGAAATGACCCAGATACAGAGAAGCCGATTGTCATCAAAGACGGCCGTTTTGGACCGTATGTAACTGACGGTGAGACCAATGCGAGTTTGCGCAAAGGCGACTCAGTTGAGGACCTCACCATGGAGCGTGCGCTTGAACTGATGGCTGACAGGCGAGCGCGTGGCCCAGCGAAGAAGAAGGCTCCCGCAAAGAAGAAAGCTGCTGCCAAGAAGAAGGCTCCGGCAAAGAAGAAAGCCGCTGCCAAGAAGAAGGCTCCGGCAAAGAAGGCTCCGGCAAAGAAGGCTCCGGCAAAGAAGAAAGCCGGAGCAGGTATTACTCCCGCCAAGGTCGCCGCCGCGGCTGCCGAGAAGCCTGCCGACCCGGCTGAGGGCTTCTGAGGCCGTGCCATCTTCGGCGGTGGCTCGCGGCCGGTTCATCGTGTTTGAAGGCGGTGAAGGCTCAGGCAAGTCCACTCAGGCCGAGCTCCTTGCTGCCCGTTTAGATGCAGTGCTCACTCGCGAGCCCGGCGGAACAGAACTTGGCGCCCAGATTCGTTCAATCTTGCTGGCATCATCAGACAACGGTCTTGCTGACCGAGCCGAGGCACTCTTGATGGCCGCTGATCGTGCGCAGCATGTGGAGGAGTTCATTGAGCCTGCATTGCTCGCCGGCCGAGATGTTGTTTGTGATCGTTATATTGGTTCCTCAGTTGCGTATCAGGGCTATGGCCGTGGCCTTGATGCAGACATGGTGCGAGCCATTTCTGGTTGGGCCGCTGCTGGCTTGTGGCCCGACCTCACCATCTTGTTGACGGTTCCCGAGCAGGTGTCGCTTGAGCGAACCGGGGGTGCCCGTGACCGCATTGAGGCGGCTGGAGCCGAGTTTCATCGCCGGGTAGCCGAGGGGTTTCTGGCTCAGGCCGAAGACGAACCCGAGTACTGGATTCAGGTTGACGGCACGGGATCCACTCAAGAAGTTGAGCAGCGAGTGCTTGCAGCCGTTGCCGAGATGTTGGGTGAACCTGAATGACTGAGGTTGTTCGAACCGACCTGTGGGGTGAGGTCGTTGGGCAGCAAGATGCTGTGCAGCGTTTGCGAGCCGCAGTGGATTCGCCAGTACATGCGTACTTGCTGGTGGGACCCGAAGGGTCGGGTACCCGCGAGGCCGCGAGGGCATTTGCAGCCGACTTATTGAGCCACGAACTTGATGACGTTGGCTCCGAGCGAGCTCGGCACCTAGCCGGAGCCGAGGCTCACCCTGCTCTGCTCGTGGTTGAGCGCGATGGTGCAGCGATCGACGCAAAGCAGTCCAGAGAGGTTGTTCGGCAGTCCTCGCTCTCACCTTCCGAAGGTGAGCGACAAGTTATTGTGTTGGTCGACTTTCACTTAGTCGGAGATGCTGCAGCCATCTTGCTCAAGAGCATCGAGGAACCGCCAGCGTCAACCGTGTTTGTGATTTTGGCCGAGGAACTTCCGCCGCATCTTGCAACGATTGCATCTCGTTGCGTGAAGATTGATTTTGCGGCAGTGCCCATGCAGGTGTTGCTTGATCGGCTGATTCTTGAGGGTGTCTCTCCTGAGGTTGCTGAACAAGCCGCGTTGGCTGCCGGTGGCAGTTTGTCGCGGGGTCGACTCTTGGCACGCGACCCGGCGGTCGGCGCTCGACGTGATGCCTGGTACCGGGCTCCAGTCCAACTCGACGGCACGGGGGCAACTGCCTGTGCGCTTGCCGATGAGTTGCTAGCAATGATCGATGGGGTGATGGAGCCCTTGCAGGTTCAGCAGGCAGAGGAGCTCGCCGCGTATCAGGCCACGTTTGAGAGTGCAGGTGGGAAGTTGCTGAAAGGTGATCTGAAGAAGATGGAGGATCGCCATAAACGTGAGCAGCGAAGGGTGCGGACCGAGGAGTTGCGCTCGGGTCTTGCAGTGTTGGTGTCACACTACCGAGAGGTTGCTCTGAGTGATTCCGCTCGTGCTGCAGACTTCCTCACCGCTGCCGATGAGGTGCAAGCCCTGTGCGCCAGCCTGGTGTTCAACCCGAGAGAATCGCTGGCACTGCAGGCGTTGTTTGTGTCGCTGCCAAGGTTAAATCCTCAGCTGTAGACCAGCTGTAAATCAGTTAGAGACGAACGAGTCGGAACACGCGTAGGTCACGACCGCTTCGCTCAACGTAGGTGTCGAACAGGGGCCAGATCGAAATAAGTTCGGGCCAGATCCGAGCTTTCTCTTCTGCGGTGAGCAGTTCGGCTTGAGCGGCGTAGACCTCGTGGTTGTAGTCAACCTGGATTCGGGGCTGGGCAATCAGGTTCCAAGACCATGCCGGGTGAGTGGATTGCCCAAAGTTCGATCCAACTACGTACAAGTCGCCATTCAGTGGCACGGTGGCCAGCGGGCTGACTCGCGGCAACCCGGACTTTCGACCCGTGCTCGTGATGATCGCGCAGGGCAACATCATGCGACTCATCATGATTCGACCGCCCGAGACTCGACTGAGTCCCCGGTCAATTGGAGGAACAAGCTTGGGTCCAACTCGAG
>WLJI01000180.1 GCA_009701845.1 Actinomycetota bacterium
CCTCGCCCATCCATTTGCGCCGAGTAGTTCTCGATGCCGTTGCAGAACCCCATTTCTTGGAGCATCTCAAGGTCGTATTCGGTACGCATGCGCAGGCGCTGGGCCTCGAGCAGCTTGCCTTCGCTCTCAAACAAGGCAAGGCGCTGCTGAAGCTCAACCTCGATACGCCCAATTGCCTCGCGGAGTCGCTCGTCTGAAGTTGCGTAGTGAGTGTTCGGAAAGATCACCACCTCATCTAATTCCTCCACGCGCTCACCGGTCAGCGTGTCGACCACCGAGATCGACTCGACTTCATCACCAAAGAGCGCAATACGCACTGCAGTCTCTTCATACGCCGGGTGCACTTCAAGGATGTCTCCACGTACGCGGAACTTGCCTCGCACCAAATTCATGTCGTTGCGCTCGTAGTGCAGATCTACAAGGCGCCGAAGCATCTCTCGCTGATCAATCGTTTCGCCAACGCGCGCAGCAAAGAGCCGCTTTGAGTACTCCTCGGGCGAACCAAGACCGTAGATACAAGAGACAGAAGCCACCACAATGGTGTCTCTGCGAGTCAGTAACGCCGAGGTCGCCGCATGGCGCAGGCGGTCGATTTCATCGTTGACCGAGGAGTCCTTCTCAATGAAGGTATCGCTGGCCGCCATATAGGCCTCGGGCTGGTAGTAGTCGTAGTAGGAGACAAAGTATTCAACCCTGTTTTCGGGAAAGAACTCCCGAAATTCGTTTGCTAGCTGCGCTGCAAGGCTCTTGTTGGGCGCTAAGACCAACGTTGGGCGCTGCACCTGTTCAATGGTCCAAGCCATCGTGGCTGATTTACCCGAGCCAGTAATGCCAAGCAGCGTTTGAAAGCGCTGCCCGGTGTTGATTCCTTCGGCCAGCGCTGCGATTGCCGCAGGCTGATCGCCCGCAGGCGAGTACTCCGAGACCATCTTGAACGGTCTCAGCGCAGAGGGTTGCACCCGTTCGGGGCTGGCCTCGGAACTCACGAGGCGAGGCTCTGGATCCATGCCCAAGCAAGCTCTATCTTGGGGTCTAGCTCATGGGGCTGGCCGTGGTTATCAATCACAAAGTCCGCTTTGGATAAACGCTCTGATCGGCTCGCCTGCTTGGCAATACGGTTTCGTGCATCTTGTTCTGAGAACCCCCGAAACTCGATCAGCCGAGAAATCGCTACCTCGGGATCAAGGTCAACCACGATGGTTCCTCGTAGGTCCTCCCAGCCTGATTCGACAAGCAGTGGAACATCCAAAATGACCACCGAGTCTGTGTGCGTTTGCTCTTCGATGCGCCGTGCAATCTCTTCGTGAACCCTCGGGTGAACAATTGCCCCAAGGTCGGCCAAGGCTGTTGCGTCGGTAAACACCAAGTCCGCAACGGCTGCCCTATCGAGTTGGCCATCGGCACCAAGAATGCCCGGGCCAAATCGCTGTTCCATCTCGGCGAACACTTGGGTACCGGGCTGTTGAAGCTCGCGCACAATTGCGTCGGCGTCCACTATCACGGCACCACGTTCAGCGAGGCCGGCCGACACTGTGGATTTTCCTGCACCTATGCCGCCTGTGAGACCTACTAACAACATGATTTCAACCCTACCCGCCGGCTCGGGCCAGCACATCTCCCAATCGGCCTAGGTATTTCGAACTATCTCAGCATTTTGTCCAGTTCCGGATTCAATCTGCCGATAGTCGAAGAGATCTCCGAATTTTCCTAGGCCTAGGACTGCATATGCCCGCACAAACACAAACAAATGATCCTGCCGAACCACTGACCGACAACCTCTCTCCGATGCCCGACTCCAGAGCAGAAGCTCAGTACAAGGCGCTCGATACAGTGCTAGATGCAGCGTCAGGCACGGCATCAGGCAGGACCCTAGACACCGAACCAGAACCGGGATCCGAGTCCCTCCTGCAGAAGGTTACGTCCCGAGTTCAGCGCGATGTCCGCAGCGCACTCATCGATACTGCACAAAAACCCACGGGAGACTTCGACCTTCTTGCGGATCGAAGCTCAAGCAGCACCGCAGACCGGGTCTCAAGCTTTAACGCTCTGATCACCACTCTTCGCCTAGCCACCATGACGATCTCGCTGTTGCTGGTTTCTGCCGATACCAGTTCCAATACAGCTTCGCTACGTTTTTGGACCGGCGTACTTGTGCTCTACGCAATTTTTCGAACAGTTCGACCCATCAAGTACACCGAGAGCGTTAGCTCGCTGGTACTCGTCATCGCAGAGGTATTTCTTGGTGTTGTAGCAGTCGTTGCCACAGGTGGCTGCGATTCACCGCTGATCTTTATGTTGCTGCCGGCAATCACCGTGGCCGGGCTCGCACGAGGATTTGGCTTTTCGTTCCGAGTCGCCGTTGTAACGATTCTGGCAGTCAGCTTCGTGTTCGTGGATCAGGCAAGCAACCCACGCGAAGCACTACTCAGAGCCGCATCTTGGGCTGGAATCATCATGTTGGTAGCCATCATTGCTGGCTACACCCGAAGGATTTCCGGAGTGGCCGACAGAGACCGTGAGCTCACACTTGACCGTCTTGATCAGCTCTCTGATGCAAATGAGCTGCTCTTCTCGCTGCATCAGGTCACCCAGACCTTGCCCGCATCGCTTGACATGGGTGAGGTCCTCGACACCACGCTGACAAGGCTGCATTCCCTCTTGAGCTTTGAAAGTGCGGCAGTGCTGCTCTTTGATGAAACAGACGCACAATGGGACGTTGTTCGCCATGAGGGTCTTCATGTTCCTGTTCGCCTGGGAGCCACCGACTTGCCGGCTGGGCTTCGCAAGGCTTTGGCACTCAATGGGAGCGCCTCAATTTCTAACCTCGTCAAAGAGCCAGACGGAGGACTTTCCAAACGTGCAGGTTCTGGCTTGTACAGCGTTCTGACTGCGCGTGGCACCATCATTGGGCTTTTAGCCCTAGAGCACGGCGAATTTGATCACTTCACGGTGAGAGACGTGGAACTAGTAGATGGGTTCATTGCCCCCGCAGCCTTAGCAATAGACAACGCCCGCTGGTTTGCTCGTCTGCGCACCGTTGGAGCCGACGAGGAACGCACTCGAATTGCCCGCGATTTACATGACCGAATTGGGCAGTCCCTTGCCTACCTCGGCTTTGAGCTTGACCGACTGGTAGAGAAGGACTCTCACGGCGAATCTGTCTCTCAGCCAATTGCACAGCTCCGAGATGACGTTCGAGGAGTCATCCGAGAAGTCCGAGACACCCTGTACGACCTGCGTACTGATGTCTCGGACGAGCGAAGCTTGGGCCAAGTTCTTGAGCAGTACGCCGAGCGTGTGGCCGAGCGAAGCGCAGTTCAGGTTCATGTTGAAGCTGAAGAGACAGCGCGGCTTCCCATACTTCAAGAACGCGAGATGTGGCGAGTCACTCAGGAAGCTCTCACCAACGTTGAACGGCACGCTTCTGCGACCGCTGTCCGTGTGGTGTGGCGTTGTGATGGTCAACGGGCCCTTGTGGACATCACTGACAACGGTGTGGGCTTTGAGCAGGGTCGAGCTGGTCGTTTGGATTCGTACGGGTTGTTAGGCATGCGCGAGCGGGCGGCCAGCGTGGGCGCCAGTTTCGAGATTGTGAGCGCCCCAGGACGAGGGACCCGAGTGCGCTGCACTCTGCAGCCAGCCACGGCTGAGGTGCAGCCTCCGAGCGGCCACGTCGCAGCCAATGCAACTAGTTCAGGAAGAAGCAGTACTACTAGGAGGAAAGACACATGACGATTCGATTGATGTTGGCAGATGACCATCGGATGCTTCGCGAGGGGCTTCGACGGTCTATGACCGAATCTGGTTTTGAAGTTGTCGGAGAGGCCTGTGATGGCCTCGAGGCCGTAACAATGGCTGAAGCACTCAAACCAGACGTGATTTTGATGGATGTCACCATGCCCAACTGCGGCGGAGTTGAAGCCTGTCGATTGCTCAAGTCCACCGGCAATAAATCCAAGATCGTCATGCTCACGATGCACGCAGACCAAGAGGTACTGACGAACGCCATCCGTGCGGGTGCAATCGGCTACCTCACAAAGGATTGCTCGACGAACGAGATTGCCGATTCGGTGCGTCTTGCAGCAGAGGGAGACACGGTGCTCTCTCCACACTTGGCGCGCTCAATGCTCGATGAATTGCGAAAGCTTGAACCGCCACAAGATGCCGACGAAGAGAGAATCGTCACTCGAAGGGAAGAAGAAGTTCTTCAACTCATCGCAGATGGTTGCTCAACCCCCGAGGTAGCCGAGCGATTGTTCATCTCGCAGAAGACGGTCAAGAACCACCTGGCGTCGATTTATCAGAAGCTTGATGCACGTGACCGGACTCAGGCTGTGCTGCAGGCAGTGCGAATGGGCATTGTCAGCTTGAGCTGAAGAAGCGATTGTCAGCTTGAGCTGAAGGCCTGAAAGAAAATCTCAAATAAAAGAAAAGAATTAGTAAAGGTCTGCTCTAGGAAGTCGATACCAC
The DNA here is from genome assembly GCA_009701845.1 of Actinomycetota bacterium. Classification (GTDB taxonomy): domain Bacteria; phylum Actinomycetota; class Acidimicrobiia; order Acidimicrobiales; family Microtrichaceae; genus IMCC26207. The sequence goes on from WLJI01000180.1 coordinate 4,471, forward strand.
TTTCACGGATCTCGACCAAGGGGTTCGAAAGAGAACCTGATCCAGCACTACCTAACCTAAAGGGAGAAACAAAATGTCAACACAGTTCAACTTCATCAAAGCATGGATGCAAGCACACGCTAAGACCGAACGAGGAGCCTCCCTTGTGGAGTACGCACTCCTGGTAGCGCTCATCGCTGTGGTCTGCATCGGCGCAGTCACCTTCCTCGCCAACGGCACCAAAAGCACCTTCAGCTCTGCAGGAACCTCACTCGGAGCCTAAGCATCCAGAGAGAACCCTCCAAGAAGTACGAACGATGGGGCCCTTCACCGGGCC
>WLJI01000181.1 GCA_009701845.1 Actinomycetota bacterium
ATCTGTCCCGCATAGGTCCCGTCAGAGGGCCGAAACCAGCTAGCACTGACCAACAACGTTCGGTAGTCAGATCGCCGTGGTTGCAGTGGTTCCAGCGATTTCGGCCCGGAACGGCGGGCTGCTTCGAGGGCCTCGACACGGAAGAGGTCCGCAGTTCGAGTCTGCGTACGCCCACACAAAGAATCCCCTGCTACGGCAGGGGATTCTGCTTTTTGCGGAACCTTGTTCACATCGGGCGCAGCCACTTGTCTCGCAACGAGATCAGGATGGCTAGCGAGACGACGAGCAGCACCAGACTGAGGGCAATTGCGGCATCTGGGTTTGAGTCAAGCTGAGCGTAGATAGCTAGCGGCAGTGTCTGGGTCCGACCGATGATGTTTCCAGCGAACGTAATCGTGGCCCCAAATTCGCCAAGCGCCCGCGCCCAGGCCAGCACTGTTCCAGCAATCAAGCTAGGTGCGATGATCGGCAGAGTGACTCGTCTAAAGGTCTCACCTGGGCCGGCACCCAACGTGCGCGCCACATCTTCAAACTGTGAATCGAAAGAGCGAAGACCAGCCTCAACGGTAATCACAAAAAAAGGCAAGGCAACAAAGGTCTCAGCCAGAATCGCCCCTGCTGTACTGAAGGTCAATTGAATCCCAAACCAGTCGTAGAGAAATTCCCCAACAATTCCTGTGCGTGAAAAAGCAGTGAGCAGAGCAATGCCGCCAACTACGGGTGGCAGAACTAAGGGAAGAAGAATCAACCCGCGCAGCAGCGAACGACCCCAAAACCTGCCTCGAGCCAGCAGTAGAGCCAAGGGAAGGCCAAAGATGACCGCTAGAGCGGTGGCGCTCAGCGAGCAGATTAAGGACAGTCGAAACGCGCTGATTGAGTCGGGGAGTGACAGGTCGGCAAAAAGTGTGGACCACGAGGCTCGGCGGAGAAGGCCGAGTAGCGGCACGGCAAAGAACAGTGCCCCTAAGGCGGCAAGTGCGGGGACAAGTAATGACCTCTGCCGGTCTGTGGCTGCGATCATGCTGTGGCAGCGATCATGCTGTGGCTGCGGTCATGGTGACAGAAATCCGGCCTCGCTCAGCAGGTCCTGCCCGGAATGAGAGAGCACGTACTGCATGAACGCCTGTGCAACTGCTTTGTTTGAGGCCACTGTGTTGTTTGAGGCCTGAGTGGTTTCTGCCATCACGTACGTGCTGGTGATATTGAACTCTTCCGGGATGGGAACCGAGTCGATTCGGCTAGCGGTTCTCGGTTCTGCTGCGGCGGCCAGAGCATCAGTTGCATAGACAATCGCCACATCGGCATCCCCTTCGGTAACGGCCCTCAAGGTGCTTCGAGCGTCGGCACCTCTTGTGATCTTGCTCTCGGGGATGCTGACCCCAGCCGCAAGAAGGGCCTGTTCTGCATACTTGCCGCAGGGAGCAGTTTTTTCACAGAGCGAGACCGTCCCTAGCTTGCCGAGGGCTAGAGGGTCGCCGAGGTCCGACAAAGAAGAGATCGGGCTCTTTGCTGCGGACTTGGTCACTAGCGTTAGTTGGTTGCGAGCGAAGACCTGTGCGGGCTGAACAATGAGCCCTGCCTGAGCGAGCTCCCGCATCGGAGCGGCATCAGCGAATGCTGCTAAGTCAGTGGGAGCGCCTTGTTCAATCTGCGTCGCGAGCTGTCCTGAGGATCCAAAGTTGAGCGTGATCTCGGCCTCTGGATATGCCTTCATGAATTCCTCGCTGATCTGAGTGAAGGCCAGTGTCAAACTTGAGGCTGCGGAAACCAAAATCTTGCCCGAGACCACAGGCTGAGCCCCGCCAGAGGAACTGGAAGCGGCCGAATTCGCAGCTGCTGAATTGCTCTTCGCTGTTGAGCTGCAAGAAGTGGCGAGCAGGCCGGCGAGTAGAGCAGTGAGTAGTGCGGCGAGCAGAACGGTAGGTCGCGCAACGAAGGGATGTGAGCCAGTGGCCGAGGCCGGCCTGCTGTGGTTTGTCTGAGTGCTTGGCATGATCTTTTCTCGTTCCCTCTACGTGGTGGGTAGCTCTATGACCACGTTGGTGGATTTCACTGCGGCTGTTGCTAGGTCACCCGGCTGCAGGTCGAGTTCATCGGCAGCTTCTCGGGTCATCATCGACACCACGCGATGCGGCGGAGCATGAACCTCTACGATCGCAACGAGCTTGTCGCGCTCCACCCGGGTGATGATTCCCGTAAAGCGGTTGCGAGCAGACTGCCGAAGGACCGAGTCAGGTTCGTAGGCTGTGCTCTGGTTGCTCAGGTAGTCAACAAGATCAGCTCCATCGATGCTGCGGCCTCTACCGCTGTTCTCGGTGCTTCTCAATCTGCCCTCCTCGCACCATCTGCGAACTGTGTCTGGACTCACACCAAGAATCTCTGCCACCTGACTGGGCTTATACGTTGCCATCCGCAAGATCCTATTCCTCTAAAGGTATCTGCGCTCAAAATGGGTGATTGGTGCTGATTTAACCCACACATTCGATCAAACTGCGGGTATGTGCAGTTCAACCCCGGGCCGGTCTGGAGTGCTTCCGGCCTCTCCTGATCAGGTCATCCTCGGATCTCTACTGATCGAGGAGCGATGCGTCGAGGGCCTACGGCGATACGATCGCCCTATGAGCACTGGTCAGCAGCATGATGGTGACCCGCTGCACGGTGCTGCAAGCGCGGATGTGCAGAGTGCTGCAAGCGCGGATGTGCAGAGTGCTGCAAGCGCTGGCATGCACAGCCAAAGTCACAGTCACAGTCACAGTCACAGTCACAGCCATGATGTTCGCGGGGCGCAGAAAAATGCGCTTCTGTTTGCTGTCGGTGCAAACACGCTGCTGCTCGGGGCTCAGGTTGCCGTTGGCTTGATACTTGGTTCGCTGGCGCTTCTGGCTGACTCGTTGCATAACGCCAGCGATGTGGTGGCCCTGATTGTTGCACTCATTGGCCAAGGCCTGGCTGCTCGTCCTGCCACTCCTCGCCAGAGCTACGGGTTGGCTCGAGCAGAGATCCTCGGTGCGCTTCTCAATGGTGCAGTGCTTCTTGCGCTAACGGGCTGGGTGGTGGTCACGGCAGTAGGGCGATTCTCGAATCCCACCACGCTCGACCCATTGCCTCTAGCAGCCATTGGCCTTCTGGGCCTTGTGGTGAACGCTGGCAGTGCCTGGTATCTGAGCCGAAGTGGTGGCAAGAATCTGAATATTCGAGCGGCTTTTTGGCATCTTGTGGCTGACGCGCTCGGCTCCTTCGGCGTCATGTTGGCCGCCGCTGCAATCTATTTCTTTGATGCTCTATGGGCTGATCCCGCAGCATCAATTTTGATCTCGATGCTGATTCTGGTGGGCGTATGGCGACTCATGAAAGACACCGTCATGGTGTTGTTAGAGGTCACCCCCAAGGGAATTGAACCCACCGAGGTAACGGTCGCTCTTGAGTCAATGGCCGGGATCCGTTCTATTCATCACCTTCATATATGGGGCATTGATTCCGAGGCCACCGCGCTGACTGCACACCTAGAACTCGAAGACGGAGCTGACCTTCATCAGGCCCAGGAACTTGCTGATGCAGCGCGCCTCATGTTGCATGACCGCTTCAGCATTGCTCATGCCACGTTTGAGCCTGAATGCCACGATTGTGGCGCTCCTGAGCACGACTAGGTGCTGGTGGTCTCCCCGTCGCGTTTGGGGCAGCACCCGGATCAGCAGCTTTACAGCGGTCAACTAGATTGATCAGATGAGACTCGGCTTGCGTAAGAGTTGTTTCATTCTTCTGGCAGTGGCCACCGGAGCAGCCATGTTGCTGCTTGCCGGGGGCTGCACGAGTGGAAATGATTCGGCAGACCCCACAACCTCCGTTGAGCGAACCCAAGGGAGCATTGCGCATAATGCCGCTGACGTGACGTTCCTGACGCAGATGATCTCTCATCATCAAGAGGCCATCGAGATGTCGGATCTTGTCTTGGCCGAGCCCGCAGCGACCTCTGGGGGAGAGGCCGAGGTTCGAGTGATTGCTCAGCAGATTCGTGATGCTCAAGCCCCAGAGGTCGCGCAGATGAAGGCCTGGCTCAAGGAGTGGGGAGCAGTGGCTGAGTCCGACAGCAGCATGGACGGGATGGAGGGGATGGACGGGATGGACATGACCGGGGGATCTCCGTCTGAGTCTGGGATGAACGGAATGATGACCGAGGACCAAACGAAGCAACTTTCCGCTGCTACGGGTGCCGATCTTGATCGCCTCTATCTCGAGCTGATGATTGCCCATCACGAAGGCGCAATTGAGATGGCCCAAACCGAGCTCAAGGAAGGCAAGAATCCTGCGGCGCTCAAGTTGGCTCAAGGTGTGATCGACACTCAGCAAGCAGAGATCGAGCAAATGCAAGCCCTGCTCACCGCAGGTCAGTAAGGGCGCTGAGCAATCTCTTGAACGCACCTAGCGAGTCCTGCACTCGCTCGGAGTGAATTGCACTAGCCCTCCTTGACAGTCTCTTTTTGGGACCCGGTACCGGCTAGCGACGCTCTGTCACAGAACAGAATCGCGGGGTAGATGATGGCTACAGTCAGAGCTGTGGCCCAAGACGCTGATGAACCGAAGAGCGAAAAATCGACTAACACTCCCGCCTACGTCGATGGAAGAAGCGTGGAACCTGTGCAGCGAGAGGTCGACGCAGTCGAGTTCTGGGAACGCGGCGAGGAGCCTGAATTCGGCCGCATAGCGTTCTTCACAGACGCAGTGTTCGCGATAGCACTTACTCTTTTGGTGCTCGACCTGCGACTGCCTCGGATGTCGGGGAACCCC